>CATKYT010000035.1 GCA_949841245.1 uncultured Eubacteriales bacterium | reverse complement strand
GTGATGCTGTTTATGCCGTTGAAGAAAGTTAGTCAAAACAAGTAATCAACGAAAGAATTAACAAAATTAAACAAGAACGCGCTAAGCATACATCTGGTGTGAGTGCTGATGACTTTATGAGCAGAATTCATGAAGGAGCACTTAAAAACCTTAACATTATCATTAAAGCGGACACCATGGGTTCAGTTGAAGCGTTGAAAGCATCATTGGAAGCAATCAGAAACGAAGAAGTTAAGGTTGTTTGCATTCACAGTGGTGCAGGTGCAATTACTGAAAGTGACATTGTGCTTGCTCAAACAACTGGTGCAACTGTCATTGCTTTCAATATTAAAACACCAAATAAAATGTTGCAAATGATTGACAGCATGAAAGTTGAACTCATTGAATCAAGAATTATTTATGAAGTTGTCGACCAAATCACAAGACTCAGCAAAGGTATGATGGCAATTAAATATGAAGAAAAATATATTGGAAGTGCTGAAATCCGTGTTGTATTTAAACTTTCTTCTGCTGGAAAAGTTGCAGGAAGTTATGTTCTTGATGGAAAGATTGTCAGAAACGGAATTGCCAAGATTAAACGCGGTGGTGAAGTGATTGGCGAAAGTGTGATTGACTCTTTGAAGATTGTTAAAGATGAAAAGAGCGAAGTTGCAAAAGGTTTTGAATGCGGAATTAAACTTAAAGATAATGTTGATTTCGTTGAAGGTGACATCTTAGAATGTTACACAAAAGAAGTAGTAAAGAGGGATTAGTTTTTTGACTTTCCTTTCTTTCTCTTTTTATAGGAGGTTTTTATATGGCAAACAGAATTGACAGAGCAAATAAAGAAATTCAAAAATGTTTAATTGACATCATTCAATTTAAGATGAATGATCCGCGTCTTGACAAAATTGTCAGCATAACAGAAGTTAATGTAACTCCTGATTTTAAGTTTTGCAAAATTAAGGTGAGTGTGTTGGATTTGAAAGAAATTTCTTCTGTTACTTCTGTTTTACAAAAGAGTGAAGGTTTTATAAAAAGAGAACTGGCGAAAATGGTTGACATGCCACAAGTGCCAAAATTGAATTTTGTTGTTGATAAAAGTGCAGAAAATGCCATGAGAGTGGAAGAAATTTTAAGAAATTTAAACATACCAAAAGAGGAGAATGAAGATGACAAATAAGGATATTGTTAAGTATATTAAAAATGCTAAAAATGTTGCTTTATTTGCCCATAAAAACCCTGACCCTGATGCTTATGGCTCAATGTTTGGTATGCGTGAAATTTGTCAAAATCTCGGCATAAATGCCACAATATTTGCTCAAAGAAATTCTGAAAATAACTTGGATTATCTTTTTCCTTTGAATGAAGTGAAAACTGATTTCAAAGCAAAAGATTTTGATTTAGTTATAATTATGGACGCTCATTGCATCAGACGACTTGCTCCAATCTTTATTGAAGAAGTTGGAAAAGCAAAGAAAATAATAGTTATTGACCATCATGAAGTTACAGAAGAAGAAAAACAATGCTTGGCAAGCAAGCAAATGCTTAACATGCCACATCTTTCTTCTATTTGCGAAATGCTTACACTTTTAATGTTGGAAAATAAACTTGAAATTACACCAAAGATGGCTACATATCTTTATGTTGGTCTGATTGGTGACACAAACAGATTTTTAAATTCAAATCTTACTCCACAAGTGTTTGATGTGGCAAAAACATTATATGAATGCCAAGCCAACATAGAATTTGTTTATGATGTGATGTATCGTTCGTTAAGTGGAAAACATTTAAGAGCATATCAATATTTTGTGAAGAATGTAAAAGTTTTGGAAAAAGGGCAAGTTGCTTATACAGTTTTTGATTTAAACTCATTTAAGAAGTTGAATTTAGACCATGAAGATGTTAAATTTTGCGTTGATGAGATGAAAAATATGAAAGATGTCAAAGTTTCATTTTTGTTTATGGAGTTTTCCAAAAACAATTACAGAGTCAGCATGCGTTCGGTCAATGGCTTCAATACTGTTATTTGTTCGGGTGCAAATGGCGGTGGTGGGCATAAACTTGCTTCGGCTTTTGATAAGAAATTTAAAAAGAAAGAAATTGAAAAGTTTGTAAAGATTTGGGGTAAAAAGATTGTTGATGAAAAATAGTTTTAATGAAAGCGGAATTGTTTTGGTCAATAAGCCTGTTGGGATTTCTTCAAATCATGTTGTAAATGTTGTTAAACGCGTTTTAGGCGCAAAAAAATGTGGGCATTTAGGCACACTTGATTTGGAAGGTGCTG
>CATKYT010000034.1 GCA_949841245.1 uncultured Eubacteriales bacterium | reverse complement strand
GACGACCTGCACCCGTCCTGTTTGCTTGTATCATAGCGGGGTTTAATCTAAATAATGGTAATTGTGTTTTAGCAATACCTGTGTCAAAGCGTGACGACGAATTGATTGTCGCGCCGTAAACTTCGCATAAAAAACACCGCATTATTTATCGGTGTTTTTTCTATAAATTACTATGCCAAATAATCCGTCAACAAATACATAATATACCTTTTGTGTTTGGTGTTCGTATTTGACATTGCTTGGCGGAGAAGGAGGGATTTGAACCCTCGCGCCAGTTTCCCGACCTAACGCCTTAGCAGGGCGTCCTCTTCGACCTCTTGAGTACTTCTCCATTTTTGGCAAACAAAATCTTCTGCGTCTTTATCTTAACACAATTTTGTTTGCCTTGTCAATATTTTGCTTCACTTATTTATAAAAATATTGTCGTTTCAATTTTATTCGAAAATAATGAATTATTAGTTATTATTTAATAATTAAAATTCTTCATTAAAAACTTCGAAATATGCTTTTGGATGAGCACATACTGGGCATGCTTCTGGAGCATTTTCTCCAACATGAATATGTCCACAATTTCTGCAAATCCACATTTTCTTTTCAGATTTTTTAAACACTTTGCCTTCTTTAACAAGTTCAGCAATTCTGTTATATCTTTCTTCATGTCTTTTTTCGATTTCAGCCACACCTTCAAATTTTCTTGCAATGGCTTCAAAACCTTCTTCTCTTGCTTCATCTGCCATTCTCTTATACATGTCTGTCCATTCACCATGTTCTCCAGCAGCAGCATCGATAAGATTTTCAAGAGTTGTTGGAACTTTACCACCATGCAATTCTTTAAACCAAAGTTTGGCATGTTCCATTTCATTTCCTGCTGTTATTGAAAAGATTTCAGCAATTTGTTCATATCCATCTTTCTTTGCTTGTGAAGCAAAATAAGTATACTTATTTCTTGCTTGACTTTCCCCTGCAAAAGCATCCATTAAGTTTTTTTCTGTTTTTGTTCCTTGTAAACTTTTCATATTTCCCTCCTATAAAAGTTCTAAACATATTATACCTGCAAGCGATGTCGAAAGTCAAACAATTCAAGAAACTTAAATTTAAAAATATTGTTTCACGTGAAACATTTAAACTTTTATTTTCCGTTGTTAAAAAAGAAAAAATGTTTCACGTGAAACATTTTTAATTCTTATTTCTTCTATTATAATTCTGTAAATCTTCAAGCGTCATTTCTTTTTTGTTTAAAAGTTCCAATAATTCGGCAATTCTATCTAAATCATCTCTTGAATAATAATCTATATAAATTCTTCCTTTATTATCATTTCCTATTGCTGAAACTTTTGTGGCAAAAGTTTTTTGCATTTGAACTATCAATTCTTTAAGTTCCAATGATTGCTCGTCTTTGATAACGACTTTCTTAGTTGGATTTGTATAATTCTTTACTGCCTTTTCTAAATCTCTAACACTAAGGTTTTTAGACACAGCAGAATTAGCAAGTCTGATTTGTTCTGTTTGGTCTTCAATAACAACCAAACATCTTGCATGACCTGCTGATAACTTGCCATTTTCCACCATTTTAATTACATCTGGATAAAGTGAAAGCAAGCGCAATGTATTTGCGATATTGGAACGGCTTTTACCGATTCTTTCAGCAACAGTTTCTTGTGTTAAGCCATACTCATCCATAAGTTGTTTAATTGCACGACCTGCTTCAATAGGGTTTAAGTCTTCTCTTTGTAAGTTTTCAATGATACTTATTTCTTTAACTTGCTTATCTGTGTAATTTTTAACAATAGTTGGAACAGTTGCAAGCCCACAAAGTTTAGCGGCTCTCCATCTTCTTTCTCCAGCAATAATCATAAATCTGCCATCTGTTGTTTTGTTTACAACAATAGGTTGAACAATTCCATGGACTTTAATTGATGAAGCAAGTTCTTTCAAAGCATCTTCATCAAAGTTTTTTCTTGGCTGATTTGGGTTTGGAAAAACTTTGTCAATTTCCACTTCCAAAACACCATTTTCAGATTTATTGCTGGTTATGTTTTTATAATTATTTGTTTCTTCCATCGCACCAAAAAGTGCTTCAAGTCCACGACCTAAACCTTTATTATTCATCTCTTTCTCCTTTAAATTTAATCTTTTTTAACTTAGAAATTTTTGTGAAATGAACACCTGCGCGCTTCAAAATTTCTTCTGCCAAACTTAAATATGCTTCTGCACCACGAGAATTAGCATCATAAAGAGCAACAGGCAAACCATGACTTGGGGCTTCAGCCAATCTAATGTTTCTAGGAATTGTGGTAAGATATACTTTTTTGTTAAAGAATTTAATGATTTCGTTGCTTACCTGAGTTGTTAAGTTATATCTTTTATCTTTCATTGTCATGACAACACCTTCTATGTCAAGACTTGGGTTTAAGTGGAACTTAATCAAACGAATGGTATTCATCAACTGAGTCAAACCTTCCAATGCAAAAAATTCACATTGAATTGGAATGATAACACTATCAGATGCTGTCAAGGCATTTACGGTAATTAAACCAAGCGAAGGTGGGCAGTCTATGAGAATAAAATCATAATCGACTTTAATTTCATCCAAAATTTTCTTTATAACTTTTTCGCGCTGTGGAATTTGTATGAGTTCCACTTCTGCACCAGCCAAATCCACAGTTGAAGGTATGATTGAAAGATTATTCACAATTGTGTTTTGAATAACTTCATTATACACACTTGCACCATCAATAAGGTCATAAATAGTTTTTAAATCTTTTGTTTTATTAATTCCGACAGCACTTGTAGCGTTGCCTTGTGGGTCAAGATCAAGAATCAAAACTTTCTTGTCCATCAAAGCCATATATGTTGCAACATTTATGCAAGTCGTAGTTTTTCCAACGCCACCTTTTTGGTTGGCAAAAGCAATAATTTTTCCCATAACTTTTCCTTTATATATTGATAATAGCACAAATTACTTAAAAAAATAAAGAAAATACGCCTAATTTCAACAATATTTATTTATTTTTTCTTTATTTTTACTTTAAATAAAAAAATCTCACTGTAAGTGAGATGAACAAATTTGCAAATTTGTGTTTTATTTTCAATCTTTGAACACCTTTTTATACAGCCCCAGTTTATAAAATTCTACCATCAATTTTATTAACTCTGTCGCCGTAGGTTTGTCGTCCAATTTAAACAACTTCATGCCAAACAACTCGTTGAGTGTGCGGAAACTCTTATTTTCACTTGTGTTGTCTATTGCATTTCGTATGTCTCTTTCAATTGACCTTACATCTACAC
>CATKYT010000033.1 GCA_949841245.1 uncultured Eubacteriales bacterium | reverse complement strand
AAAGAAAACTGCCGAATGGTAATAGAGATATGGACCAAGACGGCAAAAACACAAAAAGAATATGAAATAATAGTTGAGAGAACTTGCTCAACTTTTTTGTTAATATGACGAGATAAAAAAGACTAGGTGTTCCTAGTCTAAATCAAGATTATCTATGTCAAAAAACTTCTTATAAAGTTTAAGTCTGTAAACTTCGGCCAAAAGACGAATGAGTTCGGAGATTGTTGGTTTGTCATCTATGGTATAGATAAGAAAACCAAACAATTCATTTATTCCATCAAAAGACACACATTCCGAAGTGGTGTTGACGGCGTGGCGAATAGCCCTTTCAACATCCAAAGATTTGACATCGAAATGTTTAGAGATTTCTTGATAAAGACCTTTATGTAATTGAAAAAGAAAAAGGTTATTTTTCAAGACATGTTGCACGGCGAAACAAAGATAGTCAAAACCATCTTGATCAGATTTGAAGCCGATTTTAAGCATGGTCAACTTAGTGACCAATTCAATTTTTCTAGATTCAGACATATACAAAACTCCTAAAAGAGATTGCTTTCGAAAACTAAAAAATTATAACACAAAAGGCACAAAAACACAAATAAAATTACTATATTTTACAAAATTATTTTATAAAAATTTTAAATAATATAAAAATTTCTTGTAATCGCAAAAGGGATATGATAAAATAAAATTCGTAATAATGACTTATAATTTTTACATAAGAAACTATTTAAAGTGAGGAATTAAATGGCTTTTCAATACAACATTAAAACAAGCAAGAAAGACACATGTTCCAGTGTCTGCCTTTTCATTGACCATAAATTGGCGGCAGTTGTAAAATTATTTCTTTCAACTTTCTTGGTTGCTTATATTTTCAGTTTTTCAGGAAATATCTATCAATACATATTTAATGTTGGTCTTTATGAAATAGCCACTTACATGACTGTTCCAATTGTCTATTATTTTACGGCTTATTTGGTGGATAAGTCAAATCGTGTATGGATTTATCGTGCAGGGCTTGTGCTTAGAACACTTTTAGTTGTGTTTGCAATTTTTTATGGACATGACATTTCGAAACTTATTTTACTTGCAGGTTTTTTAAACGGTTTTTCAGAAGGCGTCTATTATTCTGCTTACAACACAATTACACAAGAAATGGTCAGTCGCAAAAGCATGAAATCTTATATGGTGTTTGGAAATGTTGTGGGAAAACTTGTTGATGTCATCTTCCCAATTGTGCTTGGTGCTTTAATTGAAGTTTCAACTTTTGCTCAGGTTGCCATTTATGTTTTTGTTTTATGTTTAATTCAATTAGGTGTTTCATTTGGGGTTCGCTCTAAAAAACCACAAAACAGTTTTTTCAGTTTAAAACAATATTTCAAAGACTTAAAACAAAATGAAATCGTTTTCAAAAAGATGAAAATGATTTATTGGATTTCCTTTATTTATGGATTTACGACAATCATAACCACACTTGTAAATGTTTGCATTATGATGGAGTTTGGTTCAAATATCAGTCTTGGAATTTTCACAAGCATTTTTGCTGGAGTTTCAATTTTAACCATTTTGATTGTCAACAAGTTTACTAAGGTTGGCAAAAGACAAGTATTTTTGTTTTTTGTGGCTTTAATTCCTGTCATATTTGCAGTGTTATTTGCTGTTATGCCAAGCGTTTATACTTTAATTTTATATAACTTAGGCAATTCTGCAGGTTGGATTATTTACAGAACCATTTTTGATGTTCACAGAAACACCAATCTTAAAGAAAGTGGACTTTATGGTGGAATAACAGAACATCAAACTTTTATGGAGTTCATGTTTAACGCTGCAAGAGTTATAAGTTATGCTCTTATGATGCTGTTGGGAATTTGGCAAAGTTTAATTGCGTTTAAAGTTTTCTTGGTGGTTATGATTTGCATGGCATCATTGGTTGTTTTACTTTTGATTGTTTACGAACGAAAATTTTTCCCAAACATATCTGAAGAAGAAAAGTCTTATCGAATTATAAAGAATTGTCTTTTAAAAGACAAAAGTTAATTCTTTATAAAAATTTTAATTAAGAAAGGTGAAGTTATGAATTTTATTGTTGCAGTTACAAAAAATTATGCCATAGGCAGAAAAAACCAGTTGTTGTTTCATTTGCCATCCGATTTGAAATATTTTAAAGAAAAAACCACAGGAAAAGTTGTCATAATGGGTGACAGAACATATCTTTCTTTACCTAAAAGACCACTTCCAAACAGAACGAACATAGTATTAACGCTGGATAAAAATTTTAAGGCAAATGGTGCAATTGTTGTGTTTAATCTTAAAGAGTTGTTTGAAAAAATTAAACAATTCCAACCAGATGATGTTTTTGTTTGTGGTGGGGCAAGCATATATAATCAACTTGCAAAATATTGCCATAAAGCATATATAACAAAAATTGACAAGGTTGTTGAAGATGCAGACGCTTTTGTGACAAACATCGAAGAACTTTCAAATTGGAAAAAAATTTCTTCAACAGAATCAAAAACTGAAAATGGACTAGATTTTCGATTTGAAGTTTTTGAAAACACACATGTGGAAGAATTTAAAGAATAATAAAAAGCGTTTCAAAACGCTTTTTTCTTTTTAATTATGAATTATATAAGTGACAACATTTCTTGTCTGAGTTTCGAATCTGTTTGGAAAACGCCAGAAAGTGATGACGTTTTTGTTACGGCTTCTCTTGCTTTGATTCCACGAGCAGTCATACATCCATGTTTGCCTTCAATCACCACAGCAACATTTTTTGTGTGTAAAATTATTTGCATAATTTCATTAATGTCAGAGCCTATGCGTTCTTGAAGTTGCAAACGCTTTCCAACCATTTCGGCAATTCGTGCTATTTTGGAAAGTCCAATTATTCTGTCGTTTGGAATGTAAGCAACCGCGACTTTCATGTCATACATAAGTGCAAGGTGATGCTCACAATGACTGAAAATATGAATGTTACTTTCTACAACCAAATCTCGTTTAAGCGTGTCACATTCTTCTTCATTATTTAATGAAAAACATTTGTCAAACATTTTGGCAATTTCTTTGTTGGTGTATTTTTGACCTTCCAAAAGTTCCATCCAATACTTAGCAAACCGTTTAGGTGTTTCTTTCAATCCTTCGCGGTCTGGATTTTCATCTACGGCTTCCAAAAACATTCTTCCAATTTCTTCCAATTTTTCTCGATTTAACAATTTTTTGTTCATAGGATTCTCCTTTTTAAACATATTCTAACATAAATTTAATGTTTTTGAGAAATTTTTTTAAATTATAATAAAAAATCTCACTGTAAGTGAGATGAACAAATTTGCAAATTTGTGTTTTATTTTCAATCTTTGAACACCTTTTTATACAGCCCCAGTTTATAAAATTCTACCATTAATTTTATTAACTCCGTCGCTGTAGGTTTGTCGTCCAATTTAAACAACTTCATGCCAAACAACTCGTTGAGTGTGCGGAAACTCTTATTTTCACTTGTGTTGTCTATTGCATTTCGTATGTCTCTTTCAATTGACCTTACATCTACAC
>CATKYT010000032.1 GCA_949841245.1 uncultured Eubacteriales bacterium | reverse complement strand
GGATTAAATATGCAAATATGCAGTTTTTTGTTTGGTGCCCCAAGATGGAATCGAACCATCGACACAGGGATTTTCAGTCCCTTGCTCTACCGACTGAGCTATCGGGGCAAATGGCGACTCGGATGGGGCTCGAACCCACGACCTCCAGCGTGACAGGCTGGCGTTCTAACCAACTGAACTACCGAGCCAAGTCGTCCAACATGCATTATTCTAGCATATTAAAATAAATTTTGCAAACATTTCACCAAAATTTTTAAATTTGGTGGGCCTTCACGGACTCGAACCGCGGACCAACCGGTTATGAGCCGGTCGCTCTAACCAACTGAGCTAAAGGCCCGATTTGCAAAAGCAGACAATTCTGCTGGTCGGGGTGGAGGGTCTCGAACCCCCGACCTCACGGTCCCAAACCGCGCGCTCTACCAACTGAGCCACACCCCGAAAACATGCTTGCTTATCTATTTTATGATAAAATAAAAAAAATGTCAAGAAAAAATGAAAAAAAATTGTTAAAATCTGAAAGAAGTTAACAATTTTCATCAAGATTTGCATGATTTTAACAATACTTAATCCACTAATTCTCAGTAAAAACATCTTCATCGGCATAATGTTTTACAAAATCAACATATCTTCTAACCGTTTTAGCTTCAATAGGTGTAAAATAATGATAAGGACTTGCAACATTAAAACCAAACTTTTTAACCAAACTTAGTGTATGAACATGACCAAACAAAGATATGCAATCTTTTGCATGGTTTGTCGGCTTATGAGTAAGGTAAATTTTTTGCCCAAGAACCTTTTCATCAAGATAAATTCCGCCTCTAATGACATCAGCAAAACCCAAATTTAAAAGTTTTTCCTTAAATTGGTCAAAATTACGCTTGAAAATGGTTTCTTCATAATTTCCACAAATCAAAATCACTTTACCATTTAATTTCCTGACAATTTCATATTGTTTTAAACTGGAATCTAAATCTCCAAAGTCCCCTAAGTGATAAACAATATCATTTGGCGCCACAACACTGTTCCAGCGTTTGATAAGTTCATTGTTCATTTCTTCAACACTTTCAAAAGGTACCTGATGACGAGTTATTTTGCTTTCACAATTAAAATGTGTGTCAGATGTAAACCAAACTTGTGGTTTTATGTAAGCAGTTCTGTTTGAATTAATCGCCTTTAAAAAATCAATCCAAACAGCAGAATTTTTTGGCAAAGTTGCAATGTAATTTATTTTTCTGTCTTCGGCAATTTTAATGTTTTTATTTTTCACAATATATGAAGCAGGAATTTTCTTTACAATGAAATCTTTTTTGTTTAAAAGATAAGCCACAGGACCTATGTCATGAATAGTTTTAATTCCCAAACCTTCCTTAATAAAAATAAATCTTGTCAAAAGAGAGTATAAATATTTAGCAATCTGAGTTCCCTTAATGTTTTTTGAAAATTCGTGTGTTGAAGTAACAAAAGTTCTTGCAAGATAAGAAGGAAAAATTGTTAAATCAATTTCGCTTTGAACAACTTCACTGAAAGCTTTAACATCTTTTCTGTAATTTGCATCCTTAAATTCATCAAGCACAAGATTGTCTGTTCCAAGCCAAACAACCTTTATTTTGGAAGCAATTTTTGGTTCAACTCTAAGTGCCATGGCAATGTTGGTAAGTGTTCCCAAACAAACAATCGTAATTGATTTATTTTTCTTGGCAAGTTCGATAATTCTTTCAACAGCAGGGTTAGTTTTGTTGTAACCACTGCTTAAAAAGCCTTCACAACCCATGAAAGCCAAAGGCTTTTCCTGCGTGTGTTTCACACCAAGATAACGAAATAATCTGTAAAGTTCGTTACGGCTGTCTATTAAACTATCCTTATACGAAAGCGTGTTTTGCCAACTTACACTGAATGGTGCAATTGTTACAGCCATTATTTCAAAAAAGTCTTGCCTTGAAAAAGCATAGGCAATGGCAAATTGGTCATCAATTTCATTTGCCACATCTGAGTCAATAATAATCTTCAATCTTTTATTTATGTCTTTTTCCATAATAAAAATATAACACAAAAAAAAGAAAATACAAAATATAAGCAAAACTTTTTTCAGTTTTCCAATTTTTTTCTCAAGTTTTCCAAAATTTTGTTTTCCAATCTTGAAACTTGAACTTGCGAAACTCCCAATCTTTTGGCAATCTCACTTTGTGTTTTGTCATAAAAATATCTAAGCAAAATAATCTTTTTATCTCTTTCTTCAAGTTTATCAATAATCTGTTTTAAAGCAAATTTATCAACAAAGTCATCAGTCTGCTCTGTGTCAAGTCTGTCAATAATTGTCAAACCATCTTCTTCCCCATCTTCAAAAGGCGTGTAAAGTGAAACAGGCATCTTGGCAGAATCCATTGCCATGACAACTTCTTGTTCGCTTATCTTAAAATGAGAAGCAATTTCACTGATTGTGGCACTGCGACCATTTTCCATAAGAAAAGCATCAACAAACTTGTTGATTTTTAAATTTAAGCCCTTAATCGCTCTTGAAACTTTGACAGCACCATCGTCACGCATAAAGCGCTTAATTTCGCCGATTACCATAGGCACAACATAGGTGGAAAACTTGACATTAAACGAACAATCAAAGTTGTTGATTGCCTTTAAAAATCCCATGCAACCAAGTTGATATAAATCATCATTTTCCACACCCTTATCTTTAAACCATCTTATGACACTTTTGATAAGTGGAGAGTTTTCATTAATAAGAGTTTCTTTTGCCTGTTCATCACCGCTTTGTGCTTTTTTAATCAGTTCAAGAGTTTCTTCTTGCCCAAGCATTAACCCACCACAGCAGACAGACCAGAAGAAATTTTCTTAGTCATTGTCACACTTGTTCCAAAAGAATTGCTGACAACTTGAACATTGTCCATAAAACTTTCCATGACAGTAAAACCCATTCCAGAGCGTTCGGCAGAAGGTTTAGAAGTGTAAAAAGGTTCGCGTGCCTTAATGACATCTTTAATGCCCACTCCTTTATCTGTAATGGTTATGCTGACTGTGTCATCTTCAAGTTCACAACGCAAAATTACATCACCCTTAACTGATGTTGGATAAGCGTGAACGACACAATTTGTCACTGCTTCTGAAACAGCGGTTTTAATGTCTGTAATTTCGTCCACAGAAGGATTGAGTTGAACGCAAAAAGAAGCAACACAAACCCTTGCAAACCCTTCATTAACAGACAACGCTTTAAAAGTAATTTCCATAAAATTTGAATATTTCATAATCTCTCCTTAAACAATTTTTGGCATAATGTCATAAAGCCCCGTAATTTTGAAAATCTTTTCCGCATGAGCAGACGGATTTGTTATATAAATTGGAATGTCCTTACTTTTAAGTTTTTTATATCTTCCAATCAAAACTCCAATGCCTGTGGAATCCATAAAATCCAATTCTGACAAATCAATGATAACCTTTTTAAAATCAGGTTTGTCAAAAATTTCTTCCAATGTAATTCTTGTGTAAGAGGCTGTATGTTCGTCAAGTTCGCCACAAAGAAGGACATACAAAACTCCTTTATGAACACGACTTTTTATTTGCATAACCACTCCTTTCAAATAAAATCATAACACAAAAATTTTGTTGAGTTTTGACATCTTATGTTGCAAATGTTGTTATTTCGTCACACAAATTTTTTGTGTAACTTTGTTACAGAAACAAAAATATAGTGTATTATGCAAGAAATAATACACCATATTTTGTGCATTTAAACTTAAAAAGCCAAATTTAACAAACTTATGAAATTGG
>CATKYT010000031.1 GCA_949841245.1 uncultured Eubacteriales bacterium | reverse complement strand
TCCGTAACTTCAAAAATTTTGCCTGTTTGCATCATCAAAATTTTATCACCCGCTTTGACTTTTCCATCAAAAACTCGAATAAGACAAATTGCCCCTTTAAAATTATCATAATGACTGTCAAAAATAAGACATTTAAGCGGTTTATTTTCATCACCTTGTGGAGCAGGAATGTTTTTTATAACTGCTTTTAAAACTTGGTCTATGTTGATGCCTTCTTTCGCAGATACACAAGGACAATCACTTGCTTCGAAACCAATTACTTCTTCAATTTCTTGTTTGACATCATCCACGCGAGCAGATGGTAAATCAATCTTATTGATTACAGGAATTGTTTCCAAATTGTTGTCCAAAGCAAGATAAGTGTTTGCCAAAGTTTGGGCTTCCACGCCTTGTGTGGCATCCACAAGCAAAATCGCTCCTTCACAAGCAGCCAACGAACGAGATACTTCATAGGTAAAGTCAACATGCCCTGGCGTGTCGATTAAATTCAAAATATATTCTTTTCCTTCAAATTCATAGACCAGTCTAGTAGGTGCAAGTTTAATTGTAATTCCGCGTTCCCTTTCCAAATCCATGCTGTCCAAAATTTGACTTTGCATATCTCTTTTGGAAACAGTGCCAGTAGATTCAATTAATCTGTCAGCCAATGTGCTTTTTCCATGGTCTATGTGTGCAATAATACAAAAATTTCGTATAAGTGATAAGTCTTTCAAAGAATTCTCCTAACATGATTATACACTAAAATTTGTTTTCTTTCCAAATAAAAGAAAAACAAATTATAAATTTTTAAATTTTTGAATGGTTTGTTTTGCATTGAGTTAAAATTTTGTTACAATGATTAAAAGGAGAATTGTTATGGGAAAATTACATTTCAGATTTGGCGCAGTAAATTCTAATCTCACTGCCACCGCTTTGATGTTTGGTCACAGTTACACTCAAAAGAAAATGAATGCATTGGTGTTTAAACCAGCCATTGACATCAAACATGGAAAAGATGGAATTGTTGAAGAAATGGGAATTTCATCTCCTTGCATTGATTTTAAAAAAGATGACAATTTGCTTTCATTTTATGAAAAAGCAAAAGAAACCAAAAAAATTCATGTTGTCATTGTTGTCGAAACACAATTTTGCACAACAATTCAAATTGAACAATTAAGACAAATTTCAGAAGAAGTCAGCGTATATGCCTATGGACTTATGACCAACTTTAAAACCGAACTCTTTGAAGGAAGTAAACGCCTTTTGGAAATAAGCGACAGCATTCAAGAGATTAAGTCAGATTGTTTTTGCGGTCGTAAGGCTTCCATGAATGGACGATTTATTGACGGAATAATGGAAATTGAAGGTAATGAAATTGTCATTGGTGATGAAGAAAAATATCGTGCTATGTGTTATTCATGTTTTAAGAAAGAACAACGCAAAGCCAAAGTTTACAACAAAATATTGAAATATCTTAAAATTTTTGAGAACAAAACCACAGCAGGAACATGGTTTATTCCCAAAAGATTGCAAGTAAACAAAATTGACCCATATGTAATTTATGATGATGAAGTCACCGCTTTCATAAATGAATTTAAAGAATTTGAAATTAAAAATCCAGAACAAATTATTGTAGTAAGCGACAATCTTGAAGACCTTAAAAAAATTAAAATGCTTGACCAATCTTTTGATTATGTAATGACCCTTATTGCTTATGTGTTGGAACTTGAAAAACACAAACCAGGACTTTTAAAAGCATTGATTGAAGACGGTTCAATCTTTCGCTGGCTTAAACAAATTAAGCGAGCCATAGACCATGAAGAATAAAATAAAAAAATCACGATTAAAGTCGCGATTTTTTTTATAAAATTTCCCAAATTAAAACTGAAAAATCTATTTAACTTTTTCCATGTAAGAGCCATCTCTTGTGTCTACACGAATTAAATCTCCAATGTTTACAAAAAGTGGAACATTGATTACATAGCCTGTTACGAGTTTAGCAGGTTTCTTAGAAGCCTTTGAAGTGTCACCTTGAATTCCAGGTTCTGTGTCAACAACTTCCAATTCAACAAATGTTGGTGGATAGACAGCAAAAGGAACACCTTTAAAAATATACATTGTTGTTGGCATGTTTTCAGTAACGAAATTCAATGCACTTGCAACAACTTCTTTATTAAGTGGCATTTGTTCATAAGTTTCGTTGTCCATGAAATAATAAAGGTCGCCATCATTGTAAAGATAAAGCATTTCTTTCTTTTCAATAACTGCTTCTTGAAATTTGTCAGTTGGGTTGAATGTATCTTCTCTAACTTGACCTGTCATAACATTTTTAATTTTTGCTCTTACGAATGGAGAGCCTTTTCCAGGCTTAACATGTTGAAATTCCACAATGCTGTAAACATTGCCATCCATTTCAAATGTTGTGCCGTTTCTAAAATCACCTGCTGATACCATAATATCTCCTTAAACATAATTTTTGATTTTTAACTTAAATTATAATAACATATTTGAACAGACTTTGCAAGCAAATGTTGCAAAATTTTCATAACACAAAACATATTTATTTAAGTTTATTTAAATACAAATTTTTCATAGTTACACTGTCTTCTGCCATAGTTCCATTGCTTTCACAAATTATGTGACATTTCAAATTGTTTGCAATTAAGCATTCACACAAAGGTTCAAATTCTGGGCCATAGATTTCGTCATCAAATGTTAAATGCCTTATTTCACCTTTTTCTCCATATTGAATTTTTGAAAAGTGAACATGTGCATTTCTTGTCCGATAATCTCCCAATTTTTCAAAACAATAATCAAAAATCTTTTGATAGTCTTCTTTTGTTTTCAATGTTCCATGCGTATAAGCATTTATATGACCAAAATCGAAAGCAGGCAAAAGTTTTTCTGAAATTGTGCAAAGGTCAATAATTTCTTTATAAGTACCTATTTGCAAATGTTTCCCCATGGTTTCAGGACATATAAACATGTCACCATTCAGCATATTTTCAAACTCAGGCATAAATTCTTTAAACCTTTGTGTCATAAGAGCCAAAGCATTCTCTCTTGTATCTTTTCCACAAGAACCAGCATGAAAAACCATTCGTTTTGCATCAAAAGCGTGCATAAAACCAATGCCAGTGCGAATGTATCCAAGAGATTTTTCATACATAACAGGGTCAGGATTGGCAAAATTGATGAAATAAGGTGCATGTAAAGACATTTCTATATTATATTTTTTAAATTCTTTGCCAAATTTCTCTGCTGTTTCTCTGGACATGCGATAACCTTGACCAAAACTGTATTCAAAAATATCCAACCCACCTTCAAACTTATCTGCTCCTTGTTTTGCCAACCATTGTGGAGTATCCAAAGTTGTTTTATATTTTTCATCATAAAATGACAAACTGTTTCCTGCGGGTCCAAAAAGAGTTCTTTCCATTCTTTCTCCTTATTTAAAGTCTTAAACCAAGTTTTAATTTTCTGTTTTCTACTTTGCCAAGCCCCAAAAACTTTTCATTTGCAAATACTTTAAAATCACCATCTTTATTCGTAACTGTTAAGATTTGACCATTTAAAAGTTTTTCTTTTTCTGTTTCGCTTACAACAATTTTGTCATAATCAAACAAAGTTTCACAAGAAATAAGTTTGAAATCCAAATTTTCAATCTGTTGCATAGTATATGCGTCATTTAAGCAAAATGCACCACATCTTGTGCGTAGTATGCTTTGCATACTACCATAAGTCGACAATTTTTCTGCTAAATCACGACATACACTTCTGATGTAAGTGCCACTTGAACAAGAAATTTCAAATTTAAAAGTGTTATCAGAAAGTTTTTCCAAAACTTTAAAATCAAAAATTTCAATTTCTTTTGCATGAAGTTCAATCAAGTTTCCCTTTCTTGCTTCTTTGTAGGCCACCTTTCCACCAACTTTTTTTGCAGAATAAAGTGGTGGCATCTGTGCTTGTTTGCCAATCATTTCCTTTATTGCAATTTCAACATCTTCAAATTTTACATTGCATTCTTTTTCTTTCAAAACTTGTCCAGATGTGTCAAGAGTGTCTGTTTCAAATCCAAAAATAAACACAGTTTCATAAGTTTTGTCTTTTTTGAGAAAATAATCAAACAGTCTTGTGGCATTATTTACAGTCACTGGCAAAAGCCC
>CATKYT010000030.1 GCA_949841245.1 uncultured Eubacteriales bacterium | reverse complement strand
AAGTTGGTCTTGCATTTTTGTCATTTGTTACATTATATGTTTGTCCTTCAATTTTTTGATAGTTTGAATTAAAGAAACTTACTGGCATTTCTGTAAGAGTGCTGCTGGCATTACGGCAATGCATTATTATTTTTGCACCTTTATCAAGCACAAGTTTTATGCTTGCGTTATTTTTTGAACCTTTACCTTGTGTTTTGATGAATTTTGTGTATGTCTTTTTGTCTGTGTCTTCATCAAAAGTTTTACTTCCTTCAACGCCGATAATTGGTGTTTTTTGAACTTTTCCTTCATCAGTCACTTCTTGTGCTGTGATGAAAATCATGTTGTTTTTTAAATTTGTTTCTTCTGTGTAAGCATGATCCTTTTCTTCTGTCAATTCATCTGCACTGAAAGAAAGGAAAGGATTGTCTTCAAAAATTTGTTCAAATTTTGTAACGAAAACCGCACATGTAGCAGATTTATCTCCCGCTTTGGCGGTGATTATAACAGGTGTTTCACTTGCTGAAATTGCTGTGACTTTTCCTGTTTGGTCTACAATAACTTTTGTGCTGTCGGCAGTCGACCATGTCACATTTGCGTTGTTTGGGTCAACAGTTGCAACAAGTTGTTCTGCATTTTTTTCCATTAAAGTGATTGTGTTTTTATTTAAAGTGATTGAATTCACTTTAATTGTGTCATCTCCACATCCAACAAAAGTGGCACATCCAAGAGCCAAGGTTGCACATACAAAAACCATGGCAAATGATTTAAAAATTTTCCTTTTCATTTGTTTTTTTTCCCCCCCCCGCTTTTTATGTAATATATTATTTACATAACATCCATTTTTATTTTAAATTAAATAAAAATTAAAAACAAGCAAATTGATGCTTTTTCAACATATTTATACATATAATTCAATTTTTCATATTTTTTTATAAATTCTAATTAAAAACAAGTCAAACAAATCAAATTCTCTTGTATATGGACAAAATCTCGTGAAAATAGATTTAAATCTATTGTTATTTAAAGTTTTTGTGTGTATAATTATTTCATAATCAAACAAAAGGAGAATTGTTATGAATGAATTTGGCGAATTTTTTTGTGCTTTAAGAAAAGAAAAAGGGATGACACAAGCAGAAATTGCCAGACTTTTAGGCGTGACAAACAAAGCGGTTTCAAAATGGGAAACAGGGGAGTCTTTGCCAGACACAAGCATGTTGAAGCCTATTGCAGACACTTTTGGTGTCACAGTTGATGAACTTTTAAATGGTAAGCGTGTCAATAAATCAGAACATGAAGAACAAAAGAATGAAAAAGAACATCTGAACTTTAAAGAACATATTTTTTCAAAAGAAACAGATGATGAAAAAGAAACTTTTTTGGATAAAGTTAGTGGTGCTGTTTGTGCCTTGATTGTCATGTGTGGTGTGATTACCTATCTTATTATAGGTGCTGTCTACAATTTATGGCATCCTTATTGGATTATTCCAGCAATTTGTGGGATAAGTTGCGGAATTGTTGGCATTATTTTTGACTTTTTCAATCGTGAAAAGCGTCTTCAAAAACTTGAAAAAGGGCAAAATCCTTATATGGATGGTATTTGTGGAATTATAATGATTGTCTGTGTGATTGTTTATTTGATATTGGGTTTTACATTAAACCTTTGGCATCCAAGTTGGATTATTTTTGTTGTAGGTGGCTGTTTGTGTGGAATTTTAACCCCAATTGGAAAACTTATGGTGGCTAAAAAATAATTCTATATAAATTTGAAATTGCAAAAACAAGTCTTAATAAGATTTGTTTTTTTTATTTAATAAAAATTTTATTATTTTGTTTGGCTTAATTTGTCGTTTGTAGTAAAATAACCTAAGGGGGAAATTATGTTTAATATTGCAATTGATGGATATATGGGATGTGGTAAAACTTCTCTTATGCTGGGATTGGCAAAGAAACTTAAAGACTTTAAAATTTTAAACACAGGTGCAATTTTTAGAGGTTATGCTTATGGCTATGATAAACTTGGCTTAGGCGATGTAACAGATGGCACAATTGAAACACTTTTGAAAAATGTTAGTGTTGAAGTTGTTTTTATTGGAGATGACCAACATGTTTTGGTCAATGGCGAAGATGTAACTGCTTTTCTTAGAACTGAAAGAATAAGCCAGTTGGCTTCAATAATTTCTGCTTATAAAGATGTAAGAGAAAAATATATGGATGTTGCAAAAGGTTTTGCAAAAAATAATAACTGTATAATGGAAGGCAGAGATATTGGAACGAATGTTTTGAAACATGCTGATGTTAAGATTTTCTTGACTGCTGATGAAAAAATAAGAGCAGAAAGAAGATTGAAACAATTGAAAGAAAAAGGGGAAAAGGCTTCTTTAAAACAAGTTATAAAAGATATGAACGAGCGTGACAGTCGCGACAGCAATCGAGAAATTGCTCCACTCAAACCTGCTGATGACAGCATTATTGTTGATAATTCTGATATGAATTTAGAAGAAACAATTGAATTTTGTTTTGACTTAATTCAAAAAGTCTTGAACAAAAACAAAGTTATTAATGTAACCATAGATGGTTATGTTTGCAGTGGAAAAAGCACTATTGCCAAAAGTTTGGCAAAAAGAATAGGTTTTAAAGTCTTTGATACTGGTGCAGTTTACAGGGGCATTGCATGTGCATATGTTGATATGAGTTGTGATGAAGGACAAGTTAAAGATGAAAAATATGTGAAAAATTTTGCCGATCAAATTGATGTAAAAATTGATTTCATTGACGGTGTAGAACATGTTTATGTAAATGGAATTGACCACACTGCAAACTTACGAACAGAACATATAAGTTTCTTATCTTCGCAAATTGCCTGTTTTTCTTTTATAAGAGAAAAAGTTTTGAAGTTGCAAAGAAATTTCGCAAAATCAAACAACATTGTTATGGAAGGACGAGATATTGGCAGTGTTGTGCTTCCTGATGCTGAATTTAAATTTTTCTGCACTGCCGATGACAATGTTAGGGCAAAAAGAAGATTTGAACAACAGAAATTGCTTGGAAATGATGTTTCTTTTGAAGAAATTTTAAAAGAGTTGAAACAGAGAGATTATTCTGATGTTCACAGAGATCATGGTGCAATTGTAATTACACCTACATCCATTATTTTGGATACTACTAATATGACTTTGGATGAAAGCGTTGAATTTTGCATTAAAGAAATTTCAAAAAAATATCCACAATTTAAAAACTGTTAAACATTTTTTCGCATGTTTGAATAAACATGCGTTTTTTGTTTGCGACTTAATTTTGACGCTATTTTGACATCAAATAATATTAAATTTTCAGAAATAAACATTTTCTATTTGTTTTCCGTTTGACAAAGACTTTCTCTATGTATAAACTAGGTTTTGATGTACAAAGGAGAAATCATGAAAAGAAAAAGTTTAAAAGTTATTTTCAGTGGAATATCGATCGCTGTTGCTTTATGTTTGGTCAGTTTTATTGTTTATGATTTGGTAGTCAGAGATTTAATTTTTGGCAATGGTAATTATTCTGACAATCCTTTTGTTCCGTCTGAGGGAGATACTCCTAATGTTGACAATGATGACAGTAAAGATAAATTGTTTAAGATTACTTTTGAAAATGGTTATTATGAAATTTATGATGATGTGATTGTTTTGACCAAACTAGATTTGCCAATTATTTCCATTTCCTTAAACATTTCAAATATTAAAGCAATTCAAGGCGATTACAGTTTAAATCTTGAAGTCTCTTTCACACCAAATGTGGAATTTACAATTAAAGATACAAAAGTGAATTTTGTTTATGTTCAAGATTGTGAAATGAAAGTTAAGATTATTGTTAAAGAGAAAAATTATACTCAAATTGAAACATTTTACATAAAAGCAGTGTAAACAACCGAAAGATAGCAGGAAAAAAGAGAAAAAAAGTGAAAAAAGAGAAAAAACTTTTGAAAAAGTGTTGACAAAGGATGAACGAATATTGTAGAATAAGAATGCTTGACTACGAGTCGGGCGAGATCTTTGACAAATAAATAGTGTAATTTAGATTTAAACAACTTTACGAACAAAGTCAATGTAAGTTATCGAGCCAAATCAAAAAAAGCATTAGTGTAGATGCGAATCTAATTTAACCTAAATAGAAACGAAAGTTTTTAAATAAGTTTAACATTAGAGTTTGATCCTGGCTCAGGACGAACGCTGGCGGCGTGCTTCAAACATGCAAGTCGAACGGATAAGTTGTTAGCACCAAAATTTTTCGGAGAGAAATTTTGGTGCTGACGACTTGTTAGTGGCGGACGGGTGAGTAACGCGTGAGCAATCTGGCTATTACAGGGGGATAACAGTTGGAAACGACTGCTAATACCGCATATGACCACAGACCGACATCGGTCAGGGGTGAAAGGAGAAATCCGGTAATAGATGGGCTTGCGTTTCATCAGCTAGTTGGTGAGGGTAACGGCCCACCAAGGCGACGACGAATAGCCGACCTGAGAGGGTGAACGGCCACACTGGTATTGAGAACGGACCAGACTCCTACGGGAGGCAGCAGTTAGGAATATTGGGCAATGGAGGCAACTCTGACCCAGCAACGCCGCGTGAAGGAAGAAGGTTTTCGGATTGTAAACTTCTGATCTGTGGAAAGAAAAAAATGACGGTACCACAGGAGAAAGCCACGGCTAACTACGTGCCAGCAGCCGCGGTAATACGTAGGTGGCGAGCGTTGTCCGGAATAACTGGGCGTAAAGGGAGCGTAGGTGGTCTATTAAGTTAAATGTGAAAGCCCAGGGCTCAACCCTGGAATTGCATTTAATACTGGTAGACTAGAGTGCAGGAGGGGTAAATGGAATTTCTAGTGTAGCGGTGAAATGCGTAGATATTAGGAAGAACACCAGAGGCGAAGGCGGTTTACTGGACTGCAACTGACACTGAGGCTCGAAAGCGTGGGGAGCAAACAGGATTAGATACCCTGGTAGTCCACGCCCTAAACGATGGATACTAAACGTGGGAGGTATCGACTCCTTCCGTGTTGAAGCAAACGCGATAAGTATCCCGCCTGAGGAGTACGGCCGCAAGGTTAAAACTCAAAGGAATTGACGGGGACCCGCACAAGCAGCGGAGCATGTTGTTTAATTCGAAGATACGCGAAGAACCTTACCAAGACTTGACATGCTAGGGCATAATATAGAGATATATGAAAGGATAGAAATATTCACCTAGCACAGATGGTGCATGGTTGTCGTCAGCTCGTGTCGTGAGATGTTGGGTTAAGTCCCGCAACGAGCGCAACCCTTGCTTTTAGTTACTACTATTCAGTTAGAGGACTCTAGAAGGACTGCCGTAGGTAATACGGAGGAAGGTGGGGATGACGTCAAATCATCATGCCTCTTACGTCTTGGGCTACAAGCGTGCTACAATGGCTATAACAAAGAGAAGCGAAATGGTAACATGGAGCAAACCTGGAAAAGATAGTCTCAGTTCAGACTGTGGATTGAAACTCATCCACACGAAGATGAAGTTGCTAGTAATCCCGAATCAGAATGTCGGGGTGAATGCGTTCCCGGGTCTTGTACACACCGCCTGTCACGCCATGGGAGTTGGGGGGACCCAAAGTCGGTGAGCTAACCTGCAAAGGGGGCAGCCGCCTAAGGTAAAACCAGCGACTGGGGTGAAGTCATAACAAGGTAGCGGTATCGGAAGGTGCCGCTGGATCACCTCCTTTTAAAGAGAATGGTCGAGAATTCGTGACCCGTTTTAAACGAGTTATGGATTCGAAGTTAGAGATAACTTCAAAGAATAAGTATAAGGCTAGATAACTTGCGAAAATCTAAAACACTGTTTATTCAAAGAAAACAAAAAAGACTAAGTTCAATCCTTAGTCTTTTTTTTCGT
>CATKYT010000029.1 GCA_949841245.1 uncultured Eubacteriales bacterium | reverse complement strand
TTAATTAAATTAAATATTATTTGAAAAATGAAAATAAAGAGTAAATACTCTCAAATAAAAAAAGAGTCATAAGACTCTTATTTTTTTCCTGTATGCCCAAATCCACCAACTCCACGCTCAGTTTCTTCTTTATCAAATTCTGTTACTTCTTTAAATAATCCTTTAACAAAAGGCATAAACACAATTTGTGCAACTCTATCACCATCTTGAACAGTTCTAATTTCATTTGATTGATTGTAAAGTGCAACTGAAACTTCACCTCTATAATCAGCATCTACAATACCAACTTTATTTGCAGGTGCAAGTCCTTGTTTACAACTTAAACCACTACGAGCAAAAATAAATCCTCCAAGACCTTCTGGAAATTCAATTGAAAGACCTGTTGGGATAAATTTTGTTTCTCCTGGTGCAATAGTTACATCTTCTTCAAGTGCTGCATACAAATCTGCACCAGCAGACAATTCAGTCCCATATGTAGGCAATTTTGCAGTTTTACGTATTTTTTTTATATTTACTTTTGCTGTTTGCATTTATTTCTCCTTTACTCTAATCCTTTATTTCAACAACTTTTCCGTTGGTTAATGTTTCTTGCACATCAATTACTCGTTGGTTTGAAGACCCTTTCCATTTTAAAAGTGGATTGTGAAGTTCTTCCACAAATTGCCCATCCACCAAAACATCGATATATTTAACTGCTTCTGAGTTTTTCAGATTTTCAAACAAAAAGCCTGTCCACACCCATATCGTTTTATTTGGAAACTTTTGCTTAAATGTTTTTGCAAGTCTGCCTGTTCCTTCAATGTTTTTTGGATGCATAGGTTCTCCACCCAAAATTGAAAGACCTTCAATATAATCGTTTTCACAAAGTTTTAAAACATGGTTAATTGTTTCTTCTGTAAATTCTGTTCCACCTGCAAAGTCATGAGTTTCTGGATTGAAACAATTTTTGCAGTTGAAAGTGCAACCTTGCATAAAGATTGACACTCTCACTCCTGGGCCATTTGAAATGTCCATTTTTCTGATTTTGTTATATCTCATTAAAGTTTTCCTTTATTAGTCGTCTTTATTGTCAATATGCAAAACTCTTTCTTTAATTTCTTGTGTTCTTCCTTTGTTCCAAAAATTTGTGCCAATGTAACCACAAGTTCTTCTTGCAACATTCAATTTGTCATGGTCACGATTTCCACAATTTGGGCAATACCATTCATAATTTTCATCAATAACCATCTCACCAGTAAATCCGCATTCTTGACAATAATCAGATTTTGTGTTGAGTTCTGCATACATAATGTTTTCATAGATGAATTTAATCACTTGAATGACAACTTCCAAATTATTTTGAAGATTTGGCGTTTCAATGTAAGAAACTGCTCCACCTGGGCTCAACTTTTGGAAATCACTTTCAAGTTTAAGTTTAGAGAAAGCATCAATTTCTTCAAACACTGGAACATGGTAAGAGTTTGTAATATAACCCCTGTCAGTAATTCCTTTAACTTCGCCAAAACGCTTTTTCAAACATTTTGCAAATTTATAAGTTGTGGATTCAATAGGTGTTCCATATACACTGTAATCAATATCTTCTGCTTGTTTCCATTCATTGCACTTGTCGTTGAGTTTTTGCATAACTTTTAAACCAAATGGTTTGCCTTCTTCTGGATCTGTATGGCTTTTGCCTGTCATATATTTAACACATTCATAAAGCCCAGCATAACCAAGAGAAATTGTGGAATAGCCACCATGCAAAAGTTTTTCAATGCTTTCACCTTTATCAAGTCTTGCGAGTGCACCATGTTGCCACAGAATTGGTGCAACATCACTTGTTGCTTTTGAAAGTCTTTCATGACGAAGTTGCAATGCTCTGTGGCAAAGTTCCAATCTTTCTTCAAAAATCTTCCAAAATTCATCAAAGTTACCTTTTGATGAAAGTGCAACATCCACCAAGTTGATTGTAACAACTCCTTGATTGAACCTTCCATAATATTTGCCTTTTCCTTCCACATAATTTCGTGCTTTTGCCACATTTCCACTGCTGATTGCTCTGTCAGGAGTTAAGAAAGAACGGCAACCCATACATGGAAAGCAATCACCATCACCAAGTTCATTTTTCTTGGTTGCTTTCATAACTTTTTCTGAAATATAGTCAGGAACCATACGCTTTGCAGTGCATTGAGCAGCAAGTTCTGTTAGATACCAATAAGGACTTTCTTCACTGGCATTGTCTTCTTCCAAAACATACAAAAGTTTTGGGAATGCTGGTGTTATGAAAACACCTTTTTCATTCTTCATGCCATCTATTCTTTGTCTTAAAATTTCTTCAATGATAAGAGCAAGTTCTTCTTTATATTCCTTTGTTTCACCAAGGTAAAGACAAACACTTAAAAATGGTGCTTGACCGTTGGTTGTTGTCATGGAATTAACTTGATATTGGAAAGTTTGCACACCATCTTTAATTTCTTTCAACATGTCTTCACGCGCAAATTTCTCACATTGTTCTTGTGGCAATTTTCTGTTTTTATATCTTCTCATATAAAAGTTGTAAGAATCTCTTACAAATGGAGCAAGATGCGCCATTGTAACTGTTGCTCCGCCATATTGGCTGGAAGTAACGGCTGTGATAATTTGTGTGGCAATTGTCATTGCTGTTAAAAATTTGTGTGGTTTTTCAATCATAATGCCATTGATGTTAGTTCCATTTTGAAGCATATCTTCAAGATTGATCAAATCGCAGTTATGAAGTGCATTTTGTGCAAAATAGTCGGCATCATGAAAGTGAATCATTCCTTCATCATGAGCCTTAACTATGTCATCTGGAAGCAAAAATCTTCTTGTTATATCAGTGCTTGTGATGCCTGCAAGATAATCTCTTTGTGTAGTCACAATGCGGGCGTTTTTATTGGAATTTTCTGTGTTCCAATATTCACTTTCACCATCAATCAATTCTTTAATAGATTGGTCAGTGGTGTTGGCTTTTCTGATAAGCGCTCTGGTATAACGATATATGATATATCTCTTTGACAAATCAAAGTGACCAAATTCCATAAGTTTTTCTTCAATAATGTCTTGAATATCTTCAACCAAAAGTCTTTTCTTACCCAATTTTTCAATGTAATTTAAAATTGAATCAATTTCACTTTCTGATGCCTGTTCTTTCTTCAAAACTTCTGCATTGGCCTTTTGAATGGCAATTTTAATTTTTTTAGGGTCGTATTCCACGAAACTGCCATCTCTTTTTATAACTTGCATTTTTTAACCTCCATGTAAGTTTTACTCAACTACGATTTTACAATATATATTGTGGAATTGTCAAATTAATTCCACAAAATATTGTGTTTTTTTTGTAAATATTCTTTAAAAAATTTTTCAAAAACTTTCAGCGTCTTAAAAGTCGCATGCGACTGATATTGATGTTATAAATTTATAACTTTATGTTTAAAATTTGAAATTTAAATATCTATTCGCAAAAACCATGCCTTGCTTTTTTTGTGTTTTTAAGGCAAATTTTTAATACTTATCAGTAACAAAAGTGTCAATTTTTGCCTTCTTTGCTTGTGTTCTTTGCAAGGATCGCTTGATGTAATAAAGTTTGCCATTTTTGATAAGTTTGCTGCCTGTTTGATGGTAAGTAAACCCAACATTTGCATTCAAACAATCTTGCCTTATCTTTAAAACCCAGTCAAAATTGCATGCTCTGGCATTTTTACCAGATTCCCCACCAACAGAAACTTCTTCTATGGAAGAATCTAAATATTTTGAAAGGTCAACATATTCCAACAGCGGAGCACAAATGATGACTTTATGCTTGATTGGCAATTCTTTAAATATTGGCATTCTTTCATCTGCTCGCTTTTGATTTTCACAAGTAAGTCCAACAGCAACATTTTCATATCCACTGCCCCAATCTTCTGGAATGCATTGCATAAATCTTTTTATGCGTTTAGTTATAAAGAAAAATTTGCAATCCGAACGCTGTTTAATGATTTTCCAAATTTCAGACCGCCATTGGTCTGCTTCTTCCAATAAAAAATCACTTGTCAAGCACATCATGATAAGTGTTCCGCTGGCAATTTTATAATTTCCTTTGCGGTCTTTTGCAATAGGCAAAGAAAAAGATTTTGTTTTAAAAACAGATTTAGAATCTCTTTCAAAAATGGCATCTTCACGATAGACATAACAATTTACACAACCTTCGCTATATTTATGGCAACCATGCCACATATTCCACATAATGTTCATGCAATTATTATATCAAAATTTATTTAAACTGCAAAATTGTTGCTTAAAAAAACAAGTTTAATTTTTAAACTCGTTTTAGTTTTATTTGATTTTAAAAATCGATTAATGATGACATGGACAGTCGTTTGAACAATATTTTTCTTTGTCATATTCAATGTTGTTTTTGTCATAATAGTCTTTAACGGCAGCCTTAACAGCTTCTTCTGCCAAAACTGAGCAATGAAGTTTATAAGCAGGAAGTCCGTCCAATGCTTCAACGACTGCCTTATTTGTAAGTTCTAATGCTTCACCAATTGGCTTGCCTTTTATAAGTTCTGTTGCCATAGAACTTGTGGCAATGGCACTTCCGCATCCATAAGTCTTAAATTTGACATCGGTTATAATTCCGTCACTTACCTTTATATACATACGCATAATGTCACCACATTTTGCGTTTCCAACTTCTCCAATTCCATCAGCATCTTCCATTTCTCCAACATTTCTTGGATGTCTGAAATGATCCATAACTTTTTCGCTATATAACATGCTTTCTTTCTCCTTTTTCTAATTCATCCCAAACTGGGGACATATCTCTTAAATATTTCACCACTTTTGGCACTTTCTCAATAACTTCAAGAATTTCCTGTTTTGTGCTGTATTTACTAAGCGTCAATCTAAGCGACCCGTGAGCCACTTCATGTGGTCTTCCAATGGCAAGTAAAACATGTGAAGGGTCCAGTGAACCTGATGTGCAAGCACTTCCAGAAGAAGCACAAATTCCTTCATCATCCAAAAGCAGCAACAAACTTTCCCCTTCAATGCCTTCAAAACAGATGTTAACATTGTTTGGCAATCTTTTCTTGTCATCGCCATTTAAACTGCTGTGTGGAATTTTCAATAATTCACTTATAAGCAAATTACGCAATTCTATTTCATGTTTGCAAGTGTTTTCCATGTTTTTAACGGCTTCCATAAGTGCCACTTTAAGCCCAACTATTCCTGCAACATTTTCCGTTCCTGCACGCTTGTTTCTTTCCTGTGTGCCACCTTCAATTAAATTAAAAAGCGGAACACCGCGTCTGACATAAATGGCTCCCACGCCCTTTGGCCCATGAAATTTATGTGCAGACATACTTAACATGTCAATGTTCATGTCAACCACATCCACAGGAATATGCCCAACTGCTTGAACTGCATCTGTAAAAAAAATAACTTTCTTGTCTCTGCAAACTTTCCCAATTTCTTTGACAGGTTGAATTGTGCCTATTTCGTTGTTGGCAAACATGACACAAACCAAACAAGTGTCATCTCTGATGGCATTTTTAACATCTTCCACTTTTACAATGCCATTTTCATAGACATCTAAATAAGTTATTTCAAAACCTGACTTTTCCAATTTTTGCAAAGTGTGAAGCACTGCATGATGTTCGATTTTGGAAGCAATTATGTGTTTTTTATTTTTAATCTCCCCCATTCTTGCAACTGAAACAATCGCTTGATTATCACTTTCACTTCCACCAGATGTAAAATAAATTTCATCACTTGAAGCATTGATTACTTTCGCAACTTCTGCTCTGGATTCTTCAACAACTTCTCTTGCATGCTGACCAATAGAATGTAAACTGGATGCATTTCCATATTCTTCTTCAAAATATGGCAACATTGCTTCCAAAACAATCTTGTCCATCTTGGTTGTTCCTGAATTGTATAAATAAATCATTGTTCTCCTTCAAATTAATACCATTTTAGTATGGATTTATTATATCCTTTTATTTTATTCTTGTCAACTGGAATAAAAACAATCTTAACTTTTCTTATCTATACAATAGATGACAAACCAACAATCTCTGAACTTATCCGTCTTTTGGCTGAAGTTTACAGACTTAAACTTTATAAGAAGTTTTTTGACATAGATAATCTTGATTTAGACTAGGAACTCCTAGTCTTTTTTATCTCGTCATATTAACAAAAAAGTTGAGCAAGTTCTCTCAACTATTATTTCATATTCTTTTTGTGTTTTTGCCGTCTTGGTCCATATCTCTATTACCATTCGGCAGTTTTCTTT
>CATKYT010000028.1 GCA_949841245.1 uncultured Eubacteriales bacterium | reverse complement strand
CATTCCATTTATACCACTTAAATCATTAAGTTTTGCAAGTAAACCATTGACAAGCGTTCCATGTTTTGTGGATGAACAAGGATGAACGACAAGCCCTTGCGGTTTGTTAATAACTGCCAAATCTTTGTCTTCATAGACAATTTCAAAATCAACATCTTCCGCAACGGTAGAAATTTTTTCAGGCTCCACAATTTCAATTTTGATAACCATTCCCGTTTTTAATGCAAAACCAGCCTTAACAATTTTGTCGTCTACGGTTATAAAACCTTTTTCAATCATATTTTTAATGTGAGAACGCGAAAAATCTGGGAATTTTTCAAGCAAAAAAACATCTAAACGACAACCAAAGCAGTCGTTTTCCACTTTAAAAATCTCAGTTTTCATCGTCTTTTTCCTTAATTTCAGGTTTATTTTTCTCTTTTTGGTTGTTTTTGTTGAGTTTAACAAAATAAACAATCAAATAAATGACAAACAAAACCACACCAACACACAAGAAAATGTCAGCAAAGTTAAAAATAGGGAAACTTTGCCAGAAATCAAATTGAATGAAATCTCTTACAAAACCCAGAATAATTCTGTCATAAAGATTTCCTAAACAACCACCAAAAATAAAACTGAATGCCACAGTCAAAAGCCAAGTTTTGTTTTTTTCTTTAACATAATAATAAATAAAAATTGCAAAGAAAACAAAGGTAACAGCAATTAAAAACACTTGCTTGCCTGCAAGCATCCCCCACGCCGCACCCATGTTATGAACAAGTTTAAAATTAAACAAATAAGGAATGACAGAAACAACTTCTCCACCAATAAGTGAAGCATCAAAAACATATTTGGTCACCAAATCCAGCACCAAAATTGAAGCCACAATACTGCACATTACAATAATTTTAATTAAAGTTTGTTTTTTCATGCTCTACCCTGATTTAATATATTAAAACAAAAATTATGTTTTTTAATCTCTTTCAATTTCCATGTTCTTTGGCAAAAAAATATGCAAATTCTTTTCAACAATTTCTTCACTTGCACCTAAGATGTCAATTACGCCATGATAATAATCCAAAATCTTATTTTTTTCACTTGATGTGCAAGCACGAAAATCAATAAAAAACGGTGTTCCCTTTTTAAGCATTTCAATACGATCTTTAATATCTTCAAAACATTCAGGATAAAAAACTCTCACGCCGTCAATTTCATCTGGCAATTTTTGTTTAACTTTAAGATTATATGTCGCTTTTTTTGCAGGTGCGTTTTTCTTTTTAACAACTTTAACATCATCGCCTTCAAAACCAAACACTCTATAAATATAATCCATAAAACTCATAGAATATACCTTCCTTAAAGATATAATAACACAAATCGTTTTCATTTCAAAATAAATCACAATTTTTTCTAAAACACACAAAAAGTTGACATAATTATTGAAAATAGATTATTGATTTAATTGACATCAATTTTTTATTTATTATAAAATGAAACTATATAAGGGGGATAAAATGGCAACAACTAAAACAGAAAACAAAACACCAGCAAAAAACAAATGGAGCTTATGCAACGAAACAGACAAAAAAATTATTTTCAAATTTTGTGATGAATATAAAACATTTTTGTCTGAAAATAAAACAGAACGCGAATGCCTTACATCATCTGTTGCTTTAGCAGAAAAAAACGGCTTCAAAAATCTTGAAACTTTGGTTAAAAACAAAACTAAACTGAAAGCAGGCGACCGTGTTTACTCAGTCAACAAGGATAAAACAATTGCCATGTTTGTCATTGGAACAGATGACATCGAAAATGGCATGAACATAATTGGTGCTCACATTGACAGCCCAAGACTTGACTTAAAAGCAACTCCGCTTTATGAAAAAAATGGATTCTGTCTTTTAGATACCCATTATTATGGTGGAATAAAAACTTATCAATGGATTACAATGCCACTCGCTATGCATGGAGTAGTTGTAAAAAAAGACGGAAGCATAATCAAAATCAACATAGGCGAAAAAGAAGATGACCCAGTTTTCTATATCTCCGACCTTCTCCCACATTTGAAAAAAGATAAAACAAATCAAGAAGTAACTGGCGAGCAACTTGATGTAATAATTGCCAACATGGCCTTTAAAGAAGAAAATAAAGAAATCTGCATCAACAACATTAAACAAATTCTTAAAGCGCAAAATGTTGAAATTGATGATTTTATCAGTGCTGAAATCGAAATTGTGCCTGCTGGAAAAGCAAAAGATATGGGACTTGATCGCTCTATGATTGTTGGTTATGGTCACGATGACCGTTCTTGTGCTTATGCTTCTTTGCAAGCAATTTTGGAATGTAAAAACCCAAAACGCACAGCAGTTTGTCTTTTGGTTGATAAAGAAGAAATTGGAAGTTATGGAGCAACTGGCATGAAAAGCCGTTTCTTTGAAAATGCTGTTGCAGAAATAATCAATCTCTGCACAACTTACAACGAACTTAAACTTAAACGTGCACTTACAAATTCAAATATGATTTCAAGTGATGTAACAGCAGGTTTTGACCCAACTTGGGCTGGTGCTTACAATATAGATACAGATGCCTTTCTTTCAAGTGGAATTTCATTCAACAAATATACAGGTGCTCGTGGCAAAAGCGGAGCAAATGATGCTTCTCCTGAATATATTGCAAAACTGAGAAAAGTGCTTGACGACAACAAAATCTTCTATCAATTCACCGAAATGGGAAAAGTTGACCAAGGCGGTGGTGGAACAATCGCCTACATCTTAGCCCAATATGGAATGAATGTAATTGATGCTGGCATTCCACTTCTTTCTATGCATGCCCCATGGGAAGTTGCATCCAAACTTGACATCTATCATTCTTACTTATTCTATAAAGCCTTCCTAAAAGATATGTAAAGCCTATAAATAAGAATTTCAACATAAAAAAAAGACGCTATTTTTGTGTCTTTTTTTATTATAATCATTTAATGAAACTAAAAACATTACATTTTTTCAAAAACCCCTTGACAAACTCCCCCCCTGAGTATAATTAAAGTAAATTCAGAGAAAAGGGAGAAATTATGAAAACTTTGGAAGAAATAAAATTATTAGTATATGAAATGGACGGAATAAGAAAAAGAATTTCAAAATCATACAATAAGCATAGTTATGATGTTAATCATATAATAACTAATCTTAAATTTTTAAGCGAAAATACCATCCAAGGATGTGAAAGAGTAAGAGAAATAAAAAAAGAGATTGCAGAAGCAGTTATATATTTACCAAAAGCACCAAAATTAAGAGAACAATGTGCAAAAGCAGTTTTACCTTATATTACACCTAATGACCCTGAAAAATATATTCAACCTGCCGCTTATCTTGAAATGAATTCATACTTGGTATTTACTTATGCAAAATTTTATATTTGCTTAAATGCTGCCTTAACAAGTAAAACTGAACAAGAAATGTTTGAAAAGGCAAATAAAACTTATAAATATATTGCAGATAAAAATTTAGAAAAAGGTCTAATAAGTAATATTGCATTGGATATAGCAAAAAAGGATGGAGTTGACATTAAAGAAAATATAACTCCAACAACTGATGATGGCCGTGGAGGTATGGGAGACAGAGACAATAACTAAGATATAAAAATAAAAAATAAGCACTTTTACTAGTGCTTATTTTTTAATAACAAAACATTCTATATTATTGAATAAAAAAGACTGCAATGCAGTCTTTTTTTTGATTTTTATTATTCGATGATTGTAGAAACAACACCAGAACCAACTGTTCTGCCACCTTCACGGATAGCGAAACGAAGTCCTTGTTCAATAGCGATTTCTTTGTTAAGAGAAATTGTCATCTTAACGTTGTCGCCTGGCATAACCATTTCAACGCCTGGTTCAAGTTCAATTGTTCCAGTAACGTCTGTTGTTCTAAAATAGAATTGTGGTCTGTAACCATTGAAGAATGGAGTGTGACGACCGCCTTCTTCTTTCTTCAATACATAAACTTCAGCAGTGAATTTTGTGTGTGGTTTAATTGAACTTGGTTTGCAAAGAACTTGTCCTTTTTCAATTTCAGTTCTTTGAATACCACGAAGAAGAACACCAATATTGTCCCCTGCTCTTCCTTCATCAAGAAGTTTTCTAAACATTTCAACACCAGTTACAACTGTTTGTTTCTTAGCGCCAAGACCTACGATTTCAACAACATCGTTAACATGAACGATACCTCTTTCTACTCTGCCAGTAGCAACTGTTCCACGACCTGTGATTGTGAAAACGTCTTCAACAGGCATAAGGAAAGGTTTGTCAATATCTCTTTCAGGTTCAGGAATATAAGAGTCCAAAACATCCAAAAGTTCTTGAATGCATGCACATGCTGGGTCAGCAGCATTTCCTGCTTGACCTGCTTCCAATGCTTTAAGAGCAGAACCTTTAACGATTGGAGTTTCATCTCCTGGGAAACCATATTCAGAGAGCAATTCTCTGATTTCCATTTCTACAAGGTCCAAAAGTTCAGGATCGTCAACTTGATCTGTTTTGTTCATGAAAACACAGATATAAGGAACACCAACCTGTCTTGCAAGCAAGATATGTTCTCTTGTTTGAGGCATAGGACCATCTGTTGCAGCAACAACAAGAATAGCGCCGTCCATTTGAGCAGCACCAGTAATCATGTTTTTAACATAATCTGCGTGTCCTGGGCAGTCAACGTGAGCATAGTGACGTTTATCTGTTTGATATTCAACGTGAGATGTGTTGATTGTGATACCTCTAGCTCTTTCTTCTGGAGCCTTATCGATTTCATCATATTTCATTTTTTGAGCGTAACCCTTTGCTGCGCAATACATTGTGATAGCAGCAGTAAGAGTTGTTTTACCATGGTCAACGTGACCAATAGTTCCAACGTTTACGTGTGGTTTGCTTCTGTCAAATTTTTCAGTAGCCATTATTTTAAATCTCCTTTTTTAATGCTTTACTGTGATATTTTAGCATAGTTTTATAAAATATCAAAATGATTTTTTACAATTTCATAAAAATTTTTCAATTTAGCGCCTAAATTATGAAAGTTTAGGCTTTTTTACGCTGACCAACAATGTTTTCAGCAATGTTTTTAGGAACTTCTGAATATTTCAAGAATTCCATTGTGAAAGTTCCACGACCTTGTGTTTGAGAACGAAGGTCAGTTGCATAACCAAACATTTCTCCAAGTGGAACTTCGGCATTAACAACTTGCACGCCTGGTCTTGTTTCGTTTCCAGTTAAAATTCCGCGGCGAGATGTTAAGTTCCCCATAACTGTTCCAAGATAATCATCTGGCACTTCAACTTGAACTTTCATAACAGGTTCAAGAAGAACAGGATTTGCTTTCAAAGCACCATCTTTAAATGCCATAGATCCGGCAATTTTAAATGCCATTTCAGATGAGTCAACTTCGTGGTAAGAACCATCAAGAACAGTAATCTTAAAGTCAACTGTTTCATAACCAGCAATAACACCAGTTTTGCTTGCTTCTTGAATACCATTGTTGATTGGTTGAATATATTCCTTAGGAATAGAACCACCAACAGTTTTGTCTTCAAATTGATAACCAGAACCTGGTTCAAGTGGTTCAATTTCAATTACGCAGTGACCGTATTGACCTTTACCACCAGATTGTCTAACAAATTTACCTTCTGCACGAGTTGCTTTTCTGATTGTTTCTTTATAAGCAACTTGTGGTTGACCTACATTTGCTTCAACTTTGAATTCTCGAAGCAATCTGTCAACAATGATTTCAAGGTGAAGTTCGCCCATACCAGCAATGATTGTTTGACCAGTTTCTTGGTCTGTGTATGTTTTAAAAGTAGGATCTTCTTCGGCAAGTTTAATAAGTGCAAGCACCATTTTTTCTTGCATAAGTTTTGTTTTAGGTTCAATAGCAACCTTAATAACTGGTTCTGGGAATTCCATACTTTCCAAAACGATTGGATTTTTTTCGTCACAAAGTGTTTCGCCAGTAATTGTGTCTTTAAGACCAACAATCGCAGCGATGTCACCTGCACCAACTTCTTTGATTTCTTCTCTTTGGTTAGAGTGCATACGAATCAAACGACCAACTCTTTCTTTTTCACCCTTATTAGAGTTGTAAACATAAGAGCCAGCAACAAGTTTTCCAGAGTAAACTCTGAAAAAGGCAAGACGACCAACAAATGGGTCTGTCATAATTTTGAATGCAAGTCCAGCAAATGGAGAATCTTCACTTGGTGCTCTTGTTTCGGTTTCTTCTGTGTCAGGGTTTACACCTTCGATATGGTCAATGTCAAGTGGGCTTGGAAGAAATTCAACCATAGCATCCAAAAGCATTTGAACACCTTTATTTTTATAAGAAGAACCACAAAGAACAGGAACAA
>CATKYT010000027.1 GCA_949841245.1 uncultured Eubacteriales bacterium | reverse complement strand
TTATGATGTGTGTGTCTGTTTTAACAGGCTGTTCTCTTGTTACGGAAAATGAAAAACTTTTCTATGAAGCAATCATTGTCACCATAAATTTTAAAGATGGAACAACTCAAGAAATAACAAAGCGTGATTTAATTGCTGCTTACAACAGTTATGGCTCTGATTATGTGGAAGATTATGATTACAGCGAAGATGAAGCGTTAAAAACTACCTTGGAAAGCGTTATAAATCGAAAAATTGTTTGCAAGCAAGTGGAAAATTATTATAAATCGCTTCCACAAAGTGCTTCACAAGAAGAAAGAACAATGCTTCTTGGCAGTGAAACAACTTATCTTTGGGATCAAACTTTTGCAAGTCTTTACAACAATTTAAGAACATATTACAATGAAGAAAAAGGTGAAGAAAATTCTGGCGAAACAAATAATGATGAAGAAACACCTAAATCTTTGTTTAAAGAATTCAAGCCAAATGTTTATGTTGAAAAAGAAAATGGACAATATGTGATTAAAAAACAAGAAGTAACACCACTTATAAGAGATTCTTATGCAGAAAAGATGGATGAAACTTTTAATCATGTTTATGATTATGAATGGACAAATTCTGATGGCGTGCAAGTGTTTAAAAACTTTATGTATACTGAATTTATGAAAGTGCTTGATTTTGATGGAACAGGAATTGTTAAACACTGGAAAAATGCCGTAAATAAATATGTTTCAACCATCAAGAAAAATTATGGATACATTGAATTTAAGAATGATGAAGAAGTTTTAAAATTTGAATTTGACAGAGTTTACAACATCATCAAAGAAAATTATATTGTTCAAAAATATGCTCAAATTTACAACGCACAAGAAGGAACTGACTTAACAAGTGTAACTGCAACAAATGTTTTGAAATACTATCAAGACAATGCAAGAGCAAGTTATTCAAGTTATGTTGTCGCAGAAGACACTGCTGGCTATGAAAGCGCAATTTTAAGCAATTCAGGAAATGTTTATTATATTTTGCAAGACGGAGATGTAGAAGGCTATAAACCTGCAGATTATTTTAACCTTGCTTACATTAAAATTAATCCATCAAGTGACATCCAAGACCTTGCAACAGAATATCAATTAAATGAAGATAAGTTTGCTCAGGGTTCTATTGACGAACAAACTTACAAAGCAACAAAAGAACAAATTTTAAGAAACTATAAAGTGGCAATCAGAGATTCTGAAACTGGAAATGTCACTGATGACACAATAAGTGCTTCAAATCTTTATAAAGCAATCAGTGGAAACGCTGTTTTGATGCAAGAATATTCCACTTTGGAAGATGAAGACATTGAAGATTTGGAAACTTTAAAAGAAATCAATCAAAACCTTGCTTACGCAAAAGCAAAAGCATTCAGAGATTATTTCTATCGCTATAACGATGATGACACTTACAAAAATGTCGACAGAAATGCAGTTTTTGGCATCAATGCTGCTGGCGAAGTTTTAAATGAAACTTTTAAAGAAAATTCGACAGCTCAAGAAGCAGTTAAAAAACTTTACAACAATGGTAAGGCACAAATTGGTGATTTAAGTGAACTTGTTGTAACCAAAGACGGAGCATACATCTTCTTCTATGCTGGAAAAATGGTAAACATGTTTGACAACATAAGTTCAAACTTTACACTTGGGCAAGAAGCAATCAAGACTTTGGCAAACACAAGATTAAACATCTTTAACACAAAAACTTATTTAGATTTAATTTTTGAAACATTAAACAGTGACAATTTCTATATCTTCCAAAATGCTGATATTGACAATTTGAAGAACACTTTGGTGGAAAAAGAAGGAATCAAAATTCACACTGATAATCTTAAAGAAATCTATAAATAGACATAAAAAGTTTAAAACAACTCTTGTTTAAATTGACAAGGGTTGTTTTTTCGTGTTAAAATGCCTTTATATGGCAAAGAAAAAAGAGCAAGAAAACAAAGAACTTTTGGCAAATGTTGAGATGCCTGTTGAAACTCAACATAATCTTTTTTCTCGCTTAGTTTCAAAGCGTAAACAACGCAAAGAAAAGAAACTTGAACAAATTGAAAAGCAACTTCAAACTGAAGAACAAAGTGAAAAAATTGAAGTAAGGCTGGAAGAAGCCAACAAAGAAGTAAAAAAATCAGGTGGCAAAAAACAAAAAATAACCAATGTTGTGTTTTTTATATTTAACATTGCTTTGGTTGTTGGAATTTTGCTTTGGAACATCTTATCTTCCGAAGATTTCACGCCTTTAAGATTTTCAGACTTAAACTTCTCTTATGTTTTGCTTTGCTTGCTGTTTTTGGCGTTGATTATGTTTGCAGATGTTTTGACAGTGCATAGAATGATTTATCGCAAAACCATGCGTTCAAGATGGGGCTCATCATATAAATCAACTGGCATTTTAAGATATTATGACGCTGTTACGCCTATGAATTCGGGTGGGCAAGCGTTCATGGTTGCCTATTTGACTGGCAGAGATATTCCTGGGTCTACTTCTCTTTCCATTCCTATGTCAAAATTGGTTTTCCAAAACATTTCTTGGCTTATCATCACTTTTGTCTGCTTGATTGTTTCTTTTGTTAATCCATCACAACTTATTTCAGATGAAACAAGAATTGCTGTTGCTACACTCAGTGTAATTGGGTTTTTGTTGGCGTTATTTGTAATTGTCTTCATTTTGTTTATGTCCCTTTCCAAAACTGTTGGACAAAAGATGGTTTCATGGGGGCTTAAAGCACTTGTTAAACTTCACATTTTAAGAAACTATGACAAGCATTATGCCAAAGTTATGGCTTTTATCGAAGATTATCAAGCCATCATGAAAGATTTCAGCAAATCTAAGTTGGAAATCATTTATCAACTTATTTTGCATTCTTCAAGAACAATTTTACTGTTTTGCATTCCTTTCTTTATCTATTGTGCGTTTATGGGCTTTGACGGCTCTAAATTCGGCGAATTCTTTGTGTTTACGGCACTTGTTGACTTGTCTGCAAGTTTTATTCCATTGCCTGGTGGAACAGGTATGAATGAAATTACTTTCCAAGCATTATTCTCAGTTTACTTGGGTGGTAACACATTCTGGGCAATTCTTTTATGGCGTTTCTGTTCTTATTATTTTTATTTAATTCAAGGTATTGGTATTTTGTCTTATGACACATTATATGGAAATAAAAAATATCGTTGGATAAAAGCAAAACTTGCTTTGCAGAAAGAAAGTCAAGATTTTAAAAAAATTCAGATTGAAAATTTCAGACGCGAAAGAACAAAGCGCCGCATTAAACAAAAAAATTCTAAAAATAAAGAATAATATGCATTTTCAAAGTCAAAAATAATGCTATGGATAAAAAGGATATAGCATGGCTTTTTGCCGTAATTTTTGTCAGTGTGCTTTTAATTGTTTCCATTGTGCTGGGGCTTAATGGATATTATTACAGCATTGCATTCACGAACACTAATGCAGAGTTTAAAGTTGGTGACAGTGTTGTCATAAGTGTTAAGCCAAATCAATGTGAAGTGGTTTCTTTTACTTTTGATGGTGCATTTCTGCCTAATGAGAAAATTCCGCATGTAATTCAAATCAAAGCAGACAAACTTGACAGTAACCTTAAAATAAGGGTAAAAGCCCAAATTTTTGGCATGTCGGAAGAAAGAAACTTTGATTTTATTACGACAAACCACTTTGCAAGGGGATTGGATGGATATTATTATTTTGATGATGTTTTGCAAGGTGGAAGCAAATTGACTTTTTCAAACTTCATTGTGATGCCAGAAGATTCTGATTTCAGAAGCCAAGAAAAGTATGTTTTATCGGTTATTGTTGAAACTTTGGACGCCAGTTTAGATGTTGACAACATTTGGGTTGTGGAAAAGTAAAAAATCGTTGGACTTTTTTTGCTTTGTGTATTAAAATATATTCATAAAACAAAAGGAGTATAAATGGAAAACAAATTTATGCCACCGCCACCTTCGGGAATGCGAAACAATATGCCGCCACCACCGCCACCAAGAAAAGAATTTCCTGATGAAAGGACTGTTTCTGTGGCAAACACAGAAAGTGGCAATTCAAATATGGCAAACCAGCCAAGTGAACAAATGCCACCAAAAGATTTTCCATCACGAATTGAAAATGGTTTTCAACAACCTACGAAACAAACAAATGTTGTTTCAGATCAGTTAAATCAAGAAAATAATGAAAGTGTTACGATTGACGAAAATTCAAAAGAAAAGTCTGCAAAAAATTTAAAATCTGTGATTTATTGGGGTGGATTTGTGGTTTCTGTTGCACTTTGTGGTTTGTTTTTATATTTAATATTTTTATAAAAAGACTTAATTTAAGTCTTTTTTTGTTTATATTTTTTTATTTGGTCAATATTTAATGAATGAAAAAGTTGTTTGTATTTGCGATTATTGGCTTATGTTTGCTTTCCACTTTGTTTTTTAATTCAACAGTTTTGCCACTTTTTAATTTTGATGGCGTGGAAAAGGTTTGTTTTGTGTCAGCCAATCAATATGAAAGCTCTGATTTTGACAGCGTTCCTTGCGGTGACAAATTCTTTAATTATTGTTCTTTGGAAACAGCAAAGAAAAGTTTGGAAGATGTAAAAGAAAACATTGATGGAATTCAATTTTATTTAAATTCAGAAGATGTAGATTCTGTTTTAAATGCTTTAAAAGCAACTTTTATTTACAGTGAAACTGTTGGCGATGTTTTGGTTTACTATGCATACACAACATTTTATGATGACTGTGTATTTGTAAATGGCAGAAAAATCAATGTTCAGATTGCCACATATCAAGATAAGTTGATTGTTGGTTTTCCGATGATTTTAACAGGTTTTTAATGTTTTAAAGGAAAAATAACAAAAATTACAGTATTTATGTTTAATTTTTTTAAAGTTGGAAAATATCAAGGTGTGGAGGTATTATGGAAATAAAAAAAGAAAACAAATTCAAAAGATTTTTCAAAAGATACGGAGCGCTTGCAGTGGCCGGAGTATTTGTGGCAGGCATTGTTCTTGCAGTTGCATTTGCGGTAACATCAATTTCAACAAATGTCAATGACCCTTCGGAAGATGTTTCAGGCGGTATTATGAAATTTGGTTTACCTATGGAAGACGCTGTCGTTGTAAAAGATTTTGCCGAAGATCGTTTGCAATATAACAGCACTTTAAAAAGATGGGAAATTCATTTGGCTCTTGACCTTACTTCAACAAAACAAGATGTCTTTTCTGTCTATGACGGAGTTGTGGCTTCTGTAAAAAATGATGGAAGCGAAGGATGCACAATTACTGTCAACCATGACAATGGTTTTGTCAGTGTTTATTCTTCTTTAAGTGAAGAAACAAATGTAAGTGAAGGCGACAAAATTAAAAAAGGTGACAAGATTGGAACTGCTGCTGCAACTGCTGTCAGCGAACTTGCTGATGGTGGACACTTGCACTTTACAATGTTGTTGAATGGCAAAGAAGTTGACCCAAACAATTACCTTGATTTGCAAAACAAATAAATTGTTTAAATCATTTGCTTTTTGTCTGTAAATATGATAATATTTTCTTATGGAGGTTGACGAACATGATTACAGATAAAGTTATTGCATTGGTTGCTGAACAACTTAATTTAGACCCAAAAACAATTTCAACTGAATCAAACATTTTGGAAGATTTAGGTGCTGATTCATTAGACATCATTGAAATGCTTATGACATTGGAAGATGAATATGGAATTACAATTCCAGATGAAAAAATCAGCCAAGTTAAAACAATCGGACAAATTGTTGCGTTAATTGAAGAATGTAAAAAATAAAACGGAAATTCCGTTTTATTTTTTTGTCTTTATAATTTTCCGTTTTAGACATATTTTGTTTTATTTCGACAAATTTTTTCATAATGCGACAAGTTCTCTCATATAAAAATTTATGGGAGGAATTATGAAAGCATATATCAAAGAAAGGACAATGCAAGTGGCAAGATATGTCCAAGAAACACATGAAACAGTCAGACACACTGCCAAGGTTTTTAACCTGAGTAAAAGCACCGTTCATAATGATTTGTCAAAAAGATTAAGAAAAATTGATGTAAGTTTATATAATAAAGTGCAAAAAATTTTAGATTTCAACTTTAATGAAAAGCATAAAAGAGGTGGACTTTCTACTCAGAAAAAATATAAAGAAAAAAATAATGAAAAATAAATTAAATTTAAATAATTAAAAAAATGCGAAAAATAATTAATTTTTTCGTATTTTTTATTAATAATTTAATATTTTTTTAATTTTAAATTAATTTTTATTAATATTTCCACACTGCCCTAATTTAGGTGCGAAAAATAGTTTTTAATAATTTAATAATTATTTTTTTATTAATTTTATTGTTTTTTTTATTTTTTTAAAATTTATTGTCAAAATTTGACTTTAGTTTATTATTTATTTTATAATATATTATATAAAAATCTGACAAGTTGCAGATAATAACATTGGAGGACACATGAAAAAGTT
>CATKYT010000026.1 GCA_949841245.1 uncultured Eubacteriales bacterium | reverse complement strand
CTCCTCCGCCACCGCTTCCACCACCTGATGAAGATGAAACTCCCATTCCATGAACAGAGTGATTTAAAGCAGAACAGAAAACAGCAACACTTACACCTTGGCAATAACTTGGTTCTTCAACATGCAAGGCTTTAAATTTTGCTTCCATTTTCTTTGTAATGCCAAACACATAGCAATATGGCAAAATGTTGTAATAATATTCAGGGTCTTCTGCAATCATCATTTCCAACTTATTAAGTTCGCAAGTAACAAGGAATTGTTTAAAGCCAATAATTTTTCCTCTGGTTTCCACTTCTTCCTTTGTGAAAATTTTGATGACGAAACCCATCAAAGTTCCTATAATTAAAATGGCTATACAAATATAAATTAAGTGGAAAATGTCACATGAATAATCACATGATACAAACAAAAATCCAAGTGGAATTCCACCAAATCCCCCACACCAAATGATTTTAAACCATAAAGGCATAGGAACATAAGCAAAGATGTTTATGGCAATAACTGGGAAAAGCAACATTAAGAAAAAATGAAATGCACTTTGAATAGTAATGTTAAACCAAATCAAATAAAACAACAAAGGAAGCAATGCCAAAACGCCTATGCCCAGCCTTAATAAAACTTTTTTCTTTGTTTTACTTGAACCGTTTTTGTAAAGTTCACTGACAGCAATACGAACAGATGAATTGTATTTATTCATATAGTCAGAAGTGTCATAAATGTCGCCATCTTCAAACAAAGCATCGAAATAATATTTTTCTTTTCTTAACTTTTCTTGTTCAAATTCCGGCTGTGGCATATCTTTAAGTTTTTTAATCAACACATTTTTTTTGCTTTTCATTTTAATTGAAACATAACCTTTTGCCGCCCATTCAATAATCAGTGAAGCAAAATCTTTTGAAATAACTTTTCCACGATAGAGCCTTGCAACTTCAAGTGCATTGTAATCTTTTGGTGGATAAAATTCTGGTGTTACAACAACTTTTTGTTTTGTGAGATTGATTATGACAATAATTAAAATTGTAAGAAAGCAAATAATGCTTAAAACAAGAATTAAAATGTAAAATCCACTTGGAGAAAAATGTGTGTTAAAATATCCTTCTGGCAACAACAACTGCATAGTTAAACCATTTCCCGCTTTTAAAGTGCCAAACGAACATTTTAAAACATTTCCTTCAACTTGCAAATTTACTGCTTCATAACTAAGTGCGCTCATATTGTTTGTTCGGAATGTCAAAATGTCGGAAAGTTGTTTGCCATCTGTAAAATCTTTTGGCAAAATTATCGTTGCCGAAAAACTTTTTACAGTGCTTTTAAAACCATAATCCATAATGTCAAATGTGAAATCGTCAAAATCGTCAATAAAATCATGCCCCATGTCGTAAGTGTATTTAATTACATAGGTGTGTTGTCCAGCTTCTTTAAAATCGAAGTCAGCACCAGTGTTGATGTAAAAATAATCATTGGATGTTTCAATAAAGAAATATTCTTTTTCCCCATCAAACTCAACAGTGACATCACTGAGTTTATTGATTGTCTTTGTGACATATTCTTTGCCATTGACAAAACGCGTAATTTTATTTGCTCGAGAAACATTTCTTGAAAGCCCAACATTTATTCCACTTTTCTCAAAGGTTAAATCGATGGTTTCAGTGATTTCCATGGTTTTGTTTTCATTTATTTTTATAACTTTGTCAACAGAATCATAGACAATGTTGTCATTTTTAATGTTGGCATAAGAAACATCACTCTTTGCAAAAGAGCCAACTAAAACGCAACTGAAACTGCAAACTAAAATAATTAAAACGATTATAAAATTTAAACTTAATACTTTTTTCATTTTCTTATCCTATATATAATATAGCATAATGAAATAAAAAAATCAAAAAAATAAAAAAAATGGCAAGAAAGTTTTCTTACCATTCATATTTATACACATAATTCAAAATTTTCTGACGAGAATAATAATCCCAAACTCTTTCTAAGAAAATCAACTTTTCTTTATCTGAAGTGTTTTCAGAAATTGGCACTGGGGTGGTTGGGCTGGTAGAAAAGAAATTTTGCGTGTAATAGCCCGAAAGTTGAGAATAGTAAATTCGATAAGCATCTTCATGTAATGTTCCATCTGCATTAATTAAAGTTTCTCCCAAAGCCATAAAGGTGTTGTAAGGCAAGCCATACAACTGACAAATTGTTGGATAGATGTCATAAGTGTGTGTAAAAGTTTCAATTTTTTGTGCTTGAAGTTTCTGGCTGTATATGAAAAATGGAACATTATAACTTTTTAAATTCTTAACATCTTTGCTGTCTGTGCCTTTTAATTTATAACACAAATCATGGTAATATGCATTGTGGTCAGCATAAAACACAACAGAAGTGTTGTCGATAAGGCGTGTCCCATCAGCATTTTCTTTGTTAAGATGTTCCAAAAGATCGGCAACCATTAAATCTGTGTCTATTGCCGCGCTTTTAAATTCTCTTAAAAGAGCATAAGTTTCTTCATCTTCTGGGAAAATGTATCCTTGATCTTTCATCCAGTTTACATAATCAGTTTCTTTTACATTCTTTTCATATTGTTCAAAGTTTCTGGAAAATCTGTCTGAATTATATCTTCCATGTGTGCCTACGGTAAGATAAAAAGACATAAATTTCGAGCCATCTGTTGGTGCAATTTGCTCTTTAAAACTGTTGAAAACATCTATTTCACTGTTCCACATGTCAAAATCAACACTTTTATCATCTATGTCAGCATCTTCAATGAAATAAAGATTGTCAAAGCCAATATTTTTGTTTATGACATTTCGATTATAAAAAGTTGAAATGTAAGAATGTATGTAATTTGTTTGATAGCCTTGTGCTTTAAAAAGATTTGGCAAAGAATATTCAGTGGTTAATCCATCGTTTTTGGTTATATTCAATCTTTCATCAAAAGGCATATAACCTATGAGACCAATGTCTTCACTTATGTTGGTTTTGTTGTTGCTGATGAAATTTGAGAACACCACGCTGTCTTCAAGCAAATTATAAATTGTTGGTGTGTTGTAAGGGTCAATGGCAAACCAGTCAAAACTTTCCAACATAACCACAATGACATTGTCACCATAAAGAATGGCATCTTTGTTTTCTTGTGTATTCCCCCTGTTGATTTTTTTCAATGCATCTTCTTTGTTTATTTCCGAACTTGGTGGATTAATTGTGTTTGCGATGTCTTTCAAATAAAAACCATATGTTCCAAATTGTTGCATCGAATAATTTTTAAAAACAAGTTCTGACCAAATGTCTTTATCATTATCTGAAAAAGCATTGACTTGAAGTGCATAACTGGAAACTCCTATTGCACAGCAGACAAGCATTCCACAATAACTGATAAGGTGCAAAAATTTCTTTTTGATTGAAAAAGTTTTTTTGCAATATTTATCTATGACAATTTGGGCTATGATTAACACAACAAAAATAATCAAATTGCCTGCCACGCAACCCCAATTAACCAAACCCCAGTTGAAAGCGTTAATACCTTCGGAAGTCAAAGACAACAACTTGAAATAAAAGATATAGCCAAGAGAATTGTTGATTATTGAATTTGTAATGTTTATGACAATCTGAATGATTATAAAAGCATACATAAAAATGTTTTGCAACCATCTTTTGTTGAAAACAAAAATTATTCCTGCCATGACAAGCCAAACGCCCAAGTCCAAAAAGATATAGGCAGGAAGCAACTGAATTTGTCCATTTTGGTTTTGATAGTTTAAAATGGAAAATTGAATAACTTCCAAAATCAATGCAACAATTAAAAACAAAACAGGCTTAACAATTTTATTAAGGTTTAATTTTTTTGTATTGTTCATTAACTCCCCTTTTATATTCGTCAAATAAACAAATTTTTCGACATTTTATTTCTTTAAACTAAGATAACACGGGGGGGGGATTTTGTCAATTGTTTTTTAAAAATTCCTAAACAGATCATTCTTTTGTTTGGCGATTGATGCCAAAATAATTTGACATATTTCAAAAATCATTTGCATAATTTGTCTATTTTTGTTAACATAAAACTGATTACAAAAAGGAGATATTATGAAAGCAAAATATTCCATCGTTGTGCCAGTTTACAACGAAGAAGAAGCAATTCCACTTTTTTATGAAGCAGTGATTCCTGTTATGGACAAACTTAAAGAACCTTATGAAATCATCTTTGTAAACGATGGAAGCAGAGATAAAACTTTGGAAGTGTTACGCACACTTGCTGAAAAAGACAAAAGAATTAAATTTTTAAGTTTTTCCAGAAACTTTGGTCAACAAGCAGCCATCTATTGTGGTTTTGAGCACGCCACAGGCGATGCGGTCATCGACATAGATGTCGACCTTCAAGACCCTGTTGAAGCAATTCCACTTATGATTGAAAAATGGAAAGAAGGCTTTGAAGTGGTTCATGGCAAACGCACAACAAGAAAAGGTGAAACTTTCTTGAAAAAATTTACTTCTTCCCTTTATCTTAAATTTTTGAAAATGATAAGCGGTCTTAAAATTCCTAAGAATGTCGGCGAATTTAAACTTTTTGACAGAAAGGTCATTGATGTCATCAATTCCATTCCTGACAAAGACAAATATTTGCGTGGAATCACCGCTTGGGTTGGTTTTAAACAAACAGAAGTGGAATTTGTCAGAAACGAACGCACTGTTGGAAAAACTGCCTATGGATTTAAAAAACTTTTGAAATTAGCTTGGAGTGGTGTCATCTCTATGTCCACATGGCCTATGACCCTTTCCATGAAATTTGGTGTTTGGGGAACTGTTTTAAGTTTGGCAGCGTTCATCACATTTACTGTTTTAGTTTGTCTTGGAATTGCCCTTCCGCTTCTTGCTTGGGTGTTTCCAACAATCACAATTTGTTTCTCTATATCATTTATTTTAAATGGCTTGAATAATATTTATATAACTCGCACTTATGTTGCCAGCCAAGGCAGACCACGCTATATCGTATCTGAAAAGAAAAACTTTGAAGATTAATTTAATTTTTTAAGGAAAAAACATGACTGAATTTTTAAGTAACATTTTTGTCGGCATTTTTGGCGACAATGTCGTCTTAGCGACTATTTTAATTGCAATGGTTCCAATCATTGAACTTCGTGGTGCAATTCCTTTTGCCACAAACACTGGTTTTTGGGGTGTAAATGCCTTATCCAATTGGGTGGCAATGGGTTGGAGTCTTCTTGGAAGCAGTTTGATTGTGCCAATCATTGCCATTGTGTTTGTTCCTGTCATGAATTGGCTTAAAAAGACTAAGTTATTTGGAAAACTTGCTTCTGCAATTGAAAATCGCATTAAAAGCAAAAGCGAAAAAATTGAAGGCTCAGAAGAAAAAAGTAAACATTTTTCAAAGGCTTGGTGGAAAAAAGTTTTGGCAGTGTTTTTGTTTGTCGCTGTTCCCCTGCCACTTACCGGCGTGTGGACCGGAACTCTTGTTGCAGTTTTCATTGGGCTTGACTATTTGACAACTTGCATAACAGTCATCACGGGGAATGTTATTGCCGCACTTTTAATCAGTCTGATTTTGCAATTCTTCCCTGCTCTTAACGATTGGCTTTTCTATATATTTATAGCCATTGTTTTGCTTGTCGTGCTTTATGAGTTAGTTCGATATTTTGTAAACAAAAAGAAAAAAACAAAAGAAATCACAACAGAAAGTCAAGAAGAATCAAAAGAAGAAAACCTTGAAAAATAACAGGAGAAGAAATGAACTTTCAAACAAAAATAAAAAATTTGTTTAACATTAAATTAAACAAAAAAATAGTTATATCCGCTTGTTTAGTCACATTAATCGCCATAAGTTTAATTACATTGATTCCATTTGCAGTTTCAAATGTTCATTCGGGTGCAGACTATCCATATCACTTGTCTGTCATTCAAGCCTTGAATCAAGCATGGCAAAATGGAACATTTGGACAGAAAATTGTGGAATTAATTGGAAACGATTATGGTTATGGGACAGGCTTATTTTATTCCACATTACCCGCCGGAACTGCCGTTGTTTTCATGAACATATTTGGTTTAAATTTAACTGGCGCCTTATATCTTGAAATAAGCATTTTGACAGCATTGTCAGCCATAATTGTCTTTTTGTTTGCAAACAGAGTTTTTAAAAACTCATTTACCGCTTTTATAATATCTTTAATCTACATACTGTATCCATATTTCTTTGGAAATCTTTATTACAGATTTGCTTACAGTGAAATGTTTTTTATGCTTTACATTCCTATGATCGCATGGGGTCTTTACGAACTGATTGAAAACAGCAATTATAAACTGTTTATGATTTTCTTTACACTTGGCATAACTCTTGGTGTTCTGACTCATGTTACACTGCTTGTCTATATTGTTGCTTTTGCAGGTTTATATATTCTTGTCAACATCAAAAAGTTTATCTCAGGTTATAAATACATTCCATTCATCATTTCTTGCCTGTTGGTGTTGTTCCTTTCAGCATGTTATTACATTCCAATGCTTTTAAACTATGGTGTTGTCAATGTGGCTAACATGGGTTATGACATGAAAAGCATCTATGACTCATTAATTTATCATTTCACACCATCAAGTTGGATGTTTTTCAGCAATTTCCTTAACACATTAGTTTTTATTCTATTTGCCATTTTGTTTATTTACAGATGCATCAATAAGTTGGCAAGCAAAAAAGAAATAGGTTTCTTCATTGTCAGCACTGCCGTTTATATTGTTACATCGCCTATTTTTCCTTGGTTGATTTTACCTGACATTTTTGGAATGATTCAGTTTGTTCACAGATTGCTTATGCTTTGCAGTCTTTTCTATGTTTTGCAATTGGGTTATATAATAAGTAACTTTAAATTAAAAACCGCAAGCCTAATTTTTACATCAGTTATTTTTGGTTATTCCCTTTGCCATTGCGTAAAATTTTCAAGAAATGCTTTTGACACAGAAAATTCTGCTTATTCTGAAACAGTGATTACTGACAAATACACTGGCTTTGATGTAAACAATGGACTAGGTTGGGGCAAAAATGGAGATTATTATCCAAATGGTGCAACAAGAGATTATGTCTTCCATCGTGTAAACGAAAACATAATTTCCAGCACGAACCTTGATGTTAAAGAGTTTACACATTTGCAATCTCTGAATCAAATTTCATTTGTGGTTACACCATTTGAAGACGATTATGTCGAACTTAACATTCCTTATGCCGTCTTACAAAACAAAGAAATTCACCAAATTTCTTCCAATTATAATAACATTCATTATGAAACATCTATAATTGCTTGTGAAAATGATGCAAACAAATCCAGAATTCTTTTAAAGCAAAATGAAATTGAATGCAAAATCATTATTTGCTATGAAGAAAATGATGACTTGCAAAAATATCTTCAAACACATCCTTTTGAATTTTTGGTCAAGTCAGGAAATGCAACTGCGTCAAACTTTGTTAAACAAAATGTAAACAACTATAAAGTTGATTTCAATGTTTCAGAAGAAACCATTGTTGAGCTTCCAACATTCTTCTATAAAGGCTATAAACTCACCTACACGACAACTTCTGGCGAAGTTAAAAACTTAGAAGCAATGCATGGAGAAAATGGTTTCATTGAAGTAAAACTTTCTGAAAGTGGAACTTTAAATGTAGAATTCGAAGCAAATTACATCAAATGGTCAAACATAATCTCCATTCTTGGGCTTATCATTTTCTTGATTGCTTGTGGTGCAATTTTGGCTGTTCCAAGAAAATTTTTCTCAGCAATTGCCGACTGGATAGATCGTTTCTTTGAAAGATATAACACTCTTGCTGAAATCATTCGCTTCCTTGTGGTTGGTGCCGTTGCAACAATTGTTGACATGCTGGTTATGGGATTTGTAATGTATGCAATGCAACCATCAATCTACGCAAGTTTCTTAAATGTCTTTATAAATTCTCCTGATCCATCAACTCTTGCAACAATCATTGGCACAACCATTGGTTCTATTGCAGGAATGCTTGTAAGTTATGTCTTGTCAATCATCTTTGTTTTTAACGAAAAAGGAGAAAGCAAATCTGTTAAAGGTTTTGTCATCTTTGCCCTTCTTACAGCAATTGGTCTTGGGATAAACATGCTGGGAACTTACTTATTATATGATCTGCTTCATGTGAACCAATGGATTACAAAAATTGTCATGGTCATCATTGTTTTGATTTACAATTATATTTCAAAACGACTTATGTTGTTTAAAGACAAAACAAAAACTTCGGAAGACAAAATTCTTGACATACTTACGGCAGACATCAAGAAAAACAAAAAATCTAAATAACAAAAAGCACATCAATATGTGCTTTTTTCTTTTTAATTTTTAAATTTGCTTTACAATATTTGACATTTTTTGCTATCATTATTTTATAGGAGTGATAAATGAAAAAAATTAAATGTTTGATTTGGCTGGGCATAATTTTATTTGCATCAGGTCTTGGAATTGGGATTTTCAGTGTAATACACATCTTAACCACTGGCATGGATGTTCTTGGCATTTCGCTTTTTGCTGTCTGTGCTGTTTTAATGATTGTGGGAATTGCTTTATATGCAAAATTTTACAACAAAAAGAAAACGGCTTGTCTTAAATGCGGGAAAAATCTTTATGGTTGTGCTTATGAATGGGTTTTAACTCAACTTTACAACCAATATGCCAGAGATAACACATATTCCTATCAAGTTGCAGCTTATGACATAAAAGCCACATGCCCACATTGCGGAAAAGTGTGCAGTTTCCATCAAGAATTCATTGCAACTGATTATGCAACAGGTTCTCAATACAACACACAAAATCTTATTGAAGAATGGTGCAAAAACAAATTTGGACATTAAAAACAAGGGTTAACCTTGTTTTTTATTTAAAGAAAACTCCGTCTGAATGAAGAAAATTAAACCAAGTTTAAAAGCAAATTTTTTAAATTTTTACACATAATATATACAGTTAAAAACTTTTAACTTTTAAAAATAACCAATGTCCCCTTTTTACATATGATTGGTTGAAAAAATTTTTCAAAGTTATTTAAAAATTTTTAAACAAAATGCTTGTTTTATGTTTCTGTATATAGTATAATATAAAAGACTCTAAATTAAAGGAAAGGAATAAAAAAATGAGTGTATTAGATATACTGTTCATCGTAAACTTAGTAATTACATCTTTGATAACATTTTTTTTCTTATATCAAATAGGATTAATTTTCATCGGTCTTTTCGGTAAAAAGAAATATCCAGATGCAAAAGAAGATCACAACTATGCCATCTTAATTGCAGGAAGAAATGAAGAAAAGGTTATTGGGCATTTAATTGAAAGCATTAAACTTCAAGATTATGATTTAAGCAAATTGAAAGTTTTTGTTGTAGCAGACAACTGCACAGACAACACTGCCAAAGTTGCAAAAGAAGCAGGCGGAGAAGAACTTTTTGTTCATGTTTTTGAAAGACATAACCTTGAAAAAATTGGAAAAGGTTTTGCTTTGGATTTTATGTTTAAAAACATTAGAGAAACTTTTCCAGATTACATTCCAGATGCTTTCTTTGTTTTTGATGCTGACAACCTTCTTGACAAAAACTATGTTAAAGAAATGAACAAAGCATTTGACAGTGGCGCAGAAGTTCTTACAAGTTATAGAAATTCTAAGAACTTTAACTCAAACTGGATCGCCGCTTCAACAGCAATGTGCTTCTTGCGTGAATGCAGATTCATGCACAGCCCAAGATCAATTTTAAATACATCAACTTTTGTTTCAGGTACTGGATTTTTGGTAAGTTCAAAAGTTTTAAACTTTGAAGATGGTTGGAAATATAAAACCATGACAGAAGACATTGAATTCAGTGCTGGCACCATTGCAAAAGGCAAAAAAGTTATGTATTGTGATGACGCCATTTTCTATGACGAGCAACCTACAACCTTTAAAGCAAGTTGGAATCAACGCATGCGTTGGCAAAAAGGTTTCTATCAATGCTTCCTTGGATATTTTGGTTCGCTTTTCATGTCAATGTTTGCTTGCAATTTCTTCTCTAAATATGAAATGATGTTGATGATTTTCCCATTCACACCAATCACTTTCTTCTGGGGTTTCTTCTACTTTATGTATCAACTTGCCGCCAATATAGTAACATCAGTAACGATTGGTTTTGCTTCTTCACTGTTGGTGTTCCTTGTCATGAATGCATTAATTTTGGCAATTTGCTTTATGTTGATTTTCTTCTATGCGTTGATTCTTCTTATCCGAGAAAGTAAACGAGTAAAGACAACATATTGGGAAAAAATTAAATATTCTGCTGCTTTCCCAATCTTCTTATTGACTTACATTCCAATTGCAATTGTTTGCTTGTTTAAGAAAAATGTTCAATGGAAGAAGATTCCACACGAAGATTCAAAGAAAATCTCTGAAATAAACAATTAAAAAATGACCTATTCTTAGGTCATTTTTATTTTTAAATTTTTATTTACTTAAATTTATTTCTTTTGAAACTTGCCATCTTTCTTATGAACAACAAAACCAACATCTTTTATTTCTGACAATTCCTTAACGCGTGAAAGTGCTTCTTCTTTTGTTGGCATCGTTGCAATGACGCGTTTCGCACCGTCTTTCTTTATCTTCCAAAGGCGGTCTGTTTTATCATAAACTACTCTGTAAATGCCTGCATTTTCTGCTTTCTTTTCAGCCACTTTGGCTTTCGGTTTTTTTGTCGCCAATTTTTTCTCAGGTTCTTTCTTTGCAGGTTTAGTTGAAGAAGAATTCTTCTTAGTTTCTTTCTGCTTATTTTTAACTATTTCAGACGATTTTTTTGCTTTCAAACTTGTTTGAGTTTCCGCCTTTTCAATTTTTAAATCTTTGTCATTTTTAATTTGTTTCTTTTCTTCTTTCTTCTTTTTCCAAAACATGTAAATTCTCCTTAATTTTATCTGCTGTTTTCTTTTAGTTGAATATATCATAACATCTGTATTC
>CATKYT010000025.1 GCA_949841245.1 uncultured Eubacteriales bacterium | reverse complement strand
ATCTAAAACTTTCAACATTTCTTCTTTATCAGCCAAATTTTTCATAACAACTCCAAACTATCTACTTAAAAATTTAATCCAAAGATTTGCAACTTTATCTTGCACTGGTTTGGAATTTTCTTCGCCATGTCCTGAAAACATAGTCTTATAATCAAGATTACGCAAATATTCAAGACTAGCTTTCATGGCAGATTTATCTCCACCATAAAGGTCAATTCTTCCCATATCTCTGCCAATAAGCACATCGCCAACAAAAACATCTTCACCAAACACATAACCCATGTCGCTTTTGCTGTGACCACCAAGAACAAAATATTTTACATTGAAATGTGGCAAACAGACTTCGCCATTACCATTTAAAAAACAAAAATTGGAAAAATCCGAAATTTGCAATTTATCATCACTGTAATTATATTTTGGATTTTGCAAATATTCCTTGGCATATTCTCTGCAATAAACCTTGCAACCAAATTCTTCGGCATAATCTTGCACATAAAAACAATGGTCATAATGACCATGGGTCAAAAAAAGTGCTTCCACTTTCTTGTTTCCAACAATTGCTTTAACTTTGTCAAGTTCCACCCCAGCATCAACAATAAAACAATTATTGCCGTTGGATACGACAAAAACATTACTTTCCACAAGTTTACTAACAATTCTTTCAATCATTTAAAAAATCCTTTCAATAATTATAAAACTTCTGTTTCCCAAAGCCCATGTTTATTGCAATAAGCATAAATCTTGCTTCCCTTAATGTAAGGCAAAACAACTTTTGCAGTTTCATTTGCGTTAAATGAAACTTTAATGGTTTTGTTTTTGGATAACAAACAAACATATTCAATTAAATGATTTTCTTCCATAACATGATTGACAGAAACAACAATTTCATTCCCCACAATTTCATAACAAGGTTTGTGTTTCTCAACAGCACAATCCACAGAATTTGCTTTGATTTCTTTCATAGGTTTACCACAACAAGAAATGCCACAACCTTTACATTTACAGTCTTTTTCAACCTGAACAGTTGCTCCACAATTTTCACAAACTTTTAAAGTTAAAACTTTTTTCATAAAAACCTCCAATCTCATTATAACAAATAATCAAAAATTTTTAAAATAAATTAAAAACAATTACAAAAACTATTTCCGTAAAAATCTTGACATAAAAATTTATTTATAGTAAAATAATTCAGTCGATAAAAATAGTTCAAAACTTGCGACTTTTAAAGGGGTGTAGTTCATCGGTAGAATGAGAGTCTCCAAAACTCCAGAGGAGGGTTCGATTCCTTCCACCCCTGCCAAATAAAATAAAAAATCAAAAAAACAGCAAATTTATTTGCTGTTTTTTTCGTTTTCTTTTCTGTTTTGACAACCAAGGTCAAGCATTCCTTTGGAAATGATTGGTGAAATAATAAGCCAAATTGCTGCAAGCATAATCAAAACATAAATTGCAATTGCCCAACCGTTTCTGTAACCCATACAAATCCAAGAAACAAGGTTAAAATCAAAAATTCCAACAAGTCCCCAATTTAATGCACCGATAAGTGTAAGCACATAAGCAATATAGTTTGCAATAATCAATGCCATAACAAAACCTCCTTAAAAAGAGTATTTACATTATGAACTTAAATATTCAATTTTAATTATAGTATCTTTCAATATGTCCGTTTCGCCAATCTTTATCCACTTTAACAAAAAGATTTATGAAACATTTTTTTTCTGTCAAATCTTCAACAAATTTTCGTGTCTCTTGCCCAACTTTTTTAATAAGACAGCCACCTTTGCCTATGATTATTCCTTTATGTTGTTCTCTTTCACAAATTATGTCTGCTTCAATTTTAACGGTCTTTTCATCTTCTTGAAAACTTAGGATTTCCACTGCCACACCATGTGGAATTTCTTTGTCAATAAGTTCAAGTAGAAGCCCCCTGATTTTTTCGGAAACCAAAAACCTTACACTTTTATCTGTGTAATAATCTTCGTCAAAAATACGTTCTTTTTCTGGCAAATATTTGACAATTTGTTTAATTAATTCATCAACATTTTCACCGTTTACCGTTGAAATTTTCAAACCATTGAAATTTTGCTTCATGTTTTTCTTGTCACTTTTGGTTTGCACCAAAATTAAATTTTGCACCTTTGTTGTCAAATTTTCAATATATTGTTTTTCTTCTTCATCCATTTCTTTTGAACCATCAAAAAGATATAAAACAACATCCGCACCAGCAACTGCACTCCTGACATTTTTGTTCATAAATTTGTCCAAAAGATTTTTGCTGTGATGAATACCTGGCGTGTCCATGAAAATAATTTGAAAATCATCGCCATTTAAAACACCCAATATAAGATTTCTTGTTGTCTGTCTTCTGTGAGTTACTACAGCAACTTCTTCCCCGACAATATAATTCACCAAACTGCTTTTTCCAGCGTTCGGTTGTCCCAAAACTGCCACATATCCGCACTTCATCTTTCCACCCCAAAAGATGACAAAATTTTGTCTGCAACATCTTTCATAACTTTTTCATCTTTGCTTTCAATATGGTCATATCCAAGAAGATGTAAAAGCCCATGCAAAGCCAAAAAACATATTTCGCGCTTTCTGCTGTGTCCATATTCTTTTGCCTGTTTATAAGCCACTTTTTTGCAAATAACAATGTCACCAAGAAATAAAAGTCCATCATCAAAATTTCTTTCGTTTTCAAAATCTTTCAAACTTTGATTAACTTTTTTTTCAAGATTTGGAAAAGAAAGCACATCTGTGCATTTGTCAATCTTTCTAAACTGATTGTTCAATTCTTGAATTTCAGTTTCATCAACAAAATTTACAGATATGTCAACCAATGAAAAATCTTCTTTTAAAACTTTTCCGGCAACTTCAAAAAGTTTTTCAATTTTTTTTCTGTAAAGACCAACTTTGCCATCAACCAACATTTGTAACTCCTATTTCTTCCAAAGTCACTATGCAATAATTAATTATATCAACTCCTGCAACATGACGAATGGTGTAATATTCTTCTTTTATTGTATCACAATTTTTACAAATTTCCAATGCTTTTTTCCTTGCTTTTTCAATAAATTCTTGTTCCACTTCTTCAAAATTACTGGAAATAATGCGTTTTTCAAGTTCATAATAAACAGTTTTTTTCATTTTAAAAGGCAAAAAAATATTTTCAATTAAATTTACATGTGAAACTTCTGTTTCATAATACTCAAAATTCATCTCTGGTTTCAAGTTATAAATTGACAAACCAAACAAAGTAATTTCACTGTGTTCAACAACTTTTCCTGTTCTTAAAATTTCAACTGAGTTTTCGTAATGTTCTACACTGTCTTGATTATATACTTCGGCGGAAATCTTTGCTTTGGCTTCAACTTCCATTAACTTTCCAGAAGTGTCAATTGTATATGGCTCAACCAACACACTACCTTTTGTAACATAATCGCCAACTTTAACAACAGCAGTTCCAGAAATAAGTTCAATCTTTGTAATTTTTCCATCTTTGTTTGCAATGATAGGCAAAAAATTCCCAAGCATTTCATCAGGCATAAGTTTTTCTTTTATATTAACTACAACTGTCTGCCCTTTTACAATGCAAGAAGCAAAACTTATCTGGTCGAAAGTCTCCACCAAACCAATTTCCACATTTTCAGTGTCGATTAAATATTTGTTATGAGAAAAATTGTTTTTAATAAATTCAACAATTTCCGTTCTTGAAAGGTTTTTCGTTCCAACAATTTCATATTGCACAATAAATTGATTTTGCACAACACAAAACACCGAAAATAAGATAATTGCCACCACAAGTCCATAAGAAGTTGCCATTTGTTTAAACTTGCTGACAATTCCGAAATGTTGTTTTTCAAGCACTTCAATGTTTTTGTTTTTCAAAATCTTTTCTACTTTTTTGTGTGAAAAATAAGAGCATTCAAAAACTGTTTCATTTTTTGACAGCCTGTCCACACCTTTTAAAGAACAAGTTTTGCTTATTTCATTCAACAGTTTTTCTTGATTTAATCCAGAAATTTTAAATCTTGTCACATTTTTAAATTTCGTCATAACTGTTCCACCTTTGAAATAACACCCACAATTTTAATGGTGTTTTCGCTGAGTTCAGATAAAACCATGTCCTTTCCTTCGACAAGCACAACACCTTTCTTAACTTTAAAAGAAATTAATTCCTTTGACAAAGTCACCAAACCTAAATGACCTTCTACATACAACATTTTTCCAGAAATGTTGATTATGTTAAACGAATTGAAATCAACATTTTTGGAAGTTTTTAAATTTTCTTTAATTTCGCCTAAAAAGTTAAACATGCTATATTATATGACTGAAAAAATTGCATAAGACATAAAAATTATTTTAAAAAATTTATGCCACTATTTTTTAAATTAGTTTTAAAAAAAATTTTAAACAACAAAAAATAAAAAAAGATTAAGCAACTTAATCTTCTTCATCATCAAAATTTTTTCTTGAAAGAATGTCTGTAAGCACCATTTCTTGAACATTTGCAGGCAATTTTTTAACAATCTCAGCAATTTCTTCTGGTGACTTTCCTTTCATGGAATCAATGTCAAAACCATATTCAGCATAAATGTCTTTTCTTTTTCTTGGTGTCATTTTAAAGTTGTCTTCATCCAAATCTTCCACGATCTTGTCCAAATCGAAATCATCAAAACCATCATCAACAATTGGCATATTTTCAACATTATCATGTTCGAAATTGTCTTCTTCATCTTCATCGTCAAAATTCATGTTTTCACGCAAATATTTTTCATATTCTGCAAACTTTGCATCCAAAAATGCATTATCATCTTCGTCTTCTTCAACTTCTTCACTTTTTGCTTGATGTAATGCTTCTGCTGGTTCATCCAGTGAATAATATTCATATTCATTTGAAGATTCATAATCATTAACTTTAATGGCTTCGCCAGAATAAGAATCTGTTACAAGTTTGGTGAAATCTACATCTCCACCATAAACATTTCTGTCATTTTTGAATTTTTCAACACGCTTTTTCTGAGCAATATTTCTTATGGCAAAGAAAGAAATTATGCCAATAAAAACAATGCATATTACAATTACATACAACCATGTTTCCATAACTTCCCTCCTTTAATCATTATAAGAGCCATTCTTTTTCCCTATCATATGCCTACGCATTTCAGTATCCGCTTGCAAATTTTGAAGTTTATAATAATCTACGACATCTTTAATTTTTCCTTCTTCAATCGCTTTGACAATTGCTTTTGGCACTTCGGCTTCATTTGCAATAAGTTTTGCATGCATTTCTTCTGCTTTTGCTTTCATTTCATGTTCAATTGCAACAGCTGTTAATCGGCGATGTTCCAATTGGTTAGCATTAATAATTCTGCTTTTTTCTAAGTTTTCTTTTTCTATTGCTAAATTTCTGTCAACACCAAGATCAACATGAATTACATCAGCAGAAATCAGTTCATACTTAGAATTTTCATCAACACCAGCATCAAATATGCATTTATCAATAAGTTCTGGTCTTGCAAGCAATTGGCTTGCTTTTTGAGTGTTGGCAATTTTTGTAACAACAGCTTCCACCGCCCTTGCCACGATTGTTTCTTCCCCGACCCCATTCAAAAAATTGGAAAGGTTTGTTTTTAAAGTAAGCGAAACTTTGGCGTTAATATCTTTATTGTCTTGTGAAGTGGATGTAATAAGGGGAATCTCAATTACCTTAGGATTTAAACTTTCTCTGACAACTTCCAAAACACTGCGTCCAGAGATGTCAACCGCTTTTGCAAACTCATAACTGATTTTTAAATCAGCATTTCTGGCAGCAATTAAACCTTGAATAATGTTGTCAGGATTTCCACCGCTTAAAGAAACCGATTCCAGTTCATTAAGAGAAATGTTAAAGTTAGATTTTTTTGCAAGTATATAAGAGTTTACAATTTCAGAATAATTTTCTTTTCTAAATTTCATGCTTATCAGTCTGAAAACAGACACATAAACACCTGAGAATAATGAAGTAAAAAAGACTTTAACAGGAAGCAAAATTAAAAGTGTCAACAACACTAAAAACGCCACACCCGCAACAACAATCAAAACAATCCAGCCAGCGTTCACTGATTCTCCTTAACATTTGTATTTATTTTAACACTTTATCTTTAAATTGTCCATAAAGCAAGCCAAATTTTTGATAAAATCAAGCAAAAATCTTTTTTTATTAACTATTTCCGAATTTAATTGAAGCAATAAGCACTTTAAAATTGTAATTATAGTTGACAGTAGGGTTTGTTTTGTCTTTTTGAACATCAAAATAAACTTCCAAATAATCACATTTATCTTTAAACATTTCACTGTTTAAAACTCCATGAGTGCCATGAGAACCTTCAACCAAAGAATCTTCTATGGTGTAATATTTATTTGCAGAAGTTGTCCCTGTAATTGGAACTTCAAATCCAGTGCTGTCCACAAAAGGATTTTCAAATTGACTTTGAAGTTTAATTTCATCTTTGATGACAACATCTGCTTCTCCTTCAAAATCTAAGAAATAGAACCAATATTTATCAGGAAGATCAACACTTGTGTCAAGTTCACTGTTTTTCAAATAGTCAACAGTTATTGAACCTTCCCCAATATTAATACATTCACCGTCTTTACTGTAATATCTTAATCCAATATTAATGTCAATCGCAGGCAAATTTTTAAGATTTGCTTCATCAGGATTATCATAATATTCAAATTGAAGCCAAAGGTCAGTAAAAATTTCATCTAAATCTTCTGCCATTGGATCTAAAACTATGCTTTGATATTCTTGTGCAGTGGCAAATTGAAAAGCATCATCTTCGCCATCGTAACTTCCCATAAACTTATTTCCTGGATATGTAGTCACAACAGCAGCAGGATATGGATTGTCAAGAGTGATATCTTCTCCCGTTTCTTGATCATAACCAATTGGAATATATTTACAAACTGAATCCAAAATATCATGAACAACTGCTTCATAATTTCTGTCAACAGTCACATTTGTTGTTGTGCCTGTACTTGCTCCAGTTGAAGTAAAAACAGTTTCAGCAACTTGGAATTGACCTTTATTTTCTTCACTTCCCCATGCATTTTTTCCAATTACAATATTCAAAATGAAGTCCACAATGTCATCTTTGTTACCTTCTGTAATTCCAACATAAGTGGCAGTTCTGTTATACAAATCTTTGGCATTATCAAGGGCTTCACTTACAGTGATTGTTCCACCTTTACCATTCCAACTTTCAACATCAATTCCATTTTCATCTTTACCAATCAAGTTCATTCCAGTCATTGCATTTGTAGTCGAATCAAATGTTGCTTCAAAATTGAAAAATCCTGGTTGATCAGCACGATTATATCCAAGAGAAATCATGTAAATTGCATATTCAAGTGCATCTTGATAATAATTCATCACATCACTGATTCCGTCATTATAATAAGGTGAATAATAATATTGTGTAACTCCAGCCAAATTGTTATTGCCGTTATCATCATAATAAAAATACTTATTATAAGATTTCCTTAAAGTCATTATATCAGACCAATCTGTATTTCCACTTGCAAAAAACGCTGCATTATAAGTGTAAGTTTTTGTGTTATTAATCAAATCATCGACAACAGTTACATTTACACCATTGTTTCTTAAAACAATATCCAAATTTTCTGGAACACCCCAGTTCCAACCTGCATTCAAATCAATTACAACTTCTTGTTGAATTAAAACATTGCTGGAGTTATATGTATTTCTTACAGATTTAATGGCATATCTGATTGAATCATAAAGATATTTTTTATCTCCTGTAAGCAAAGAAACTCCATCTTTTTCATAATCAGCATCGCTATAAGCTTTATAAAGAGTTAATAAAATTTTTTCAGCATACTTGTTGTAATAATAAACAGAGGCGTGTTCCCCTACATAATCTTTTTCAAAATAATCTGCGGGACGCGACAAAACAACAGCACTGTTTAAAAGACTGGTGCCTATTCCTTCTTCGCCTTCCCCACTTTCATTTGCACAGCCAACAAAAATAAGAAACATGAAACAAAGAAGCATTGAAAGAATTCTGTAAAATCCATTCTTTTTTGTTTTTGTCTTTTTCATATAATTATAATACCACATAAAACGAAAAAAAACAAGAGATATTTAAAATTCTCTTGCTTTTTATCTCTTTTTAAAGTGAACGTTCTTTATCTGTAATCACATCACGAGAGTTATAATTCAAATTTAAAGTTGTTTTTGGGTTATAATTATACAAAGCACCATTTCCAGCAGCCATATCCGTTAAACTTGAAGTCATCACAAACCAATCTTTACTGTTTATAGCACCATTTGTAATGTTTGTATAAATGTTGTTATAACCATATTCAGTTTTTGATGCAACACGCAAATCAAGCAAACTATAATTTCCAGCTTTTTCAACTAAATAACCCATATAGAAATTATAATTTTCACCAACCATTTGCACTTCACCTAAAGAAGACATTGAAGGAACTGTTTTAAAACCACAAACAATATTATAATCACTGTAATCTACTGGTTTTCCTTCACTTTCAATATTGCTTCCTTGTGGTCCTATAACATTAGCACGTTCAATAATTTTGTCTGTCAAAGCATTGAATTGTGTTCTATTTTCTGCAAAATCAACATCAGTTGTAATATAATCAATATTATAACTCTTAGATCCAATTTGACTAGACACTCCACCTATAGAATCCTTAAAATGTTTAATAAGGTCATTTTCTGTCATAGTTTTAACAGTTTGCAATTTTTCAGTAAGATCTCTATCAACAATACTAAATTGTGTAAGATATCTTTTATTTTCATCTAAATCTTTATAAACAATATACGCTTCCAATTTTTCTTTTGATAAATTCATAAACATAACTTGTTCAGTTTCCAGATTTCTTTGAGGTGCAGCCTTATCAACTAAGTCAACCCCATAACCATTTTCGCCTTTCAACCATTTTTCAAAGATAGGCAAAATAAGTTTGTAATTGAAATTATATTTTCCATTTTCAACTGTAAGCACAATTTCAGACTTATCAACTTCACCTTCTTTGACATAATCAGGAACTTCAACGTTTGTTTTCCCAAAAGATGAAAATTCAATTGAAGAAGACTTTTCACCATCAGTAGTATTGATTTCAAAACCATTTATAACAGAACCATTTTTTTCAATAAAAACAGAGCATTCAAGATATTTGCCTGATTGAAGCATTTCGCCTTTAAACTCACCAGTTTTTGTGTTATATGTCTCAAAAGTAAAATCGTAAAATAAATCTTCAAATTTTTTGTTTGCATTGCTGACAGTTAAAAGACTTCTGTCATAAGGGTCTAATTCTGTTGAAACCCAATTATCACTTGATGAATCATAAGAAATTTTTAAATCGTTTTCTCCATCATTAATTGCAAAATAATTTTCTCCTGTCAAACCATTGCTGTAAAAGAATTTGTTTCCATCTCTTTCTAATGTTGATGCAACATCATTTACTGTATTTACCAATGTAAAATTTTTGCCAGAATTGATTAAATCCGCAACAGCATCAATTTTTTCATATGGAATATCTGTTGTTACAAATTGATTTTCATCTTCTGGGTCTTCTGGTCCTACTGGATTTTCAGGTTCAACTGGCTTTTCTGGTTCGCTTGGTCCTGGCTTTTCAGTATCAGGATTTGGCAAAACTACATCATGATTTGGATTGTCTTCATTGTTTGGTGTTGTGACACAACCACCAAAAGCCAATGGTGCAAAAGCAATTCCTGCTGATAAAAAAGCAGTTGCAACCAATTTTAATAATTTTTTAGACATAATACACCTCCAATATATTAGTTATAAATATTTTAACATATTTCACAAAATTTTGCAATACTTTTTTCTTAAATTTCCCCTGCTCTCATAAAGAAAAATAAATATTGCTGTGCAAATCCAGAATAAAGACCAAACTCAGAAACTAAATTTTGTCTTATTTTCTCTCGATTTTCAAGGTTTGAATAATATTTATTATACATTTGATGAATCCATGTATCTACAGGAAACACATCTCCCCTTCCAAAACCAAACAACAAAACACAATCAGCAACTTTTGGTCCAACGCCACAAAGTGAAATCAATTTATTTCTAAGTTCAGCTGTTTCCAAAACCTGCCAACTGGTTAAGTCATCTTCATTAACCTGTCTTAAAACATTAAATAAATATTTTGCTCGATATCCCGCTCCAAGTTCTGCAAAATCTTGTTCTGTTGCTTTTAAAAGTTGATTTCTTGTTGGAAAAGCATAAAAATCTCCCATTTTTACACCATATTTTGCACGAATGCGATTTAAAATCATTTGAATTCTTTTTATGTTGTTGTTTGCAGACACAATAAAAGAAATCAAAGTTTCAAACAAATCTTGCTTTAAAATTCTTATTCCATATCCAAATTTAACAGGCCTTTCCATGATTGAAAACTTGTTAAGTCTTTTCTTAACTTCACTGTAATCAGTTTTTAAATCAAAAAAATTGACAAAATAACTTGGACTTTCAGTTTCAATCAAAAAGCCAGTTTCTGTTTCCAAAATTTTGGCTTTTTTATCAGCAGAAAAAACAGTGTAAACTCCATCTTCTTTTATATATGAAAAAATCTGACCACATTCCAAAATGTGTTCTGGATTAAAATCTTCTTTTCCTGTAATTTTAATGCCATTTTCTTTAATTTCGTATTTCATAAAACATCCTTAAAACAAAAAAAAGGCATAAAGCCTTTTAATTAAATTATTCAGCAATAACTGAAACAATATTTTTGCCATTGCTCTGACCGAAAACAACTTTTCCGTCTTTAAGAGCAAAGAGTGTGTAATCTTTACCGATTCCAACATTTGTGCCTGGATAAACACTTGTTCCGCGTTGTCTAACAATAATAGAACCAGCAGTTACAAGTTGTCCAGCATAAGTTTTAACGCCAAGACGCTTTGCTTGTGAATCTCTACCGTTTTTAGTGCTACCGCCACCCTTTTTATGAGCAAAAAGTTGTAAATTAATAAACATCTTTTTATTCTCCTTTAATTTCAAATTTGACATAAGCAGAATAATTTTTGGCAATATCTTCCAAAGTAAGTTCCATTGATTTTAAAATCACTTGACAATCTTCCAAGTCACCTTTAACATCTACACTCAAAAGTCCATCTTTCATGACACAATCAACATCTTTCTTCAAAATTTCGGTAAGCCCCACAAGAGCCATTTGACTTGCAACAGAAATTCCACTGCAAACAATGTCAGAACCTTCTTCTGAAAAACCACTGTGTCCTTTAATGAGATAGCCAGATATATTACCTGCTTTTTTAAAAATCGTAATCTTAGTCATAATTACATCTTTATTGAAACAATTTTAATTTCTGTCCAAGGTTGTCTGTGTCCTTGCTTTTTGCGTTCATTTTTCTTAGGCTTATATTTGAAAACTACAATCTTATCGCCTTTTCCATGAGCAACAACTTCTGCAACAACTTCTGCACCTTTAACGGTAGGTGTTCCAGCAACAGTTTTGTTACCATCAGAAACAAGCAAACATTCAAGTTTGATTTTTTCGCCTTGTGCAAGGTCAAGTTTTTCAACTTTAAGCACATCGTTTTCAGTAACATTATACTGTTTTCCACCTGTTTGAATAACTGCAAACATCTTAAAACCTCCTCTAACCAAACTCGCTGTTGGGGTGGGCTTTGACATAAGTCAAAAATAAAATCCACTTAAACCCTTTTCATGCGGATACGAGTAATATTTTAACAAAAAATCTGTTTATTGTCAAGCATTTTAAGCAATTTTTATTCCTATTTATCGTAAAATCAGGCATTTTTATAAATAATTAAATTAACAATTTTTATCACTTACGGTATGTTATGATTAATTTGGTTTGAGATTTGGTTAAAAAATTTACAAATAGAAAAAAGAAAAGTTTTAAATGCCAAAAAAGTGAATTTATTTCACTTACATGAAATATTTGAAATGGTTTCCAAGATAAAAGCAAAATATTAAGTTATATAAATTCCAAACCAACTTCAACTTTTATAGCAATCAACCGCATAGTTCATGACAGTGCAAAAATTGAAATAGAACTTGCTGCATTCTTAGAAAAATAAAATGAGAGTTCAAACTCTCATTTTTAAATTTCTTTCTGATTATTTAAAAACTCAATAAAATATACAGGAAGTGGCGCTTCAAAAGTCATTTCTTTTCCTGTGCTTGGATGCACAAATGACAATTTGTAAGCATGCAGAAGTTGCCCTTTTAACGACTTAATTTCTTTGCCATATAATATGTCACCAACCACAGCATGCCCCAGATGCTTGGCATGAACACGGATTTGATGTGTTCTTCCTGTCTGTAACATAAACTCAACGAAACAACATTTTTCAAAACGCTTTAAAACTTTAAAATCTGTTATGGCAATCCTTCCTGTGTTTTGAACACTCATTTTTTTACGATTTTTAGGGTCACGATTTATAAAAGTTTCCACCCGACCATTATCTTGTTTTAAATTCCCATCCAAAACTGCCAAATAGTTTCTATGGGCAGATTTATTTTTAATCTGTTCTGCCAAACAAACATGTGCTTTGTCATTTTTAGCCACAACCAAAAGAC
>CATKYT010000024.1 GCA_949841245.1 uncultured Eubacteriales bacterium | reverse complement strand
TCAAATAGTGGGAACAAAGAATTATGATAGTCCCTTTCGTGGGGGGCTTAGTTTTTGTACCCAATTTAAGAATACTTTTGCCTTATCAATTTTGACATATCCAAAAAACAGCAATCATAAATAGGTGTATGCTGTAAGCGAAAATGTTTGCGCCCATAGTTTTTGCTTTTTTATGTGTATGTCCGCAAATTAAAATCCCCAGTGGTAAAAGTATTTTACTGCTGGGGATTTTTATGCCCTTTAGGGCTATAAAAGGAGGACAATCACATGAAAATAATCAATATTGGCATTCTTGCCCACGTAGACGCAGGAAAAACAACATTGACGGAAAGCCTGCTATACACAAGCGGAGCGATTAAGGAACAAGGAAGCGTGGATAAAGGGACTACAAGAACAGACACTATGATTTTGGAACAGCGACGAGGAATTACAATTCAGACTGCGGTTACTTCTTTTTGCTGGAATGATTATAAAATCAATATCGTGGACACTCCCGGTCATATGGATTTTTTAGCCGAAGTATACCGCTCTTTATCTGTTCTTGACGGGGCTGTTTTAGTAATTTCGGCAAAAGACGGTGTGCAGGCACAAACTCGTACATTATTTCATACACTTCAGAAGATGAACATCCCGACAATTATCTTCATAAATAAGATAGACCAAACCGGAATCGACCTAAAACGTGTTTACCAAAACATCAAAGATAAACTTACTAGAGATATGATTGTAATGCAGGAAGTTGCCTTGTCGCCAAAGATAACCATAACTGATATTTCTGATTTGGACAAATGGGATATTATTATTTCCGGAAGCGATGAACTATTAGAACGATATGTTGCAGAGGATTCTTTAGATATACAGGAATTACAATTTGAAAAGTGCAAAAGAACCAGATGCTGCTCTTTGTTTCCTGTTTATCACGGGAGTGCAATAGACAATTTGGGAACAGAAAAACTGATTGAAGCGATTACAGAAACTTTCATTACAGAAACAGACGATATTCAGTCTGAATTATGTGGATATGTTTTTAAGGTTGAGTATACAGAGCGAAAAAAACGGCTTACTTATTTACGACTGTATCACGGGACGCTCCATTTAAGAGATACTCTGCCGCTGTCAAAAAAGAAAAAAATAAAGATTAAAGAAATGTGTATTCCGTTAAATGGTGAAATCGTCCCGGTTGACAATGCTTATCCAGGAGAAATTGTTATTTTAGCTGATGATACTTTGAAACTGAACGACATTCTAGGAAATGAAAAACTCTTACCTCAAAAAACAAAGATTGATAATCCAATGCCATTACTTCGGACAACCGTAGAGCCGCAAAAGCCAGAGCAAAGGGAAGCCCTGTTAAATGCCCTCGCAGAGATTGCTGATACAGACCCCCTTTTGCATTTTGACATTGATACAGTTACAAATGAGATTATTTTATCTTTTTTGGGAAAAGTACAGTTAGAAGTTATTTGTTCGCTATTAGAAGAAAAATATTATGTGAGCGTGGATATGAAAGAGCCTTCGATTATTTATATGGAAAGACCACAAAGAAAAGCGAGCCATACAATCCATATTGAAGTGCCGCCAAATCCATTTTGGGCATCTATCGGTTTGACTGTAACACCTCTTTCTGTCGGAAGCGGAACACAATTTAAAAGCGAGGTATCTCTCGGCTATTTAAACCAAAGTTTTCAAAATGCCGTTATGGAGGGTGTGCGTTATGGAATGGAACAGGGCTTATATGGCTGGAGCGTGACAGATTGCCAAATTTGCTTTGATTATGGAGTTTATTACAGCCCTGTCAGTACACCCGCTGATTTTCGTTTTCTTGCACCTATTGTATTGGAGCAGGTATTGAAAAAAGCAGGAACACAGTTGTTGGAACCATACCTTTCCTTTACTCTTTTTGCACCGCAGGAATATCTTTCGCGGGCTTATAATGACGCACGAAAGTATTGTGCAATAATTGAATCAACCAGACTTGAAAAAGATGAAGTTATTTTTAAGGGGGAAATCCCTGCCCGTTGTATTGACGAATATAGGAATGATTTGAATTTTTATACAAATGGAAGAAGTGTTTGTATTACAGAATTAAAAGGGTATCAGGAAACTTCTGGCGAGCCTGTATTTCAGCCACGCCGCCCGAACAACCGTTTAGACAAGATTCGGCATATGTTTCAAAAGATAATGTAATATTTCATTTACCCTTGACAACATAACCGCTAAAAATTCGTTTTCTATGCGAAATTGATTTTCTTTTTCTATATCTTTTTTCATATTGAGATAAATTTTCTTAAATAACGAATACGGCATATAAACCCCGCTAAATTACTGTTTATCGTTCTATTTAAACATTTAAATTAAACCACAACTCTTTGCAATCTGTATCGGTTTTCTCTGAAATTTTGATTTTTTGATTTAGTTTACGCATCGTTAGATATCTTTGATTTATTTTGATTTTTTCACGAAATCAAAAAAAGTCCGTCGCAAAATCAAAGTTTGATTTTTGATTTTTATAAATTTTTGATTTTTTTGCCTAAAAATCAAAACTTTGCCATTTTGAAAAAAGACTTGTTTTCCCCATTTTGTGGAAGTGCGAATTTTGTCAATCTGTATGCAGTGCTGTTTTTAGTACTATACCCCTGTATATTGTGTTTTTAACAATAAAAAAAGACTTTTCAAGAAAAGACTTTTTAGTTAGTATATTTGGTGCAGGGGATGGGAGTTGAACCCACATGGTGTTGCCACCACAGGTACCTGAAACCTGCGCGTCTGCCATTCCGCCACCCCTGCAAATATTCTTATTATAATTTTTGTCTTTGTTTTTGTCAAGAAATTTTTGTCATGGCATCTTTTCTCTGACACCATGACAATCTCTTTTTTATATTTCAAATTCATCTCCAATTTTTGGAATAATGCATTTCACCCCATTCGCTTGTTTGAAACATTCTTTCACATTTTCCACTTGGGTTGGGAAGAACGATTTTTCTAAGTGTGTTATAATTGCAGTTTTAGCTTTGATCATATTTGTATAATACATTGCTTCAATTGGAGTCATTGTCATACATCCGCCTGTAACTGGCAGACAAATTATATCTGCTTGTATGTTGTTATTAAAACAAACAGTATCGCTAGTAACATAGACAGTTTTATTCTCTGCTTTTAAAATGAATCCAACATTTTCTTCAACAAAATCTCCATTTGTTTTCATAAAAGGATGAAAACCATGAACAGCATGTGTAACTTCAATTTCAAAATTCCCTACTTTAAGTTTATCACCCGCATGAATTATATTAATTTTAAGATTCTGACATCTATTTTGAACATCCAATGTGGAATAAACTGGAACAGAAAGTTTTTTAACAGCTTCTTCATAAATATGGTCAGAATGCTTATGTGTAACAAACACAGCATCTGCTTGTTGCCATTGATTTAAAAATTTTTCTTCAAAATTTATTACACCTGGATCAACCAAAATTTTGGTTTCTCCACTTTCAAACATCAGACAACTCTGTGGAAACTTTTTAACTTTCATAATATTCTCCTTTTATGGGTTAATTTTTTCATAAAGTTTTTTACCCTTAAACACAAACAACAGAATTACTGCAATTGTCAAAACCAACATTAAGCCAACAAAGCCGCCAATAAATGGCAAGAATGTAAAGTTTTCAATATTTGTCGTCAAAATGAAAAACAAAACCATTGGAATTATGCTTATGAACATGTCAATAAACATCGTTAAAAGCATGCTGGCACCTTGTTTAGCTGCCTGTGTTTCATTGCTCCATTTCAATCTTGGAAATCTTAAATTCAACAGCAACCCTAAAACCGTGTATAACACAACTGCAAGTAACTGATAAATAATAATTAAAAAGGCACAAGGAATTCCAACTGGAACAATGCAAACAAACACCAAACCACAAACAAAAGCAACAGGCAAACTTAAAATTAGATTTACACAAATTTTTGACCAAGCAATTTGTTTGAAAGATATTGGCAAACTTTTTAAATTTTGGAACTTAGACCCTTCCATTGAAATGGAAGCAGAAGTAGTTGGTGCAATTCCAAGACACATGCAACATCCAAACACAAAGATTGGAGTCACTATGGTTATGATTAATTCTTTTGGCAGTTCACCAAGTGAGTTATACAAGACAACGCACACTACTGTTGCCACCACCGTCATGATTGGACCCATAAGACAATTAATGCAATAAACCGTGCAATTTAAAAGTGTGGAAAATTCTTTTTTCAGCAAATCTGAAAAAACTGGTTTTTCTTTGAAAATAAACTGTTTTTGCTTCTTTCGGTTTTTTGAAGTTTTAAGAAGCGTATTGATTTTTTGATAACCAATCATAATAACCAGCACACCAAAAACAAAAAATGTTATGCTTAACACCAAAAACACTAGGAACCACAAAAAGTTGCCAGTGTTTACCGCTATGCTTAAAAAGTAAACATTTGAAAAAACAATTTTAAACCAGAGTGGCATTTCCGTGGCAAACATAACACTCAACATGTCACTGTTTATAAGATAGACCAAGACAGCCACAATCAAAGTGAAAATTAATGTTGTAACTGTTCTCATGATTGTTTTATTTTTCATTTTAGATGAAAGCACATTGACCAACCAACTGATTAAGCAATTTAAAAATTGAGAAAAGGTTGGCGCAAGCAAAAGCCCAATCAAAAGATAAATAATTCCATAAGCAGTCACACCACAATAGAAATAATAAACAACTATTGCAGGCAAAACGAATGCTGTAAAATACATCAAAGAAATTAAATAAACGCTGAGATATTTTGCAACAATAATGTTAAATTTTCTGATTGGCAAACTTGCCAACATTTCGTAGTCTTGTGATTTATAAACCGCACCTTGAGTGTCCGTAAGAGTTATCATAACTGAAACTATTAAACCTGCAATGAAACCTATAAGCAAAATGTTTTTTGCAAATCCCATGGAATTAAGAAAACCTGCCATATTATAAAATGTGTAACCTAAACTTGACATGATTAATGTAAAAATGACAGCAAAAAATATAAGCACAGATTTTCCGCCTTTCTTGCTAATTCCACCCATCATACCCATAAGTGTTTCTTTAAAAAATACTTTTATAAGATTAAGAGTTTGTTTCATCTTCCATCTCCAAGAAAATGCTTTCCAAACTTTTCATGCCTTTAATTTCTTTCATCGTGCCATGTGCAATGAGTTTGGCATTTTTAATAATAGCAACATGAGAACAAATTTTTTCTGCAACTTCCAAAACATGTGTGGAATAGAAAATTGCTGAGCCTTCGCTGGCAAGTTGTTGCATAATAAGTTTAAACTGATGGCTGGCATTTGGGTCCAGTCCAACAAAAGGTTCATCCAACAATAAAAGTTTTGGCTTATGAATAAGTGCTGAAACCAAAGCCAATTTCTGTTTCATGCCATGACTGTAAGAAGAAATCAAAGCACCCAAATCATCAAAGATTTCCAGTTTGTGTGCATATTCATCAATTCTTTGTTTTCTGTCTGACACGCTTACGCCAAAAATGTCTGCAATGAAATTTAAATAATCAATCCCTTTTAAATGTTCATAAAGTTCTGGATTGTCTGGGAGATAAGCAATTTGCTTCTTTGCTTCCAATGGATTTTTTGAAACATCTATTCCATCGATTGTGATGCAACCTTCTTCAAATGAAATTATTCCAGAAATGCATCTAAGAGCAGTTGTCTTTCCTGCACCATTATGCCCAATAAAAGCACAAATTTGACCTGCCGAAACTTCTAAGTTTAAATTATCAACAGCAACTTTATCACCAAACTTTTTAGTGAGATTTTCAATCTTTAACATATTTATTACTCCAAATTTATTTTATCATATTTCAACTGCACATCAAAATAATTATAAATCTTATTTGAAAATTTTTGTCTTATTAGACAATAATATGTTTTTTGCTTTTTGTGTTTGCCAAACTGATGCAAAAGATGCTAAAATGCTTAATAGGAGAAAAGATATGTATTTTGACTTTGATATTGATGAAAAAATTGTCAATCTTTCTGAATATGCCGAAAAAGAATTGCAATCAGTTTTTAAAGAATTTGAAAAAATCGCCATGAAGTGGAGTTCCAAAATTTTGCGTGCATTTCAAAACAACAACTTGTCTACTTCTGATTTCAATGAAATTACAGGATATGGTTATTATGATTGTGGCAGAGATAAACTGGAAAGAGTTTACGCCGAAGTTTTCAGTGCCGAAGACGCACTTGTCCGCCCACAAATTATGTCTGGAACTCATGCCATCAATCTTGTTTTAACAGGACTTTTGAAATATGGCGAAACCATGATTTCCATAACTGGCGACCCTTACGATTCGTTGCAAACTATTATTGGAACAGATGGTGACAGCAAAAATTCTTTGATTGCAAATGGTGTTAAATACGAACAAATTGAACTTGTCGACAATGACTTCGACATCAAAAAAATTGTTGAAAGACTGAAACAAAGCCCAGTTAAACTTGTCGAGATTCAACGCTCGCGTGGATATTCTGCCCGCAAAAGTTTAAGCATAGACAAAATTGAAAAAGTTTGCAAAGCTATTCGTGAAGTTGACAAAAATGTCATCATCATGGTTGATAATTGTTATGGCGAATTTGTGGAAGAAAAAGAACCCATTGAAGTAGGTGCAGACATCATTGTTTCTTCACTTATGAAAAACTTGGGTGGTGGAGAAGCCAAAACTGGTGGTTATATCGCAGGAAGAAAAGATTTAATTTTAGATGTTGCCGAACGATTTTCTGCACCTTGTCTTGGCAAAGACATCGGAGCAAACTTAAACCAAAACCTTTCTTTTTTTAAAGGTCTTTTCAATGCACCAAGCGTGGTGTGTTCCAGCCTTAAAACAATGGCTTTCGCAAGTTTTATGCTTTCGCGTCTTGGTTTTGATGTCGACCCAGAATTTGACGAAAAACGCACAGACATCATTCAAACGATAAGCCTTTTTAAGCCAGAAAATTTAATAAGTTTTTGCCAAGGCATTCAAAAAGGTTCCCCAATAGAAAGTTATGTAGTGCCAGTTCCATCGTCAACCCCTGGTTACACCAAAGAAGAAATAATGGCAGGCGGAAGTTTTATCAGTGGTTCAACAATAGAACTTTCTTGCGATGGTCCACTTGATGAACCTTACACTGCTTTTATGCAAGGTGGATTGACATATGAATACGGAAAACTTGGCATAATGATTGGCATAAATGAAATCTTAAAAAATAAGCAGGCTTAGATGACAAATTTAAAATCACTTTTACAGAAAGCATATCCAAATGAAACAGACGAAATTTTAAGCGGTCTGTCTTCTTTGCGTTTCACAACCTTTCGTGTAAACACGATTAAATCAACTGTTAATAACATTAAAGCCGTTCTGCAAAGAGAAAACATAAAGTTTTGGCAACCTAAATTCAGTGATAAAGCGTTTATAATTGACCAAACAAATGCCAGTAAAATTAAAGAACTTGACATCTTTAAAAATGGCGAAATTTACATGCAAAGTCTTTCATCTATGTTGCCGCCTATTGTGCTTAACCCACAAGCCGGAGAAAACATTTTAGACATGGCAGCAGCACCGGGCGGAAAGACAACACAAATGGCTGCAATTTCTGAAAACAAAGCACCAATCACTGCATGCGAAAAAAATAAAATCCGAGCCGACCGATTGCAATATAATTTAAAACTTCAAGGTGCAACAAGCGTTTTTGTCATGCGTCAAAATGCCATCGACCTTAATGACATGTTTTCTTTTGACAAAATTTTGCTGGACACGCCTTGCAGTGGAAGTGGAACTTTGAAGTCTGCTGATGAATTTGACTTTTTTCTTTTCGAAAGATTGGTTAAAACCCAAGAAAAACTTTTGCAAAAAGCAGTGAAACTTTTAAAGGCAGGTGGCGAACTTGTTTATTCAACCTGTTCTGTTTTAAAGGAAGAAAATGAAGAACAAATTGACAAATTTCTCAAAAACAAATCTATGCAAATTGTGCCAATTGACAAAAACATGTTTCCAGATGCCACTTTTCTGCCGACAAGCATAGATGGAACTGTCTGTCTTTGTCCTGACCAAAACTTTGAAGGTTTTTTTGTGGCTAAGTTGAGAAAAAAATAAGAAACACCTATTGTAAGGTGTTTCTTTTATAAATGATAATTTTTATGCAAAATCAATGTATTCTCCATAAGGCAAGCCACTGTCATAGGCCCCACTCCACCAGGAACTGGTGTAATAAACTTACACAGACTTTTCACATTTTCAAAGTCCACATCTCCACATATGCCGTTTTCTGTTCTGTTGATGCCCACATCAATGACTACTGCACCTTTTTTGATGAATTTTTTAGTTATAAATTTTGCGTTGCCAATTGCCACAACCAAAATGTCCGCTTCCTTTGTCACTTTGTCAAGATTTTGTGTATGTCTGTGACAAACAGTCACCGTGGCATTTTCTTGCATAAGAAGGGCAGCAACACTTCTGCCAACAAGCAAACTTCTGCCAACAACCACTGCCCGCTTTCCAACTATGTCAATTTTGTTTTCTTTAAGCATTCTTATTATACCGCTGGCTGTGCATGGCACGATTGTTTGATGAGAACTGAACATTGCCCCCAAGTTTTCTCTTGTCAAACAGTCAACATCTTTGTGTCTGTCAATTCGATTGATTGCTTCATCTTCGTTTAAATGTTTTGGTAATGGAAGTTGCAGCAAAATTCCAGAAACTTCTTTGTTTCTGTTTAACTTGTCAATCTGCTTTAAAAGGTCTTCTTGTGAAACATCATTTTTAAGTCTGACTACAACAGATTCAATTCCACAAGCCTTGCATGCCTTTTGTTTGTTTGCTACATAAATTTCACTGGCACTGTTACCTTCAATAATAATGCACGCAAGCATTGGTTCACGCAGACCCTTGGCAGTAAGTTTTTCCACTTCCGCTTTAACTTCATCTTTAACTTTTTGGCTTAACGCCTTTCCATCAATAATTTCCATAATTTATATTAAACCATATTTATAAAAAATTTACAAATTATTTAATAATATTTTTATTTTTTGATTAAGTGTGTTACAATGAAAAAGAATGGAGGGAAAAATGCAAAAGAATTTAAAAGAAACTGATTTAGAAATCTATGACGCCATTAAAAAAGAAGAAAAGCGTCAAAAAGAACACATAGAACTTATTGCAAGTGAAAACATTGTCAGCAATGCTGTGCGCGAAGCAATGGGCAGTGTGCTTACAAATAAATATGCAGAAGGCTATCCAAGTCGCCGTTATTATTGCGGATGTGAAAACATTGATGTAATTGAAAGCCTTGCCATTGAAAGGGCAAAAAAACTTTTTAAAGCAGAACATGCTAATGTTCAGCCACATTCTGGTGCAAACGCCAATTTGGCAGTTTTTGTTGCACTTTTAAATGCTGGCGACACAATCTTAGGGATGAGTCTTCCAGCAGGTGGACATCTTACTCATGGCACAAAAGTCAACATTTCTGGAAAACATTTCAATGCCATCAGTTATGGCGTAAATGAAAAAACAGAACTTTTGGACTATGATGAAGTTGAACGCTTGGCAAAAGAACATAAGCCTAAACTTATCATTGCAGGTGCAAGTGCCTATCCAAGAAAAATTGACTTCAAGCGTTTTCGTGAAATCGCTGACAGTGTTGGTGCTTATCTTATGGTTGACATGGCACATATCGCAGGTCTTGTTGCCGCTGGTGTTCATGATAATCCTTGCAAATATGCCGATGTTGTAACCACAACAACCCACAAAACACTTCGTGGACCACGCGGTGGAATGATTTTGTGTAAAGCCGAACTTGCAAAGAAAATTGACAGTGCTGTTTTCCCTGGCACACAAGGTGGCCCACTTGAACATGTTATTGCAGCAAAAGCAGTCATGCTTAAAGAAGCCATGTCACCAGAATTTAAAGAATATCAAAAACAAGTTGTCAAAAACTGTAAGGCGTTGTCAAGCGAACTTAAAAAACTTGGTTTCAGACTTGTTTCTGGCGGAACAGACAATCATCTTGTTTTGGTTGACCTTACACCATTTGGTGCAACAGGAAAAGAAATTGCTGAACTTTTGCATGAAGCCAACATAACAACAAACAAAAATGCCATCCCAGGTGACCCACTTCCACCATCACAAACAAGCGGTTTGCGTCTTGGCACAGCAGCAGTAACAACACTTGGCATGAAAGAAGAAGAAATGAAAACAATTGCCAGCCTTATTCATCAAATTGTGACAGGCAAAGAGAAAGCAGTTGTTTCAGTTCGCAAACAAGCCATTGCTCTTATGAAAAAATTTACTAAATAATAAAATAAAAACAGCATAAGGGCTGTAAACTTTGAAACTAGCAAAATAATAAGTAAAGCTAGTTAAATAAATCAACAAAAAATCATTTTATAGAGGAGATATTAATGTTTAAAAATTTATCCGAGAAGCAAAAAGAAGAAAAATTTGAACTATTATTAAGTTACGCAAATAAAATTCGCAACGAAAAATTAAAGAAAGTTTGTTTTAGGATTCTTAATGACTATAAGTTAGACATTTTATGTAGGAGTGCTGGGCATGATGGTATTGTGGGAATTCCTGCTGGGAAAAGGTCACATCAAAACTTTGATGGCGGACTTATTGACCATATTTTAAATGTTGTAACTCACTCTTACAACATTGCTAAGGTTTATAAAGACGAGATTGATATTGACTTAGTTTTATTTGGAGCCATATTACACGACATTGGAAAAGTTAAGATTTTTGATGAATGGAATGAAAAGGCAACAGTTAAAGGGAACCTAAACTTTAGATATCTTCTTGTTGACCATTGTTACATTGGTCAACAAATTTGTGAAAGATATTTAGATGAAGAAAAAGTTGATGAAAAGTTAAAATATCAAGCTTTACATATTATAGCCACTCACATGGATACTATGGAAAAGCACATGACAGAATGTTATATCGTGAGCTATGCAGATTCTATTGATGCGGATGTTATGAATTGTTTAAGTTATCCTCGCAATGCTATTAATCCAATAACAAAAAATTATATATATAAAAGTGAAAATAAATAATTTGATTTTTATGTTGTTGTCGGCATAATTTGTTATCTGATAATTTGGCACTCAGGCATGTGCTTGGTGTTTACAAGTGGCGTCGCTTCGCTCCGCCAGACAAGCACACGCCTAAGCTAAATTTAGTTGCCAAAAGAGCGGTTGCTGGCAGAGCGTAACGCAATCCGCTCTTTTGCTTTTTGTTTTCTTCTCTCTATTTTCTAGTGTAAGCGAATATTCTTTGTTGTCAAGGTTAAAGTGCATGTCTAAATATTTATAGGTGAATTATTTTCACGACAACCTGTGACAACGGCAGAACTATTCGCTTGTTTGGCAGTTAAGAGAGAGTTAAGAGCAAAAAGAAAACATAGGCTGTTTTTTGTCTATGTTTCCCTTTAATTATTCTGCTAGTTTCAAAAGTTAGTGACTAAAAGTGCTGTTTTTTATTTTAAGATATATTTTAATCTTACTTGGTTTTCTTATCTTCATAATGTTTTTCAACTGCATTTTTTAAAACTTCAAAAAATTCTTGATTGCAGGCAACAATTAAATATTTGTCATTACGGAAGTATACCCCCCCCGCTTCCTTGCAAAGTAAAAGCCCTGGTTCTATGTCCCAAATATTTTTGGAAAAAAAGACATTTCCTGCAACAGCACCTTTTGCAACAAAAGCCAAAGAAGATGACTCTGAGCCAAACATTCTGTGACTTTTAGTAATTGGTGCTATTTCTTTATAAATGGCATCAATATAAGGTCGGGTGTCTGGGTTCAACAAATAAATCGAGCCTTTCCCTACTGGTGTTTGTTGAACATAAATTCTTTTACCATTAAGGTAAGCACCTTCGCCTTCCACTGCAACATATAACTCATTTAAAGTAGGAATAAACAAAACACTTGCACGAGTTACACCACCAAAACGGTAGGCAATTTGAATAGCCCAACAAGGCAAACCATTTGCAAAATTAATTGTCCCATCAATAGGGTCAATCGTAAAACAATTGTCTTTAAGACTTGCATTTTCATTAAATTCTTCACTGACAATATGATAAGTCGGATAGTTTTTCTTAATTTGACCAATTATAAATTTTTCCACAGCCAAATCAAGATTGGTAACTAAGTCGCCATCGTTTCCTTTGTTGGAAACTTCCATTTTATTTTTTGTTATGATTTTATTTGCTTGCTTAACAAGTCTTGTCATAAATTTGACTTGCTTATTATACTTTTTAAATTTCATAATTTTACCTTTTTTATATTAAATTTTCTTTTTCTATTTCACTTGTTTATAAGGTCTTTTAAAGTTGTTTTCGCCAAATAGTCATTTATTAATTTTGACAAACCTGTCCATACCCTTGCTGTGTCACATTTTTCCAACATGTCACATTCAGCGCCGTTGGAACATGCAGAAATTTTTGTTACTTCCCCAACTGCTTCAAGAATTTCTAAAACGCTGTATTCTTCTGGCTTCTTTGTCAGTTTATATCCACCATTCACACCACGCATACTTACCAAAAGTTTTGATTTGACAAGCATGGCAATAATTTTTTCCATATATTTCACACTTATATGCTGTCGATTGGAAATGTCATTAATGGAAACAAATTCTTGGTTGTTTCTGGCAATATCCGTCATGACTCTAAGTGCATATCTGCCTTTGGAAGATAGTTGCATAGTTACTCCTTATTTAGATAAATATATAATAACATAATTTAAGTTTATTGTCTAAATAAATTGCAAAATAAAAAAATTATTAAAAATATTTTGTAAAATATAGTAAAATTATTTTGTAAATAAAGCAGGTTGTGGTATAATATAAATGTTTCTGGAAACGAATTTCTCATTTGGAGTTTATATATGAAAGATATGGATGAAATAAGGAAAGTCACATTGCTGGCTCTTTTAAAAGTCGGCATAAGATGTGATTTAAGGGGTTTTAATTATTTGGAATATGCCATAAGTCAGATAATATTGTCCCCTAAAAAAGTAAAGAATTTGA
>CATKYT010000023.1 GCA_949841245.1 uncultured Eubacteriales bacterium | reverse complement strand
ACACTATTTATTTGTCAAAGATCTCGCCCGACTCGTAGTCAAGCATTCTTATTCTACAATATTCGTTCATCCTTTGTCAACACTTTTTCAAAAGTTTTTTCTCTTTTTTCACTTTTTTTCTCTTTTTATTATGCTATCTTGCTGTTGTTTACACTTTAAACCGACAAAAAGGCAGAAAATGTAACAAATTATTTAAAAACAGCATATAAAATTAAAGTTGAAAAGATGAAAAGTTTTATATTTTTTCAAAATTTTAGCAAAAATTATTGACATATTTTTTTAAATTTGATAGAATATGACAGTAACCGTTGATATTCCTCAGTAGCTCAGCGGTGGAGCAGGCGGCTGTTAACCGCAAGGTCGTAGGTTCAAATCCTACCTGAGGAGCCAAATATTAAATTTGCATAACAGTTGTTATGCTTTTTTTATTTTCTTGCGGTCATCACTTTGTGATGTGATTTGCTTCCGCAAATCTTAACAGCCTTACTTATAACCGACATAGTAATTGACAATTCTTAAAGTAAACAAAAAAGCACAGTAATAAAACCATGCTTTAATTATTTTTCCATTAAACTTTCTGTATTCCTAGTTGCCATAACTACATCTTTGTCCGCCTTGATGTCAAACACATTATTTAAACTTTTATATATCTTTCTCATCATTAAAAATTTGCTTACTAAGTTTAATTCTTTGTATATATAATTAACACTTGCAACACCATCAGGTTTTAAAACTTCTGAAATGTTATTTAAAAACGAATTTGTTTCATAAGAAAAACCATAATAAGAACTGAAAATATTAGAAAATATAACAATATCTTTTTTATCAAAACATTTATACAACAAATGAGCAGGACATAATTTATGTATAGTGTCAACTTGCTTATTTTTTAAAATGCTTTTAATTTTTGAAAAACTTTCGTTGCTTTTTAAATAAGGATTCAAAGAAACAAGTCTTTGCTTTGAACATATACAGTCAATTTCGAAAATATTATTTGTTTGCTCAACTTTGTTGTTGTAAAGGACAATGTAATCAAAAACCTTGGCAGTATCTTTTTTTAAGAACGGTTTTAACTTGTTATAAGTTTTCAAGTTGAAAAAATTTTCATAAGAATAAAAATCCAAATATTCTGATCTACTTAACTTCTTAATAGCAGTTTCTTTTAAATTGAAAGCATATTTCGCCAGCAAATTTATGTCGTAAGTTTCCACCGAACTTGCACCTAAAAAATATGCGTTAAAAGCATGATCTCCACTTGCTGTTGGCACCAAAACAGACCGATTTTCAAAAGAAGCTAAATCATAATAATAATAAAGATTTTCATTGGTTGAAACATACATTTTGTAAACCAATGAATTATTGTTTTCATAATAATCGAAATAACTCATGTTTAATCTTAATGTTAAATCTTTATAAAATTTTTTAACTATTGAAAACACATATTCAAAATTGTCATTATTATCCTTAAATGATTTCATAAATTACAACCATTCATATATTAACACAATCTTTTAAATTAGTCAATATTGAAATTATCTAAAATTCTTTTAAATCTTATTATATTTAGTTGACAAGCACCCCCCCCGTGTTATTCTAAGTTGAGAAAAGGAGTTGTATATGAAAAAAGAATGCATAGTAATCACAGGTGGAGATAGTGGTCTTGGTTTGGAACTTGTAAGATTGTTTGTCAAAGCAAACAAACAGGTCGTTTCAATCTCCATGACAAAAAAACAACAAATCAAAGACGTAATATATTTTTACGGAAACATCAGCGATGAAAAATTTGTTAAAAATGTTTATAAAACACTTGAAAAAGAATTTTATATATCATATCTAATCAACAATGCAGGTGTAGGATTGTTTGGTTCTCCAAAAGAAAATAATGCAGAAAAAATCAAAAGAGTTGTAGATTCATGTTTAAGTGGGCTTATTTTAAACACAACTTATGCACTTCCACTTGTGGAAGAAAATGGCGGAAAAGTCGTAAATGTGCTTTCAACAGCAGCAATGAAAGCAAACACAAATGAAACACTTTATTGCGCATGTAAATGGGGTGGTCGTGGCTATACTGAAAGTTTAAGAGCATTTTATAAGGGCTCAAATGTCACCGTAATAGGAGTTTATCCTGGTGGCATTGACACACCTTTCTGGAACAATAATCGTGACTATTGGTCAAAGGAAGCAACAGACAAATTTATGAAAGCAGACCAACTTGCCAAAGTTATCTATGACAACATAACTCAAGATTGCTTAACTGTTCAAGACATAGTCATAAACAGAAAATAAAACATGGCAAATAGCCATGTTTTTTAATCATCCTAGAAAACCTACATACCAATAGAGTTGCGACTAATCGCCACACAAGTGCGATTTCGTTTGGTCGCACAATCTGAAAGACAAATGTAAAAGCGAAACTTTTTGTAATAAGTTACAAAAATGAACAAAAGTGCAGTTTTTCAGATGTTTTCCGCCAAAAACATCGATTTAAAACTTTCGTTTCTTTTAAACAATTCATCAAAAGTTCCTATGTCTTGAATCTGCCCGTTGTCTAAGAAGAAAATCTTATCCACATTTTTTATGGTTGACAAACGATGTGCCACAATAATTATTGTGCTGTGACCTTTCAAGGTGTCTATGCTTTTTTTAATATCTCCCTGAGCAAAGTTGTCAAGCGAACTTGTGCTTTCATCAAAAATAATGATTGGAGAATTTCTTAAAAATGCACGAGCAATTGCAAGTCTTTGTTTTTGCCCACCAGAAAGTTTAATTCCACTTTCCCCAACTCTGGTTTCAATTCCTTTTGGCAATGTGGAAACAAATTCGTCAAGTGAAGATTTTTTTATTGCATTTTCAATATCTTCTTCGGTTGCATCTCCTTTTGCCAACAATAAATTTTCTTTAATTGTCATGTCAAAGATGTAAGGAAATTGATTCACAAGTGAAATGTTTTTTCTAAGCGTTTCTTTATCAAGTTCCTTTATGTTATGTCCATCGATTAAAATTTCGCCATCATCTGCTTCAAACATTTTTGACATTAAATTCAAAATTGTTGACTTTCCGCTTCCAGACTTTCCAACAAAAGCAACAGTAGTGTTTGGTTTAATTTTAAACGATAAATTTTTAAAAATCTGATTTTCCGAAATTAACTTTTTGTTTAATCTGTTTCCATGTTTTTTAAGCATATTTAAAGTTTCAGGCTTTTGATATTCATATTCTTTGAAAGTAAAGGAAACATCTTTAAATTCAATTTCACCGACAATATGATCTACAGTTTCACTTCCAAAATTTTCTGTTATGAATTCGTCTTCATCAAACAAAGAAAACATTCTGCTATGGGAAACTTTGATGTCAACATAACTGTTTGTAACTTCTCTAAATCCATTTACCAAACTGTAAATAGAACCATTGTTTGAATAAATAATCATGAAAGTTGCCATGCTTAAAAGTCCCATGTCCATGTTCATAAGCCAAACACCCATGATAAGAATAAGAATTGTCACAGTGTTTATAAGAAAATTTCTGACCTGCCAAAAGTTGACATCTGTCATATCCATTTTATATCTGGCATTTTGATAACTTTTATATCTTTCTTTTGAAACTTGGCTTAATTCTTCTTCAAGACCAAGAGATTTAATGTCTTTTTCGCTTCTAACAATTTCGGTTGTCAACGAATTTATTTCATCATTTTTTCGTCTTACAATATATCTGTTCTTTCGGCGAATTTTAACTCTATAATATTCCAAAATAAACCCAATTATCAACAGGCTTATAAGCACCAAAGAAATCCACAAATTTAATGTTGCAATATAGATAATCATAATAAACGCAGTCAACATTTCCATCGTTACATCCACAATGGTTGCCATACTGTCAACAATGCGCGCTGGGTCTTCCACAATTCGCTGAACAAATGTTCCCGTGTCGTGATCATTATAAGTTTTTGAATTCAATTTAAACGCTTGTTTAGCAAGATCAAGATTTAGGTCTGACATGATTTTGTTTGAATACTTATAATAAATGTAATTTAATAAATAATATCCAACTCTTTGAAAAAGAGAAATTGCAAGCACAATCCAAAGCATAATTGTTGCCATGTGAAAATCATTTATCGTGATTTTCTCCACGGCATTGGCAAGAATGATTGCACGAAAAACATCTCCAACACCTGTTAGGATTGTGATAAAAATATATAAGAATATAGGCATCTTATATCTTTTTAAATATTTACCAATATTTGGTTTTTTTGCAATTTTTTCTTTCGTTTCCATACTTTTAATTATCATATCAAAAATTTTATTATATTCAAACTAATATTGAATTATTTAATCGCACATTTATCAAAAGCCAACTTGCCTTCTTTTTTCATTGCAATGCAATCATCTAAAATGTTATGAGCAGTTTTTACAAGTTTTTGTGAAGCATTTCTGGACTTAAACCCGTCATTCATGGTTGATTTAATTTTTTCAATAAAACCATCTTGAAACAAAATCTCATTTGGAAGTGCATGTAAATAAGGAACAAACCATTTGCTCGACAAAGCTCTCATTGTTTTGGGTGTCATCATTTTTGCCCAACTGTTTAAATCGGATAAAATTAATCTTTCCAATTCTTTGCCAGCATAGACATGCACAGCATCTTTTTCGCAATTATTTATTCTATAAAATTTTGTATACCTTGTCGTCCTGCTTGTCACGCAAACAAGTTTGGCACAAAAGACTTCTGATTCTTTTGTTTTACCATCATAAACTTTATAAGGTTTATTCTTGAAATAAAAACCAAAACTTTGTCTTTCAACTTCTGTTTTATTTACATCAGAAATCTTTTGAAACCAATCTTTTGATTGAATTGCTTTGGTGCGAAACCATAAACCATGTTCAAGAGCATATTTCAAATCTTCAACATTGTCACAATTAAAAGGACATATCCACTGCGTATTTCTTAATAATCTTTTAATCTCACTCATAAAACAATTTTAACACACACTTTTATCAATGTCAATATTTGATAAAAATAAAAAGCCCAATTAAAAATATGACCTTTATTTTATTCATCATTAGAGACATTTTCAGTTTTATTTTCTTGTTCCGAATTATTATTTTCCAAATCTTCTTTACACATCTTACTAAACTTTTCAAGCTCTTTAAGTGCATTATTAATCAATTCATTCAATTTTTCTAAATATTCTTGTGGTGTCATCTTTAATCTTTCTCCATACCTAAAACAGTATTTCTGAATTGATTATAATTAGCCTTATCTTCATTAATTCTCCAAGTGCCAGAGTTTGCCAATTCATTAACATCAACAGCAACTTGATGTCTTTCAAAAGCAGCAGTCCATGTACCAATATTTTCTTTTGCCACTTCTAAAGCATCATCAAGAACTTGTGCTAATCCTTTTTTGTCTACATATAATCTATATTCTTTTTCAAAATAGGTATTAAAAAGTTTTTCAGGAAAATCTTTATTCATAGCAACAAATTCATGTGGTAAATGATCAAGAATTTCTGGTGTTTCTATAATCGATTCAATAATAAATTTATAAAGATCTTCATCAAACCTTTCTTCCCCTTGAAGTGCACGCATAGCAAATGTGCTGTCATCTTGTCTGTAAGGACCATCAAAAACTGTAATCCAGTCTTTATCATTTTCATAATATCCTCTTATATTAGATTTAAAGATAATTGCACCATCCTTAGAAAAAACATTATAAGTTCTAATTATGTAATCAGTTTCGCCACTATAAATAACATCTTTTTCAGATTTTTCATCTAACGCAACAGAAAATCCGAATTTGCTTTCAGAAATACTTTTTGTTCTTAAAGCTGATTTTTCATAATAATTTAAATTTTTCATAATTTTTTATCCTTGAATAAAACAAACTTGTTTTACCTTTATAGTAAAACACAAAAATAAAATATTTGTCAATTTTTAAAAAGAAAAAGACATCCTCATGCGGATGTCTCAATCATTAACCAGCAGTGTTCTATTTTCCCGGGCCGTCGCCAGCCAAGTATTTTCGACGATGAGAAGCTTAACTTCTGTGTTCGGGATGGGAACAGGTGGGACCTTCTCTCTATCGCCACTGGTTATGGTATATTTGCAAGTTTCCTTGGAAATATAAGTTTTATTTGAATATTGCTCTTTTAAATTGGAAAAAGGAGGATAGGAAGTAGCAATATTCAATCAGAGATAAGTTCTCTGACAACTACATATTCAGAAGGAAGCTAAAATGTTTTAAATCCGTGATTAAGCCCTCGACCTATTAGTATCGCTCAGCTAAATGCCTTTATATATACGCACTTACACATGCGACCTATCAACCTTGTAGTCTACAAGGGGTCTTACTAACTTATGTTATGGGATATCTAATCTTGAGGCAAGTTTCACGCTTAGATGCTTTCAGCGTTTATCTCAACCGCACATAGCTACCCAGCTGTGCCACTGGCGTGACAACTGGTGCACCATCGGTGCGTTCACTCCGGTCCTCTCGTACTAGGAGCAAGCCCTCTCAAATATCCTACGCCCACGATAGATAGGGACCGAACTGTCTCACGACGTTCTGAACCCAGCTCGCGTGCCACTTTAATCGGCGAACAGCCGAACCCTTGGGACATACTACTGCCCCAGGATGTGACGAGCCGACATCGAGGTGCCAAACCTCCCCGTCGATGTGAACTCTTGGGGGAGATCAGCCTGTTATCCCCGAGGTAACTTTTATCCGTTAAGCGACGGCAATTCCATACTCAACCGCCGGATCACTAAGTCCTAGTTTCCTATCTGCTCCACTTGTAGGTGTCGCAGTTAAGCTCCCTTCTGCCTTTGCACTCTATACAGATGGTTTCCAACCATCCTGAGGGAACCTTTGAACGCCTCCGTTACATTTTAGGAGGCGACCGCCCCAGTCAAACTGTCCATCAGACACTGTCCACTGCCCGGATTCACGGCACAATGTTAGAATTCCAAATCACAAAGAGTGGTATCCCAAGGATGGCTCCGCAGGTCCTAACGAACCTGTTTCACAGCCTCCCACTTATCCTGTACATCATAATTCAAAACTCAATGTCAAATTACAGTAAAGCTCTACGGGGTCTTTCCGTCTAGTCGCGGGTAATACGCATCTTCACGCATACTTCAATTTCGCCGGATCTCCTGTTGAGACAGCTCCCAACTCGTTACGCCATTCATGCGGGTCAGAACTTACCTGACAAGGAATTTCGCTACCTTAGGACCGTTATAGTTACGGCCGCCGTTCACTGGGGCTTAAATTCAAAGCTTCGCTTGCGCTAACTTCTCCTCTTAACCTTCCAGCACCGGGCAGGCGTCAGCCCCTATACTTCATCTTACGATTTAGCAGAGACCTGTGTTTTTGGTAAACAGTCGGTTGGGACGTTTCACTGCGACCAACTAATGCAGATTGCTCCACAAAAATTGGCACCCCTTCTCCCGAAGTTACGGGGTCATTTTGCCGAGTTCCTTAACAAGAGTTATTCCGTTCGTCTTATGATTCTCTCATCGTCTACCTGTGTCGGTTTGCGGTACGGGCACCCACATACTACGACCCGCAGCTTTTCTCGCCAGTGTGAATTCATGGTTTTTCTTACTAAATTTCATATTGCGTCATCACCTAGGGTATTCTCTATATGGTACTTAACTCATTAGACCCCTCATGATTTGCACACAGCTGTCCATCACTGTGTAGCCCACTATCCTACTGTGTCACTGCATCGCTCTTTGGCGTATGTTGGTGGTACGGGAATATCTACCCGTTTGTCATCGGCTACGCCTTTCGGCCTCACCTTAGTCCCCGACTTACCCTGGGAGGACAAGCCTTCCCCAGGAAACCTAAGACTTTCGACGGAATGGTTTCTCACCATTCTTTCGCTACTCATGCCGGCATTCTCTCTTGATTGCAGTCCACCACCCCTCACGATATGGCTTCTGCCCGCAATCATTGCTCCTCTACCAATTGAATAAATTCAATTCCTAAACTTCGGTGTAAGTCTTTAGCCCCGTTGAATTTTCGGCGCATCATCTCTCGACCAGTGAGCTATTACGCACTCTTTTAATGAATGGCTGCTTCTGAGCCAACATCCTGGTTGTTTTAGAAATAACACATCCTTTTCCACTTAGACTTAACTTTGGGACCTTAGTTGTAGATCTCGGCTGTTTCCGTTTTGACAATGAAACTTATCTCACACTGTCTGACTCCCTGAGAACAATTTACTGGTATTCGCAGTTTGATAAGGTTTGGTAACCCGTGAAGGCCCCTAGCCTATTCAGTGCTCTACCCCCAGAAATCTTTAATCAGAGGCTAGCCCTAAAGCTATTTCGAGGAGAACCAGCTATATCCAGATTCGATTGGCGTTTCACCTCTAACCACAAGTCATCACCGACTATTTCAACAGGCGTGTGTTCGGTCCTCCACGATGTGTTACCATCGCTTCAACCTGCTCATGGTTAGGTCATCTGGTTTCGGGTCTACGCTATGCAACTATGTCGCCCTATTAAGACTCGCTTTCGCTTCGGCTCCGTGACATAATCACTTAACCTCGCTACATATCGTAACTCGCCGGCCCATTCTACAAAAGGTACGAGATCAGACTATTTCCTCATGGAAAGTCATCCTCTCTCAGCTTGTAAGCATACAGTTTCAGGTTCTCTTTCACTCCCCTCCCGGGGTTCTTTTCACCGTTCCCTCACGGTACTATTCGCTATCGGTCACTAGGTCGTATTTAGCCTTACGAGATGGTCCTCGCATCTTCACACCGGATTCCACGTGTCCTGTGCTACTCTGGTGCCACCTAAGGAGACTTCAATTTCGGTTACGGGACTATTACCCTGTGTTGTGCTTTTTTCCAAAAATCTTCACCTATCGTCATCTCATCTATATATGGTGGTCCTAAACCCCAAAGGTATTTCTACCCTTGGTTTGGGCTCGTGCGGTTTCGCTCGCCACTACTACCGCAATAGTTAATTTACTTTCTTTTCCTCCGCTTACTTAGATGTTTCAGTTCAGCGGGTTCCCTTCATTACACTATGAATTCATGTAATGATAACACCGTATTAACAGTGTTGAGTTTCCTCATTCGGAAATCTACGGGTCACAGATTATGTGCATCTCACCGTAGCTTATCGCAGCTTATCACGTCCTTCATCGGCGCCTAGTGCCAAGGCATCCCCTATATGCTCTTTGTAGCTTTATCATTTATATCAGAAAACTGATATATGGATTTCTTAGCATTTTCGCTTATTGCTTTCCTATATATATAGAAAAACAATATTTGTTTTACTCGACTTAAAAATTAATTTAAGTATGCAAATATTTCGTATTACTTATATATTAAAAATTATACTCGTATAAATATTTGACTTTAATCTTCTAAATATGTAGTTGTCAAAGAACTTTTGCTGACAGTTGAAACATCAACTTTCTGTGCGTCAGCATTCGTATAATATCATAATAGGAAAAAGTTTGTCAACAGTTTTTTCAAAAAAAATTTAATTTTTTTAAAAAATTTTTTTGTTTTTTTTAGACCCCCTAGGCGTCTTGCCGTGTGTTCGCAAAAAAGGGCAAAATCTGCCTAAAAATTGTTATATTTTTTTTGAAAAAATATTTTGAAATTTTATAAATTTTTATTTTTGGGTAAAAATTTTTTAACTGATTTGCAAATTTTCCTACCTATTTATATATGTTAAAAGCCATTAAAAAACACTTATATATTATATAGAAAAGAAAAATGTGCAAAAATTTTCTTCACATCCAACAAAATAGACTATTGACAATGCAATAAAGTTGTGATAAACTGAACATAGTTAAACGAAAAAGGAGAAAAAATATGCCTAAACAAAACCCTTATAAAAATCCAACCATTGGAACACAAGAACCAAAATGGATTGTGCCAGTTCAACCCGTGAAAACAACCAGCAAAGATAATGGATATGTTATCAGTGAATTGTATCATAATTCATTAAATAAAATTGCTGATGACACAAAAAGCAATTTTCAAAATTCAAAATTTAAAATTGGCGACAGAACTTATGTGGTTATGATGGTTGATGATGAAAACACCATCAAAGCCAAACATCTTGGAGAAAATGACCTTTTCCTTTTTGAAATCACACGAAACCATTCAAGTATCAGCGATTCTAGAGGCGATTGGCAATTTTCAAGAGTTTTAGTTACAGAAGCATATTCAGAAAATGAAGCTGATGGTTGTTTCTTTAATGGAATTGCTGAAATTGGAAATGAAATAACAAAATCAAAAGGCGAACACTTATTTTGTGTTAAAAGAATTGATGAAAATGGCAAACCTATTTACAATTTGGCAAAATTTAATCCAGTTCACAAAAAATTGATGGCAGGTTCACTTACATCAACAAATCCAATCACTTTTGAAGAAGATCAAAATATTTGCCCACTTTTCAACCAAGAAGGACAATGCTATGCAGGCATCAACACAAATGGCGAAAAAACGCCTGCTCCATTTTCAATTGAAATTGATGGTAAAGATAATAAATAAAAACATATAATGCGAATCAAAAAACGAACTATATAAAAGTTCGTTTTTTATTTTTATCTAACAAATTCTAATATAAAATTTGCAAGTTCTTTTTCTTTATTTCTAAAAGTATGTCCGGTATTATCAATTACTGAAATAACATTATTTTTATATTTACTATTTTCATTAATTGTTTTCAAATGACTAAGTGTATTTCCAAAAGCAAAACTATCCTTTTCACCCATGACAAAAAATCCCAATTGATTGATACTTTGAAGTTGTTTCCAATTCCCTTGCCCATTCTTTGAATAAATTGGCAAATTTTTTGAATTTTGGTTGTTGATAAAATCTAAAAATGCTTCAACAGTATAAAAATTATAGTTATCAAAAAGAATTGGCAATAAGTCATCCATTTTATTTTCATCTTTAAACTTTAACGCAATTGGCATAAGTTCATCTGCTGACAACTTTTCATGTTCTTTCAATTTGGAAGTATCTGTCGGCGAAATTAAAATATATTTATCAATTTTTTCATGTGGATTTTTAGAAAGATAATACACAACTTTATTTGTTCCATAAGAATGCCCACCTAAAACAATTTTCTTAAATCCACTCTTTTTTGCCCAATCAACATAAGCCTGTAAATCTTCAATACAATTATCAAAAAGTTCATATGTGCAACCCGTAGGCTTGCCATTTGCTGTTTTTGTGTCTATTCTGTGAAAAGCCCCGCTATTGTGTGCATATACAAAAGAAATTCTGTTTTTCTCCAATTCTTCACCAACTACTTGCAAAAATTTATTTTCGAAAATGTTTCCACAAGTTCCATTTGTAATTATTACGCAACAAGTCCTAAAATCTTCACCATACAAACAACCACATAAAATGTCCCCGCGTTTTGTTTCCACTTCAATAATTTTCATTCCACTCTCCTATATTATTATAACATAATTCTATATTATTTGCATCAAATATTTAAAAAATAACCATAGGAAGTTCAATAAAAGTCACAACTAAGTTTTGTTATATCATTCCATAAAATGCAAAATATTTTTAAATGATTCAACCATATTTAATATTTTGTCGGTATAAATATAGATTATTCTGAACTTAATTTTTATAAAATTAATCTTTTTAATAAAAATCTCTACTTAAAAACAAGTAGAGATTTTTAATTTTAGTTAAGTTGGCTGATTTCGTTTATTAACTTTTCCAACCTTTCATTCATTTCAGCAAGTTTTGTTTCTGAATTTTGTTGGTTCATAACTTCTTTTGCTTCTCTTTGTAACTTTTCAATTTCTGCCATAATGGTTTCACGGCGATTTTGTCTGTTATCCGTTTTTGAATCCATTTGTTGAACGGCATTTTGAAGTTCTTTGTTTAAAGAATTTCTCATTTCATTGAGTTTTAATTCTTCTTCAAACAATTTTTGGTCAATATCTGGCAAAGAATCTGATTTTTTAGGTCTTCCCCTGCCTTTCTTTGGAGCTGTTGAAACAACTTCATCTTTAACAATCTTCTTTGGTCTGCCTACACTTTTTTTTGCTGTGGAAGTTGCAACAGGAGTGTTGTTCACAAGTTTCTTAGGGCGACCAACAGGTCTTGCTGGTGCAGAAGCAGACACAGAAGTTTCCACTTTTCTTGGACGACCCGCTTTTCTTTTTGTTTGTTCGAAAACAGGAGTTTCAACATAATCTTCTGGGGCTTCTTCAACTGGCATTTCTGCTGGTTCTTGAACAGGTGCAACCATTTGTGTTTCAGGTTGTGGTTCATCTTCGAATCCGCCAAAGTCGAAATCAATTGTTTTAGGTTCTTCAACTGGTGCTGTTTCAGGTTGTGGTTTTGAAACAACATTTTCAACAGTTTTCTTTTCTTCTGGTTTAACAACAGAAACTTTATTAAAGTCTTCTGCATCTCTGCCATCTAATGCGTTTGTTCTTTCTGTATTATTAACCAATTGAATGTCATCATCTGGATTAATTTCTTTAACAATATTTTCTGCTACATCATATACATTTCCAATTTGAGTGGCATCAGTCACAAAATCAAATGAATCAAATGAATTTAAGTCAATAACTTTCTTTTCAGGTTCTGTTTCTTTCTTATCATCCTTTCCAAGCAACTGACCATCTTGTGAATAGATGTTGCCATTTTCATCATGGAAATTTCCATCTTTGTCATAGAATGTTCCGTTTGGATAAACATAGTTGCCATTTTCATCGTATTTGCCTTCTTGTTGTGCTTGTTCATCAGCATCATAAGCACCCTGTGGAACATTTTTAAGTTTGATTTCAAGTTCGGTAATTCTTTGTTGTGCTTGTTCATTTTCTGCTTTCAAATTGTTGATTTTGTCTTCAAAAACTTTTGCCACAACTTTTTCAGCAGAGTGACAGAACTTATCAAAGAAAGTTTGATATTCGCCAAGCATGGCGTTTTCCACTTCAACTTTTTCCATTTCAAGTTCGTCATTAAGTTTTTTAATTTCTTCTTCGCCTTCATTCTTTTCAAGTAAATAGTTGGCACGAAGTTGTTCAAATTCTTGTTCGTATTGTTCTTGTTTCCCGATTTCTTGTGTTTGTTGTTTTCTGTAATAGTTGCTTTCAATTCTGTTTGTTGTTTCTTCTTGCATCTGGCGAAGTCTGGCAATATTTTCTTTTGACGCTTGAATTTTTGTTTGATAATCTTTCTGAACATTGTCAAAGTTCTTTCTTCTGGAATCAAGTTCTGCTTCCAACTGAGAAATTTTTACAAGTGCTCTGTCCTTTTTCTTTTGGAAAAGTTCACTTTCTTTCATTGCTCTGTCAAGCACAATTGAACCATCAACGCCAGCATTTGCAAAGTTGTAACTTTCATAAGTAATTTCTTGTTCCTTTGCTGCATTGAATTCTTCTTTTTCTTTTCTTGCTTTATAGTCTAAGAATTCACGCAAAACAGGTTGTCCTTTTTCAATTTCTTGTGGAGTAAATAAAATTTGATAATCGATATAAGATGGCAAATCCACGCAAGCATTATCCATAAATCTGTCAAACAATTGAACATTTTGATAAAGTGAATTTAAAACTGCATTTTTTCTTGCACGAAGGAAAGCAACAAAACTTACAGCAAGCAAGACAACAACGGCAGGGATAAACAAAATTTGAATAAGAGTTCCATTTGAAAGGAAAGAAGTAAAACTTGAATTGATGCTTCCTGCCAAAACAAAAAGTGCCACAATCAAAGCCCAAGCAATCGAAAAGCCCATAAGATTTTTAATGTTGGAATCATATGCACTTGTTTTAACAGGTTTGTCAATCAAATTTTCTGTTGAAAGATAAGATGATGGAGAACCTTCTCTAAACAATATGTATTGTTGCCAATAATAACACAATCTTTTTGGTGCTTTCGTTTTAAACAAAAAGTTTAAGTCTTTGATGTTTTCTTCTGTGACCACCTTTCTTTCAAACAACCAATAGTTTAGTTTATCCAAACTTCTGTTTAAACTTGCTTCATAAGAAAAAGAAGATTTAACCACGAAGAAGATAACCAACAAAATTTCCATAACCAAAGCAACAACAAAAATCATATCCAAACCAATGGAATTGGTCAGATTGGAAATTGCTTTTGTCACACTGCCCATAATATCACTTAATGTTGAAAACATATAAGACCTCCATATATGCAATAGTATATCACAAGTAAAAAAATATTTACTAGTATTTTTTAATAATTTTTTAAATATTTTTGAAAATTAAAAAAACAGGAAGAAAAATTAAATTTAAAATAATTTTTCTTCCCTAAATAAACGGCATTCAGCGATTTATATTTCAATTAAATTTACATTTTTTAATGATAATAAATAACATTTTTCAACTGGCATATTAAAGGCATTTTCCAGCGCAATTTTATAATATTTAATTTGATTTTCATAATTTTTTATTAATTTTTCCGAATTATAATTGGAATATTTATAATCAATTAAAATTATTTTCTTATTTTT
>CATKYT010000022.1 GCA_949841245.1 uncultured Eubacteriales bacterium | reverse complement strand
CCACAAAGAACAGGAACAATTGCTCTTGAAATTGTTGCAACACGAAGTGCTTTTTTAAGTTCTTCAACAGAAATTTCTTCACCTTCAAAAAATCTTTCAAGAAGTGCGTCATCTGTTTCAACAATTTTTTCCACCATTTCATCATGGAGTTGTTGCGCTTTTGCCTTATATTCTTCTGGGATTTCGGTAACTTCAATTTGAGTTCCCATGTCATCCTTATAAATTTCGGCCTTCATTGTCATAAGGTCGATGATTCCACTGAATGTATCTGCTTCTCCAATAGGCATTTGGATGGCAAGTGGATTTGTTTTCAATCTTTGTTTGATTGATTCTACACAACCATAAAAGTCAGCAGCATCTCTGTCCATTTTGTTTACATAGATGATGGTAGGAACTTTATATTTAGTTGATTGACGCCAAACAGTTTCTGTTTGTGGTTGAACTTTGTCACGAGCGGAAAGAACCAAAACAGCACCATCAAGAACTTTCAAAGAACGTTCAACTTCAACAGTGAAGTCAACGTGTCCTGGTGTGTCAATGATGTTGATTTTGTGATTTTTCCAAAAACATGTTGTGCAGGCAGAAGTAATTGTGATTCCGCGTTCTTGTTCCTGAGCCATCCAGTCCATAGTTGCAGCACCATCATGCACTTCACCAATCTTGTGACTTTTTCCAGTGTAAAACAAAATTCTTTCAGTTGTTGTTGTTTTACCTGCGTCAATGTGAGCCATAATACCGACATTTCTGGTCATTTCTAGGTTTGTAGCCATAAAAATAATCTCCTTTTTTGAGCAGAAACCAAAATTTTACGGCTCACGGCAATGCCTGACACCTAAATTTCGTTTTCTCTTCCCAATTTCCCTTCATTTTCTAAGCAATTTTCATTAATCTGGCAAACAAAACTTTGCACAATTTAAATGAAATCTTAGCAAATTATAGTTTGAAGTCGTAATCCGTTGTTTAACTATAATTTAAAATTTCCAAAAACTTATTTTCTCATACTTCGCATGAGAATTACCGCAAAAGTTAAATTGAATTTGTAACTTTCATTTAGCGGTTTAATGGTAACTTAATCGTAATTGTGCGAACACAAAAACAAACCAAAAGTGTTTTTTACCATTTATAGTGAGCGAAAGCCTTATTTGCTTCTGCCATTCTGTGCATTTCGTCACGCTTTTTAATAGATGCACCTGTGTTGTTATAAGCATCTAAAAGTTCGCCAGCAAGTTTTTCATCCATATTTCTTTCGCCAGTTCTTTTTCTTGCATTGTTAACAATCCAACGAATAGCAAGAGTTTGGCGTCTTTCTGGACGAATTTCCATTGGAACTTGGTAAGTAGCACCACCTACTCTGCGTCCTTTTGTTTCAAGTAAAGGTTTAACATTTTCAATTGCAGCAAGGCAAACATCAAGAGGTTCTAAACTTGTTTTTTCTTTAATAATATCGAAAGAACCATAAACAATTCTTTGAGCAAGACCTTTCTTACCACTCAACATAATTTGATTGATAAGTTTTGTAACAACCTTGTTTCCGTAAATTGGATCTGGTAAAACTTCTTTCTTCACGGCACTATTTCTTCTAGGCATATGTTTTACTCCTTTTAATCCACAAATGTGGAAAATCAATAATTTCTAAGCAATTCTTATTTCTTTGCTTTCTTTGCGCCATATTTAGAACGGCTTTGTTTTCTGTTTGCAACTCCGGCTGTGTCCAAAGTTCCACGAATGATGTGATAACGAACACCAGGCAAATCCTTAACACGACCGCCACGAACAAGAACGACACTGTGTTCTTGCAAGTTGTGACCGATTCCAGGGATATAGCAAGTTCCTTCTTGACCATTTGAAAGTTTTACTCTGGCAATTTTACGGAGAGCAGAGTTTGGCTTTTTAGGTGTAGCAGTTCTTACAGACAAGCAAACACCACGCTTTTGTGGGCATTCTTCAAGAAGTGGAGCCTTTTTCTTTTTTTCAAAAGTTTTTCTTCCGTTTCTTACTAATTGGTTAAATGTAGGCATAGTTTTCTCCTTTTAAGGCATAAATGCTGAAATGCACATTTGCCAAATTGACTGGTTTTAAATCACAGTCATGATTTGTCTTTAAAAAAAGCACGATAACATGTTATCGTGCCATGAAAAATGCTTTTTAAATCAAACATGAACAACACAATCATTTTACAATGACTTTGAAGAAAATCTTCAAATCGGTGAAGCAGTCTTTCACTTAAAAAAGGTCACCTGCCACCTGTTGTTTGTTTATGCTCTCATTCTTTTTGTCAAGATGTTTCAAGACAAAAAAATTAAGCATGGTTTCCGACAACGAAACACATGCTTATTATAAATATATAAAACCAATTTGTCAAGTAAATTTTGCTAAAAATAAATTATTTTTTCATTCTTGAACTCGCAACTTTTCTCAACGCTTTTCTCTTTCTGTAAGCACCTTTCATAAAATCAAGTCTGATTCCATTAGGGTCACCAACCAACGAAGCGAAAATAATGCCTCGTTTGAAATAACATGGACTATAACCTTTAAAATATGCTGGACAATCAGGATTTCCACAAGTGTAATAAAGTGACCTGCCAGACCCAACACTTGCACGAATGCCTGATTCAACGGCATAGTTAATAATCTGCATCAAAGAATTCCCAAAATTAATTTTCTTTTTAACATTGCCATTTTCATCTTCTTTCACATCCATCGCAATCATTTCAAGATTTAATTCTTGTTTACAAATTGGACATCTTGGGCCAAACATATTATCTCCTTTTAATCAAACTTTTAAGTTTGAAAAACAGTCACTATTTCTATTAAATATAGTATACCACAAAAAACAACATTTTTTCAATAGATTTGACAAAATTTTACACTTTATTAAAACTTTTTATGTAATAACAAAAAAGAGCAAAAATTTGCTCTTTTAATTTTGGTCATGTTTAATTGAATATTAACCTCTTTTTCTTGCTCTTTTTCTAGCGTTTTCACTTTTCTTCTTTTTAGCAACGCTTGGTTTATCATAAGCTTCTTTCTTTCTTATATCACCGATAATGCCATCTTTTTGACATTTTCTTTTAAAGCGTTTTAAAGCACTTTCCAAAGATTCGTTTTCACCAACTTTAACTGTTGTCATTTCTTTCTCACCACCTTTCAAGTCCACAATTCTTTTTGCATTTTATCATAACAAATGTTTCTTGTCAAGAAAAAAGAACAAAAATCCGTGAAAACATTTTATTAAAATTTAACTAAAAAATTGAAATTTATTTAAATCGTATTTAAAACAAGAAGTTGCGGTGTTCTCTACTTTTAAAGAAAACCATTTTTAATTTGGTCGAGTAAAATGAGGACCACAAAGTTCTGTTTTCTTAATCTTCCATTCCTGCAATGTAATCTAAGGAAACATCAAAATATTTCGCCAACAAAATTACTGCATCAAGTTTTGGAATTCGTTGATTGTTTTCCCACAATGCTATTGCGCCTTGAGATAAACCCACTTCTCTTGCTAAATCATCTTGACTAAGTCTTTTTTCTATTCTTAAATCTCTTAATCTATCTGAAAATTTATTCATTTTATAACTCCAATTAAATTTTATTACATTGTTGTATGAAAATAAAAACACAAAATTATGTTTTATTAATCTTCCACTCCAGCAATGTAATCCAAAGAAACATTAAAATATTTCGCCAACAAAATTAGCGCATCAAGTTTCGGAATTCGTTGATTGTTTTCCCATAAACATATGGCGCCGTGTGTTAAATTTAAATTTTTAGCCAACTGTTCTTGACTTATTCCTTTTTCTATTCTCAGTTCTTTTAATCTTTCACCAAATTTCATAAAATTAACTTCTATAATTTTATTTTACAATAAAAATTAATAAAACACTTGACTTATTACAATTGTAATGATATTATTACATTTGTAATTAATAAGGAGTAAAAATGAAAAACATAATTAAAACAGAACTTATACAAAAATATATAGAAGAAAACAACATTACTAAAACAGATTTTTGCAAACAATGCAAAATTTCAACTTCAACTTTAAACTTGTTATTGAAAAATAAAGCAAAAACCAAAATTGAAACTTTAATTAAAATTTCTAAGTCAACGAAAATCACCATTGATGAACTTCTTGGTTTAAATTTCCCAAAACCAAAGAAAAAAGCCTGACAAAAATCAGACTTTAATTAAGCATTAAATAAAATAATTCCCTAATTTCACTTTTCACTTTTGACAATTTTACACAAACAGCCTTGTTTATAAGGTTTCAAAATCTTGACATCAACCACTTCACCAATTTCCGCCTCACCTTGACAATAGCATTTAATGTAATTTTCTGTGTAACCTTCCAACAAGCCATTATTTTGTTCTTCAATTAAAACCTTGCCACTGTCATTCTTGCTGATGAAATCCAACTTCATTTCATTTCCAACTTTTTCCAATTTTTTTAAACGCTGTGTTTTTACTTGACCCGACAAGTCTTTATAAAGTTTAGATGCCACAGTTCCGCTTCTTTGCGAATATGGAAATATGTGCAATTGTGAAAAATTCACTTTTTGCACAAATTCCAATGTTTCTTCAAATTGCTGTTCTGTTTCAGTTGGAAAACCAACAATCACATCTGTTGTAATTCCAGCAAGGGGAAAATATTTTCTGATAAGGTTTACACTTTCCAAAAACTGAGATGTAGTGTATTTTCTGTTCATTTTTTTAAGAACCCCATCACTGCCACTTTGAAGTGAAAGATGAAAATGCGGACAAAAATTTTTCAAGTTTTTCAATCTTTGCAAAAATTCTTCATCAACCAAGTTATCTTCCATTGATGACAGCCTGAGTCTTTTTCCAAAACAATCCAATTTTTCTAAAAGTGTGGCAAGACCTTTCTTTCCATCAATTTCAAAACTTGAAACATCTATGCCAACAAGCACAATTTCGTTGACATATTCAGGAAGTTTTTTCACTTCATTCACAATGCTTTCCAAACTTCGAGATCTGCTTCTTCCACGCAAATATGGAATTATGCAATAAGAACAAAAATTATTGCAACCATCCTGAATTTTTATAAACGCCCTTGAAAGCGTCTGCGCAGAATATAAATCATCTTCATATTGTGTCGGCAAATCAAACAATTTGCTTCCTAAGTTTTCCAGTTCATCCAAAAGTTTTTTCTTCCCCGCTGTTCCAATAACAAAATTGACACCTTTTTCTTCAAACTGATTAACTCTGTTTTGGCTGGCACAACCCATAACAAAAACTTTGGCATTTTGATTAAATTTTTTGGCACGCTCAATCATCTGTCGAGATTTCTTTTCTGCTTCGTTTGTCACTGCACAAGTGTTGATTATGTAAGCATCAGCAAACTCTAACTTGTCATTTGCATCAAAACCACGATTTTTTAGTTCAAAAATGAGAGCATCGCTCTCATATTTGTTTACTTTGCAACCCAAAGTCAAAACTGAAATTTTCATGTTAATTTCCACTTAAAATTGAAATAAGGCTCATCATGGCAACAGAAGCAGTTTCTGCACGCAAAATTCTTTTGCCAAGACTTATTGTCACTGCACCTTTTTCAATAAACAAATCTTTTTCTCTTTCTGAAAAACCACCTTCGGAGCCAACAATAATGGCAATGTTTTTTGCCTTAACAATTTCTCTTGGTCTTTCGCCAGAAGCAGCGCGTTCATTGGCAAACAACACAATGTCAAAATCTTTAAAACAATCAACCACTTGTTCCACAGTCAAAGCATTATCAATAACTGGAACAATTGTTCTTTCACATTGTTTGCAAGCATTCATGGCAATTGATTTAAGTCTTTCAACTTTGTTTTCATTCACTTTTGCTATGACATAATCACTGACAAATGGCACAACTCTGGTTATTCCAATTTCAGTTGCTTTCTGAACAATAAATTCAAACTTAGGACCTTTTGTAATCGCTTGAAAAAGCACAATATTTTTTCTTGGGTTACATTCGCAAACATTAGTTCCAGTAACTACACAAACGGCACGACCCCTTTCCAATTTTTCAATTTGGCATACATATTCATTTTCATCGTTTAAAAACGCGATTAATTGGTCTCCAACATTCATTCTTAAAACATTTTTAAGATGATTGAACTCATCACCTTCAATATAAACCATGTCGCCAACGCGTTCTCCGAAAAATCTTCTCATATAAGCCCCCTTTCATTTCAATTTTAAACAATTTTTGACTAAAAAGCAAACAAATAACAAACATTTTTCAAAAAGAAAAAATGAAGGTTACAATCCCTTCATTTTATTGATAAAATCTTTCGATTTTGGAAAATCGTTTTCATTGAAATTTTCTTCCAATTCTTTCAATAAGTCTTTGCTTTTTTTGTTTAAATTTTTTGGTGGCTCACTTTTAACAGTGACAAGCAAATCTCCATAGGCTTCACGATTAAGGATTTTTACACCTTTACCTTTCAAACGCATAATTGTTCCACTTTGCGTTCCTTCATCAATTTTAAGCGTTGTCGTGCCTTTGGTAAGTGGAATTTCCACCTTTCCACCCAAAAGACATGTGGTAAACGGAACAAATAAGTCAAACATAAGGTCGTTGCCATCGCGCTTGAAAATCTTGTGATTTGCAACAGAAATTTTTATGTTTAAATCTCCATTTATACCCTGTCTGGTTGGAGCATTTCCTTCGCCTTTCATGCGGATTGTTTGACCATCATTAATTCCAGCAGGCACTTTGACATGCACTTCTGCCACATTTCGGCTGTAACCTTTTCCATAACATTCTTCACATTTTTCTTTAATGATTTTGCCCGTTCCAGAACATTTAGGGCAGACACCTTCTCTAATTGTTGTGCCAAACATGGTGTTTTGTTGAATTCTTACCCTGCCTGCACCATGGCAATCAGGACAAGTGGAAAATTCTTTCCCATTTTTGGCCCCCGTTCCAGAACATTTTTCACAAGTTTCAACCCTGTTGAAAGAAATAATTTTCTCAACACCAAAAATGGCTTCTTCGAAAGTTAATTTCATATTTACAAGAATGTCATCTCCGCGTTCAGTCACACGACCGCGACTTTCGCCACCACCAAAAGCTGAAAAGATGTCGGAAAAGATGTCAGAGAAACCGCCAAACCCTTGACCGCCACCGCCAAAAAAATCACCAAATCCGCCAGCACCACCGCCACCAAATTGTGGACCATCTGCACTGCCATATTGGTCATAGTTTGCACGCTTTTTGTCATCTCCCAAAACTTCATATGCTTCATTTATTTCTTTAAACTTCTCCGCAGCATCAGGAGTTTTGTTTAAATCAGGGTGATATTTCTTAGCCAAACGGCGATATGCAGACTTAATTTCGTCTGCATCTGCACCCTTTTGCACCCCTAATATTTCATAATAATCTTTTCCAGCCATCTATTTTTCCTTTTAAAAAGTTTCGATTACAGAATCTTCACCAAAATTTCTTTTAAACAATTTTATAAATTCTTCTTTATTTAATGGATTTTTTGACGCAGAACCAACATAATTAATCAAAATATATGGTTTAATACCGCTGTCAAAAAGTTGATAAGCAATTGCTAAGATACAAGCATCATAGTCTGTTCCACATAGATAAACTTTGTCAGTTTTGTTAAACTGAATTCCCCCCCCGCTTCAAGAGAATAAGAAGTTTTTTCCAATACAGTTACATCACTAGGAAGTTGAATTGCGAAATCAAGCTCTGATTTTTCCATAAGCTTATGCCAATTCAAAAATTCAACAAACTGACTTTTGGGATGATTTATAAATTTTGTTGCAAAAATCTGGTCAAAAACATTGGAATTAATTAAATTTTCAATGCTTTTAACTAAAAAAGTGTTATTTTCATTTATAAATCCTTTTTGAACATCCACTATCAAAAGTTTTTTCATAAACATCCTTTATTAAATTGGACTACCGTTGTAAAATTTTTCAGAAACGATATGCTTATTTTCATCTAAATAATATATTTCACTTGCAAAATATATTTCTTGAAATTCCACCAATGCAGCAATTTGCTGAATAGTGTAATTTTTGTCTTTTCTCATCACAACCAATTTGTCATCATTATCGTTTGTTCTGTGAATTAATGCTTTCACCACACCTGTAAACTTTTCAAGTGGTTTATGTTCGCCTAAAACATAAGCGTCCAATTCTTCTCCGTCACCAGAAACAGTGTTTGGAACAAAGCCATAATTTACAGGATAGACAAAACCATGCTTTGGATGTTTGCTTCCAAGTGGTCTGTCCATGACTACATCAACATCTTTTCCAAGATAATTCAAAAAATCCATAACTCCCATTTTAAACACCCAATATTTCTTTTGAAATAAAATTTCAATTTTTAAATAATATATTTTACAGAATCTTAGAATAACACTCTTAGCAATAGAGTCGCGACAAACTCACAAAAATTTGTGAGTTTCGTTTGGTCGCGAAATTGAATAAACAAGCGTCAGAGCGATGCTTTTCGGAAAAGTTCCGAAAACAAGCCAAAAGTGCAGTTTATTCAATTGTTACTTCTGGGTCACCATCTGCATTTGTTCCTGCATTGTCACCATTGTTTCCATCTGTTCCATTTGCCCCATTTGGATTGGCGTTTTGATACATCTTAGTGAAAACTTCATTTGAAACTTTTGTAAGTTCATCAAGTTCTTTTTTAATCACATCAATGTCGTCACTTTCAAATTCTTTCTTAGCCTTTTCAAGTTCATCTTCAAGACGTTTTTTGTCATCGGCTGAAAGTTTGTCACCGTTTTCTTTCAACAATTTTTCAAGAGAATACACCATATTGTCCGCTTGATTTTTAGTTTCAACAAATTCTTTTCTCTTCTTATCTTCTTCTGCATGTGCTTCTGCTTCTTTGATTGCCTTGTCAATGTCTTCTTCTTTAAGGTTTGAAGAAGCAGTAATTGTGATGTTTTGTTCTTTGTTTGTTCCAAGATCTTTTGCAGAAACTTTAACAATTCCATTTGCATCAATATCAAAAGTTACTTCAATTTGTGGAACACCTCTTGGTGCTGGTGGAATATCAGAAAGTTGGAATCTTCCCAAAGTTTTGTTCTGTGCAGCAAATTCTCTTTCACCTTGCAAAACATGAATGTCAACCCCAGGTTGGTTGTCAACAGCAGTTGAGAAAATTTGAGATTTTTTTGTTGGAATTGTTGTGTTTCTTTCGATAAGTTTTGTAAACACACCACCCAAAGTTTCAATTCCAAGAGAAAGTGGAGTTACATCAAGAAGAAGAACATCCTTAACTTCCCCAGCAAGCACACCTGCTTGAATTGCAGCACCAACTGCAACGCATTCATCTGGATTAATTCCTTTAAATGGTTCTTTTCCAGTAAAGTTTTTAACTGCTTCAACAACAGCAGGAATACGAGTTGAACCACCAACAAGAATAACTTTGTCAATTTGATTTTTATTAAGTTTGGCATCTTTCAATGCTTTTTCACAGCAAGAAACAGTTTCCTTAACCAAATCTTCTGTCAAAGCATCAAACTTAGCACGAGAAAGTTCTGTTTCTAAGTGTCTTGGGCCATTTGCATCAGCAGCAATAAATGGCAAACTGATTGTTGTCATAGGTGTTGCTGAAAGGTCAATTTTTGCCTTTTCGGCTGTTTCTTTAAGTCTTTGCATAGCAAGTTTGTCTTTTGACAAATCCATGCCACCATTTGATTTTTTAAATTCTTCAACCAAGAAATCAATAATTCTGTTGTCAAAGTCATCTCCGCCAAGACGAGTGTTTCCGTTTGTAGACAAAACTTCAAACACATTGTCGCCAATTTCCAAAATAGAAACATCGAATGTTCCGCCACCAAGGTCATAAACTAAGATTTTTTGATTTTGGTTTTCGCCTTTGTCAAGCCCATAAGCAAGCGCTGCAGCAGTTGGTTCGTTGATGATTCTCAAAACTTCAAGACCAGCAATTTTGCCTGCATCTTTTGTTGCTTGTCTTTGGCTGTCGTTAAAGTAAGCAGGAACTGTGATTACTGCTTGTGTGACTTTTTCTCCCAAATAACTTTCAGCATCTGCTTTAAGTTTAGCCAAAACCATGGAAGAAATTTCTTGTGGAGTGTAATCCTTTCCATTCAATTTTGCTTTATAGTTTGTGCCCATTTCTCTTTTAATCGAAATGATTGTGTTGTCGTGATTTACAATTGCTTGACGCTTTGCAACTTTACCAACAAGTCTTTCTCCGTCTTTTGTGTAAGCCACAACAGAAGGTGTTGTTCTGTCACCTTCGGCATTTGCAATAACAGCAGGTTTTCCACCTTCCATAACTGCCACGCATGAATTTGTTGTTCCTAAGTCAATTCCAATAATTTTACTCATTTTTTTTATCTCCCTTTTTTTGTGTGCTTATTTGCACATATTTTTTGTTGTCGTTATGACAATTTGTTAACAATAACTTTTGAATATCTTATAACTTTTCCATTTAAACACCATCCCGTTTGATATTCGTCCAAAATGATGTCTTCATCTTTGGTTTCATCACTCATTACTGCAATGACATTGTGTAAATGTGGGTCATATATTTTGCCAATTGTTTCAATCTTTTCCACTTTCAAAGTTTTAAGAGCATCCAAAATTTTGTTTTCAATCATGTTTACTCCTGCCAAAACTTTTTCGTCTGCAATGTTCTTTTTTGCTTCCTTAAAAGTGTCTAAACAAGGCAAAAACACTTCAATAACACTTTTAACACCTTCTTGTCTTTGAAAGTCAAGTTGCTCTGCCACGCGTTTGCGATAGTTATCAAAGTCTGCTTGAAGTCGTTGTGCCATCTGTAAATATTGTCCTGCTTGGTCAGAAACTTCAACTTTTTCGTCAAGTTGGAAATCTTCCCCTTCATGGCAGTGACAATCACAGCATCCTTCACATTTTTCTTCTTTGTTTTCACAAGTTTTTGTTTTGTCTTTTTTCATCTATTCTCCTTTCTCTTTGCCAAGTTCGTCAACCACAATTTTAAGTGCAGTTGCAATGCCCATGTAATCCATATTTTGTGGACCAAACACACCAATCGAAGCCACTTTGTTTCCCCCAACAATAATTGGTGCTTTTACAACCGAACATTTATCTCCATTGTCTTCTGCCACAACTGCGGAAATCGAACTTGCATCGTCATCAAGCACTTCAATCAAACTTTCTTGGTCATTTAAAGTCTTTAAAACTTTCTTTGTTTCTTCCAAATTTTTGTCATGCTCTGCCATGTCTGCCACTTTCCCAGCCTGAACATTCAAAAGTTTTTGCTTGTTCATTTTGGAAAGCCCAACCACAACACTGTCAACTACATTTTGAAAAGCCTTGATTTCTCCGCTCATACCTTTGCCGAGTTGGCTTATGTTTTCCATCAAAAAGCCCATTGTTTCGCCTTTGAAATATTTTGTTAAATAATTTGAAGCGTCAAGGCAATTTTCGGCAGTTGCCACAATGTCCATAGTGTTTGTAATGTAGCCATAGTTTGTTCCAATTAAAACCATGCACTTGTTTTCCAAAAGTGGAATAATTTTAAACTCTTGCAAAATCAAGTTTTCCATGCCATTGACAAGCACCACTGTTGGATAGTTTGTTGCATTGCTGATAATTTTTGCTATTCCTGCAACAATGTCATTAAGACTTTGAGTTCTGTTTTCAATTAACCTTCTCACTTCTTCCAACTCGCCGTTTGTCACTTTTATGTTTTTTAAAATGTTTTCCACATAAAAGCGATAACCTTGTGCCGTTGGAATTCGCCCACCAGAAGTATGCAACTGTTTCAAAAATCCCATCGCTTCCAACGCATTAAGTTCGTTACGCAAAGTGGCAGTAGAAACATCAAGAAGTGCTCTGTCCTTTACAGAACTAGATGTAATTGGTGCAGAATCTTTTATAAATTCTTCAACAGCAATATTTAAGATTTTAATTTTTCTTTCAGAAAGTTCCATTTAAACTCCCTTTTAAAGTTTGCTAGCACTCTCGACTTCACAGTGCTAGCATTATTATATGCAGAAAAAAAATAAAAGTCAAACAAATATGCCAAAATTTTTAAAAAAATTTTAAAATATTTTTAAAACAAAAAAAATAACAGCGTCTTGCTGTTATTTCAATATAATATATATTTATAGTAATAAAACTATTTATTATCATTTGTTTTATCTTCTAAAACATCTGTAAGAACATTACCAAGACCATTACCATAATGAAATTTAATCAAATTTTTTGTGATACTGCGTTCACGCTCACTGCAATAGTTTTTACTATCTTCACTGTTTTGTGCAAGATGTGGAACTATAACTTTTCCATACTCTTGACCATAAACTTTAATTAAATACCCACGAAGAGTGTCATTGATTTCACCAAGATTAAACTTATCAGTATCCTTAAATCTGACAATATCACCTTTAACATATCCACCTTCAACTCTTTCATCTCTACTGTAACCAATTTCTCTAACACCAAAATTATCAATATAGAAAGTGTAACTCAAATTTGGATAAACCTTATCTCTTGGAATTTTTGTGTATTTTTCATCAAAAAGCACTGGCATAGCATACCCATCACCATTAAAACCTTTTACACCATTACTAAGGAAAACAAGTCTTACAGGCAAATATCCTTCTTTATCTTCACTTGTGCGAAAAGCACTTTTAACATCTTGTTCCAAAAGTTCAAAGCCAGCAATTAGACCACGTTCAATCCAAAAATTATAATCGTTTTTCATAAATATCTCCTTTTTTAACAATTTTATATTATCACAATTAAACAATAAAGTCAACTGCAAAATTTTCTAAAATATTTTGCAATTTTACTTGACATTCACCCCCCCGTGTTAAACTGAAAACATAAAGGGGGTTTTATGAAAAAATATGTTTTATCGTTGTCTGGTTCAATATTGATTTCAATATTAACACTTATTGTTTCTTTTATATTGATTTATAATGGAGTATTATTGTCAGATAATAACCAGACATTTTGGTATTTTGTGGGAATAGATTACATAATTTGTGGTTCAGTATTTGTTATTGCTTTTATTCTAAATGTTTGCAATATAAAATTTTTTGCTAAACCTATTGAAAACTTTTCTTCAAAAAGAAAATTTGTTATAACCACAATTGTATTTAATTGTTTAAGTGCAATTGTATTATTGTATATAGACATAATAACTTACAACAGAACTTTACAAGATTTTAATTCTTCACCTTTCTTCGACATATCACAACTTATTTTTAGCATTGCAATGATAATTTTAAATGTTTTCTACTTAATTGATATATTTAAAAATAGAAATCTAAATAAACTAAATTAAAAAACAAAAAACCCGAGAGAATCGGGTTTTTATTTTCAAGCAATTAAAATCTTGGCGTGTTTGATGCATCTGCTGTTGGATAGATTGGCAAATCTTGAAGTCCAGGGCAAGCATTTTGCACAGGAGCACTCTGGCAAGGTGGAAGAACTGGATATCCGTAAGATGGAACAAGCACATCAACAACGCTTACAACCTTTACAATGATTTCAATGCAACCTGTTACAGTGAAAGCATTAGGATCTGTGTAAACACCAATTCTGCTGCTGAAAATTCCAACAACATCAATGTCAACTGGAGTAAGTGCTGGTTGTGGAACAAACAAAATGACAGACTTAGCAACAGTAACAGTAGATGATGCAGTGCCAATTGTGCCATTTGCGTCACGGTATGTAACCGTTACTGGAATTGTGACTGTGAAACTTACATTTGCATAATTTGGGCATGTGTCCAATCTGTCAATAACAAGGTCAGAGACAGTTGGTTCAACACCAATTGAATTTTCTGCTGAAATAAAAGTAAGTGGAGTTACAGGGTTTTCAGGATTGAAGCCAGAAAGTGGAAGAATAACACCAGTTTCAGTGGATGAGCAGATGCAGGCATCAAAAATTTTGGTTGTTTCAATCAAAATTTTTTCACAAATACCATTTACAGGGTTGCCATTAATTGGTCCTGGTTTGCTTGGATTGGAATTATTGATGTAAAAAGACATTTTTAACCTCCTTAAAGTCCATACACTAATAAGATATGCAAGCGTGTGCAAAAAAGTAACTAATTTATGCTTATCTAAGTTTTTAACTTTATTTTGGTCTGTTTTTGTTTGCTTTACGCGGACTCCACCGCCTTGCCCCCGCAAGGCTTCTTGCATTTTTTTAATGCAAGAAAAAATCCCTTTAAAAAGGGATTTTGTGGAGTCCGCTTCAACATCAATCGATGAAATTACGAATTGATTTAAGCGCATTTTTTTCAAGTCTGGAAACCTGAGCCTGAGAAATACCAACTTCTTCACTGACTTCCATCTGAGTTTTACCTATATAATAACGCATCAAAAGAATTTCTTTTTCTCGCTCAGACAAATTTTTAATGGCATCAGTCAAAGAAAGTTTTTCAAAAATTTCATCATCGCAATTCTTAACATCTGCAATCTGGTCCATAACTCTGATGGTTTCGTTTCCATCATTATAAATAGGTTCGTTTAAAGAAACCGTTTCACTTATGGCATCCAAAGCAAAGACAACATCTTTCAATGGAAGTTCAATCATAGTGGCAATTTGTTCTAAGGTTGGCTCAGCATTGTTTTCTTTGATATATCTTTCCTTAGCTTGCAAAGCCTTGTAAGCCACATCTCTGATGGAACGACTGACTCTGACTGAATTATTGTCACGCAAATAACGCCTAATTTCACCAATAATCATTGGCACAGCATAAGTGGAAAATCTTACATTAAGAGTGTCATCAAAATTGTCAATAGCCTTTAAAAGACCGACACATCCCACTTGAAACATGTCATCAGCCTTGTCATAATGACCAGAAAAACGCTGAACAACAGACAAAACAAGACGCAAATTTGCCACAACAAATTTGTCACGAGCAAACTCGTCACCTTTTTTAACAGCCTTTAAAAGTTCAAGAATTTCATCATTTTTAAGTTTAGGTAAACTTGCAGTGTTGACACCAGAAATAACAACTCTGTTGGACATATCTCACCCCTTTTCTCGATAAGATATGTTGCCCTAAGGGTTAAAAACTTATGCAAATTAAGGTTGTTTCGACAAACAAAGTTAAAATTCGGCAGTCTTTTCAAGTTTTTTGCGTAATTTTGAAAGAATCTTCTTTTCAATGCGCGAAATGTAACTTTGACTAATTCCCATCATGTCTGCCACTTCTTTTTGCGTTTTTTCTTCATTCCCAGCAAGACCAAAACGAAGTTGCATAATAAGTTGTTCCCTGCTGTCCAACTTGGAAATAACATTCATTAAAATTTGTTTTTCCGCTGATGTTTCAATGTTTTTAGAAACGCTGTCTTCGTCAATGGAAATAATGTCACAAAGCAAAAGTTCGTTTCCTTCATTGTCATTGGAAAGTGGCTCGTCCAAAGAAATTTCATTTTTTATGCGGGTGTTTTTTCTCAGTTGCATTAATAGTTCATTTTCAATACATCTGCTTGCATAAGTGGCAAGTTTAATGTTTTTGTCTATGCTGTAAGTTTTCACAGCCTTAATAAGTCCAATTGCACCAATGGAAATAAGGTCTTCAAGGTCAATGCCCGA
>CATKYT010000021.1 GCA_949841245.1 uncultured Eubacteriales bacterium | reverse complement strand
TCAAATTCTTTACTTTTTTAGGGGACAATATTATCTGACTTATGGCATATTCCAAATAATTAAAACCCCTTAAATCACATCTTATGCCGACTTTTAAAAGAGCCAGCAATGTGACTTTCCTTATTTCTTCCATATCTTTCATATATAAACTCCAAATGAGAAATTCGTTCCCAGAAACATTTATATTATACCACAACCTGCTTTATTTACAAAATAATTTTGCTATATTTTACAAAATAAATTTATATTTTTTTTAACCAATTTTAAAACTGCTTCATATATAAAGTGTGTAAAAAGGAGAAAATATGGCAAACGATATGTATTACATAGGGGCAAATGACGAACATGGTCAAAACCCACCAACACCTGGAAAGAGAACACCAGTTGTTCCAGGATTAAACAGACAAATTTATGAAAACGAATTCAATCGAGCAGCAAAGAATTATTTTATTGAAGCATGCATGAGAAACAGTTTTTCAGTATATGATGTTAAACCAGAAATCCAAGATGTTTCCATCTCACAAAGAGTTACTCGAGTAAACAGACAAAACCTTACACTTTTAGTGACCTTTGCTTACAACGCATATGGAGAAGAATTTAACTCTGCATCAGGTTTGACAGTCTATTATTCACCATTAAATCCAAAAGTTGCACAAAGCAGAAATCTGTCACAACAAGTTTACAACGCACTTCTTCAAAACACTCCACAACGCGGAAGGGGAGTTCAACAACTTGATGTTGGCATGCTTTCCAGTGTAAACTGCACTTCCACATTGATTGAAGCGGGATTTATGACCAATTTAGAAGAAGCGCAACTTATGATTAATCCGCTTTTCCAAACAGAAGTAGGGGAAGAAGCATGCCTTGGTGTTTGCAATTATCTTGGAGTAGGTTTCATTGACCGCAACGCTTTGGGAAACTATCCTTTGATAAGAAAAGGAAGCAGAAGCAATTTTGTTTATCTTTTGCAATTCATTTTAAACAACCAATATGGTTTCAAACTTGCTGTTGATGGCATTTTTGGAACTGGCACAGAAAATGCAGTCAGACAGTTTCAACAAAACAATGGTTTAAGCGTGGATGGCATTGTGGGAAACAACACTTGGAAAACACTTTTGGTGTTGCCAAATTACCCTACACTTCGTCAAGGTTCTCGCGGTGCTTATGTGCAATTCTTGCAACAATTGTTGGAAAGCAATCTTGTTCCTGTTCAAGGAATTGATGGAATATTCGGCAGAAACACAGATGCTGCAGTCAGACAATTTCAAGAAAATGCAGGTCTTACTGTGGATGGAATTGTTGGTCCAAACACATGGAACGCATTGGTTAGTTAAATAAAAAAAAGGCTTAAATAAAGCCTTTTATTTTTTAATTATTTTCTTCTGTAATCAACTTCAACTACATCAGTTTCTTTTTGTTTTTTCTTATCTGAAGAAATCCATTTCTTTACAATAAGTGTAGTGAGTGGAGTAGTAGCCATGACAACAAGTTGGCCAACAATCAGATAGATTGCAAACAAACTTGTATACATGAAAGTGAAGATTCCAAAAATGATTGGCATTATGAAATACATCATTCTTGATTGTTTTTGTTGTGGGGCATCTTTACTTTGCATCAATTTATTTGAAAGGAAAAGTGACAAGAATGAGAATACAACAGCCAAAATTGTCAAAATGTAATATCCATTTACACCCATTTCTTCTGTTTCAAAACCTTTCATAACATAATCAAAGATTTTTCCTTCAAAGTCATTCTTTTCTTCGGTATTTTTTTCATCTTCGGAATAGAAACTTTTTAAATAACCTTTAATTTCATCTTTTGTAAATAAAGGACTTGTGGTAGGGGAATCTGCTTTATAAACATTCTTTATCCACAAAAATCCTTCTTGTGTGTCAAAATAATAATTCTTTACGGTGTTTTGTGCAAGACCTTTAATATAGTCGTTGTAATTGGTGTCAATATAAATTGTTTCTGGTTGTGTCACTGCTTCGTCAGAACTTTCTGCTTCTTCTGAATTTTCATCAGGATTTGGTTCTTCTGGTTGAGTTGCAGCAGGTTTAATAACAAACTTGTTTAAAACATCATAAATTTCATTGTTGGTTTTAAATTCTCTAAATTCAACTTTTGTTACTTCGTTATCTCCTTCAAATTTATAAACCAAAAATTTTTTTCCATCTGAATTTGTTTCAACTTCGACGCTAAGTTTTGCTGTGTTGACATCTTGAAATTCATTAAGTCTGTTGATGAATGCATCATTTTCATTCAAGACAATCACATTGGCATAAGTTTCTTTCATGCTTTCATATTGTGAAACAATGTTAAAATTTGCCACTGATTGAAGTGATGACCACAAAGTGAAGAAAACAACCATTTGCAAAATCATCATCACAAGCATTGGCAGACAACTGCCCATCATTGAAAATTGATATTTCTTATAAATTTCGTTTGTCTTTTGTTGTAATAATCTTTGATCTCCCCCATATTTCTTTTGAATGGCTTCAAGTTCTGGTTTCATTTTTGTGTTGATGTCTGTTGTTTTCAAGTTGACTTTTTTATTCACAATGTCAAACAATGAAAAAACCACTCTTACAATGATGGCAAGAAGTATAACTGCCAGAATGTAAGTTCCGTTTGCACCACGAAAAGCGTTTAAAATGCTTTCCCAAAAACCTGAGGGCTGATTTAATGTAATCAAACTTGTGCTTACAAAATCCATAAATTGTCTCCTTTAATGTTTATTGGAACAGGGTCATACCCTCTTTTCTTTTGCCAAGGGACACATCGAAATAATCTTTTCAAACCAAGATATACACCTTTAAAAAAACCAAACTCCATCACACATTTAATCATGTAATTGGAGCATGTTGGTGCAAATATGCAACTGTGTGGAAGCAATGGTGACAAAACATATTTATAAAAGTAAACAGGTGACAAAGTCACTTTTCTAAGCATTCTTTTTATTTTCATACTTTTTAAACAATTTCACAATTTCAATTTTAAGTTGGTCAAAAGAAAGCATTGTTGCATTTTCTCTTGCCAAAATCACACAGTTACAAAAATCAGGAACTTCCACAAAACGGCGAGTTATGTCTTTCAGTCTTCTTTTCAAAAGATTTCGTTTGTTTGCTTTGCCAAGTTTTTTGCTTATGGAAAAACCGATTCGGTAACACTTATATTTACTTTTAACAACAAATAAGGTGAAGTTTTCTGTGGAAACTCTTTCACCCTTTTTGTAGATGTAAGTAAATTGATTATTTTTTTTTAATCTGTGGTCCATACCTTTGACCTTTAAGCAGAAATTACTTTTCTTCCTCTTGCGCGTCTTCTTTTAAGTGTCTTTCTTCCGCCTTGTGTTTTCATTCTTTGACGGAAACCATGAACCTTTTGTTTTTGTCTTTTCTTTGGTTGGTATGTTCTTTTCATAATTTTCTCCTTCTTAACCTTTTTAAATTTGTTGTTTGTCCTATAAAAATAGGGTTAAGGTTTACTTGTCTATTATAAAAGATTAAATTTCATTTGTCAACTTTTATTGTAAAATTAAAATTATATATATTTACAATTTTCTGCGAAATTTATAAAATAAGTCAAAATATTGTTTTAATGTTGACAACAAACTTAAATTGTGTAATAATTAAACATGAAATAAGGAGGAAAATTTTATGGTTATTTCTTGGGATGAATATTTTATGGGAGTTGCTTTGCTTTCTTCTTTCAGAAGCAAAGACCCAAACACACAAGTTGGTGCTTGCATCGTAAACAAAGATAAAAAAATTGTTTCACTTGGTTACAATGGAATGCCATTAAGCAAAGGGGATAATGACAAAACTTATCCTTGGAGCAGAGAAGGCTCTCCACTTGAAACAAAATATGTTTATGTTGTTCATGCAGAGTTAAACGCAATTTTAAATTCTCGTTCTGACCTTCGCAATTGCACAATTTATGTTTCGTTGTTTCCATGCAATGAATGTTGCAAAGCAATTATTCAAAGCGGAATCACAGAAATTGTCTATCTTTCAAACAAATATTCAGACTTAGAAACAACAAAAGCATCTATGAAAATGTTTGAAAATGCTGGCGTAAAACTTAGACAATATCAATTGCAAAACAAAGAAATTTTAATTAAAATTTAAAAATTTTAAAACTGCTTTATTTAGGCAGTTTTTTTATTAAAAAATACATATTGACTTTGCATTTTGGAAATGGTATAATCAAACTGTTAAAAAGGAGATTATATGGCAAAAGAAAATAATCAGTTAATCGCTTGGAAAACAAAAAATTATGAATTAAAAACCACTAAACATATATTTAAAAATGTAAACATTGACAATCCTGATGAAATTGAAAAAATTCAAGCATCCGCTGGAAACAGTTGTGACAGAAAGATGGAAAAAACAAGAAAAGGAAATTTATATGCTTTTTATGGAGTGGTAAAATCAAAGCGTGTAGACAAACTTTCCGAAGAAAAACTGTTTTCTATTTACAGATTAATGTCAGAAACAAGAATTAAAAAAACAAAACAAAAAATAAAACGCTTAGAAACAAATTTTCTTAATGCTTACATCAAAAAAACATTTTTAAATAATTCCAGTCCAGACAATTCTATTGAAGATAATTCAAACAATTGCAATTATAAAACACAACATATTGATCAAACAATAAACATCCAAGAACTTATCAAATAAAAAAACACCTTAAATGGTGTTTTTATTTTTTTAACCAATCATTCTTACAGGCAAAATTAAATATAAGAATTCATCTCCTTCAACAGGAACAATAACACAAGGATTTGCAGCAGAATTGAAACAAATTTTTACAAACTCGTCATTGTTTGCTCTTAAATTTTCAATGAAATATCTTGCATTAAAAGCGATGGAAAGTTCTTTTCCTGTTGTGTTTACAGGAACATTTTCTTTGACATTTCCAAGTTCACTGTTGGAAGTTATGCAAAGGTTCTTTTCCGAAACTTCAAACTTAACACAATTTCCTTGTCCAACTTTTGACAAAAGGGATGCTCTTTCAAGTGCATCTTCAAATTGTGCCTTGTTTATTATGCTTATGGTTTGATAGTTTGCAGAGATGATTTGTTTATAGTTTACAAAATCTCCTTCCAAAAGGCGTGTGGTAAGTTTTGTATCTCCCAAATCCACCATAAGTGTTGATTTATCCACATAAATATTAATCACATCATCACTATCATCCAAAATTCTGGAAATTTCAGACAAACTTTTTGCAGGAATTACAATGTTTAAAGTAAGGTCAGAAACAATGTTCTTCTTTACTTTTGCCAATCTGTAACCATCAAGAGCAATGGCATTTAATGTGTTCTTTTCAATGTCAAAAAGCACACCTTTCAAAATTGGGCGACTGTCATCTAAGGCAACAGAAAAAATTGTTTTGCTTATGATTGTTTTTAAATCTTTTTTTGTAATTCCAAAATATTCCATGCTTTCCAGTTTTTTAAAAGATGGATATTCCAAAACATTATAACATTGAATGATGCTTTGGCTGTCATCATATTTGATTATCATTTGATTTTTTTCATTAAGTTCAAGTTCAATCATTTCGTTTGTCAATTTTTTGATAAACTCTGTGATAAACTTTCCAGGAACAACCGCTTCCCCTTCAACTTTAATGTTGGCTTTAATTTTCTTTTCGATGGAAAGTTCTGTGTCAGTGGCACTTAAAGTCAAAGTGTCTTCTTCTGCAACAATTTTAATACCTTCCAAAATTGGGTTTGTAACTTTGTTTGAAATGGCTTTACTTACACTTAAAAAAGCATCTGATAATTCAATTCCATGGCAATTAACTAACATAACATTCTCCTTTAATTTCAGTTTTATTATATCACATTCGCCAGCCTGCGTGCAAACTAAATTTAATATTATTTTTTATTTTATAATTCTTATCTTTATAATGGCTGTGGAAATGTGGACAAGTGAAAATAATTTGTTTTATTACACTATATATAGATTAATTGTTTTTTCTTAACCGCTATATTTTGACAAAAATGGGTGTCAAGCATTGGGGATAAGTTTGTGGATAAGTAAAAAAAGTTATACACTTGTCAACATATTGGTTATGTCTGACACCAACGCTTGAATTTTTTTGTTGGTCTTTAAGTCTTGAGTAATTTTATCGCGAGAGTGCATAATTGTTGTGTGATCTCTGCCACCAAAGATTTTTCCGATGTTAACCAGAGGAAGATTGAGAAGTTCGCTTATAAGATAGATGGAAATCATGCGTGGTTCAACAACTTCTTTGTTTTTCTTTTTGCCAATTATGTCTTGATAGGAAATGTTGAAATAATCACAAACAACAGAAATAATTTTGTCAGGATTTAAGTCATTTTTAATTTCTTCACGCTGATTGGAAAAGATGTCTTGAACTTCTTCCATTGTGGCGATTTTCTTTCCTGAAAGTGTTGCCAAGAAATATACTTCAGAAAGTTTGCCTTCAAGTTCTCTGATGTTGGTGTCAACATGTTCGGCAATAAAGTTGATTACATCATCTTCTGCATAATATTTTTCCAATTGGCTTTTCTTGTGAAGAATGGCAATTCTTGTTTCGATGTCTGGCTTTTGAATGTCATGAATAAGTCCACTTGCAAAACGAGAACGCAGTCTGTCTTCCAAAGTTGGAATATCTTTTGGCGGTCTGTCACTGCAAATGATGACTTGTTTATTACTTAAAATAAGTTCGTTGAAAGTGTGAAAAAATTCTTCTTGTGTTTCTTTTCCACGGGCGATGAATTGAATGTCATCCACCATTAAAACATCCAGATTTCGATATTTGCCCCTGAATTCCATTATGGATTTATTTTTAGATGGAGAATAAAGAGAAGAAATATAGTCATTGGTAAATTGTTCACAAGTTACATATCTGATTTTAAGTTCGGGTGAAAATTCTCTTAAATAATTTCCAATTGAATGTAATAAGTGTGTTTTGCCAAGACCGACTCCACCATAAATAAAAAGTGGGTTATATCTTTTCCCAGGATGTTCGGCAACTGTGCGAGCAGCGGCATAAACAAATTGGTTGCTTTTTCCAACGACAAAGTTGTCAAAAGTAAATTTTTCAACAAATGGATTTTTTTCTTGGTTTTCAAAAGAATTCTTTTCTTCAATCTTATTGTTTTGAAGATATTCAATTTCTTCGTTTTGGTCAAGCACAACGATCTTCATTGGGCGACCGACAACTTCAAAACAACAATCACTGATTTGGTCAATGAAATTCTTTAAAATTTGATTTTTTGCTGAAACAGACTTTGTGGCAATGATAAAATTATCCTTATCATCTATTTCAATTGGTTTAATTGTTTGAATCCAAAGCGTATAGGAAACTGATGAAATTCTAAGTTCCAACTTCTCCAACACTTTTTGCCAAAAACTTTCTATATCTTGCATATTCTTCTCCATAATACAAGAAAAATTATAAAATACAAAAAATAAATTGTCAAGCAACTTTGAAATATAAAATTTTTGTGTTATGATAAGAATATGAAAATTGAAAGTCTTTCAATTAAGAATTTCAGAAATTATGGAGTTCAATCACTTAAATTTGATGAGAAGATTAATGTTTTTATTGGAAAAAATGCACAAGGAAAGACAAATCTTCTTGAAAGCATTTTTTATTGTTGTATAGGCAAAAGTTTTAAGTCATGCAAAGATAAAGAACTTATTAAGTGGAACGAAGAAAATTCTTTTATTAAATTGAGAGTGAACAAAAAATATCGCGACATTGACATCGACATAAAGTTAAACCGCACTCAAAAGAAAAGCATTTTAATAAATGGATTGCCAATTAAAAAGATTGGCGATTTAATTGGGGAGATTAATGTAGTTTTCTTTTCCCCACAAGAATTGAAACTTGTTCGTGAAAGTCCAGAAGAAAGACGAAAATTTATGGATATTGACATTTCACAAAATAATAAAAGATATTTTTATCAACTAAGTCGTTATGAAAAAATTTTGGCAAATCGAAACAAACTGCTTAAAAGCAGCATGTCAATTGAAGCGGTAAAAGAAACTATTGACATTTGGGACAGAGCGCTGATTAGTTCGGCAAAATTTATTGCAAACGAAAGAATAAAATTTATTGAAAATGTTTTGCCTTACGCCCAAAAGGCCCATTCTTATATAAGCGGTGGAAAAGAAAATTTAACGCTTATATATAAATGTGGATGTGCAGTTAAGTTAGATGATAAGTTTGAAGAAAACATGGACAAACTCTTAAAGAAGAATTTGGAAAAAGATTTCAAACTTGGCTATACCACAATTGGCGTTCACAGAGATGATATTGACATTTTCTTAAATGAAACAGAAGTGAAAAGTTTTGGTTCGCAAGGGCAACAAAGAACGGTTGCTTTGGCACTTAAACTTGCCGAACTTGAAAACATGTTTAACATCACTGGGGAATATCCAATTTTACTTCTTGATGATGTGTTTTCCGAACTTGACCTTGACAGACAAAATCGTTTGTTAAAGTTTGTTGGAAGAACTCAAACTTTCATCACCTGCACTGATGAAAGAAAATTGGAAGGCAAATTATTTAACATTGTGGATGGAAAAGTTTGTTAAACCAAAATTTTGTGATATGATTTAAGAAAGGAGAGTTATGGAGTTTAAACATGTTCCTGTCATGCTTAATGAAGTGATTGATGGTTTAAACATAAAAAGTGACGGAATTTATGTTGACTGCACAGTTGGAGGCGGTGGACATTCTTTTGAAATTGCAAAAAGGTTAAAAACAGGGAAATTGATTTGTTTTGACCGTGATCAAGAAGCCATTGACAAAAGCAAAGAAACACTTAAAAAGTTTGCTGACCAGGTGACATTTGTCAAGTCTGATTACAAAGAAGCACCACATGAACTTAAAAATTTAAACATTGACAAAATTGATGGTTTTTTAATTGACCTTGGGGTCAGTTCTCATCAAATTGATGAAGCGGAACGCGGTTTCAGTTTTGTTCATGATGGCCCGCTTGACATGAGAATGGACCAAGCGGAAGATTGTCTGACAGCGGAAGAAATTGTCAACACATTTTCTTTTGAAAAACTTGTGCAAATTTTTAAGGATTACGGAGAAGAAGAATTTGCAAAAAGCATAGCAAAAAACATTATTGTTTCAAGAGAAAAACAAAAAATCAAAACCACTTTTGCACTTAGAGAAATCATTGAAAACAGCATGCCTAAGAAAGTGGTCTATTCGCGTGGTGGGGCATCTAAAAAAGTCTTTCAAGCACTTAGAATTTTTATCAATCGTGAACTTGATGGACTTTCCGAACTTTTGACAGAACTTATTGAAATGTTGAATAAAGAAGGCAGAGCAGTTGTTTTAACTTTCCACAGTCTTGAAGACAGAATTGTTAAAAATGTTTTTAAATTGGAAAGCACTGATTGCATTTGCCCGCCAAGAACACCAATTTGCATTTGTGGGCATAAAGCACGCTTAAATCTTGTCAATCGCAAACCGATTATTGCCACAGCAGAAGAACAAAACCAAAACAGTCGAAGCACATGTGCAAAACTTAGAGTTGCACAGAAATTATAAAAATTTTACGAAAGGAGAAAAGTTATGGACAAATTGACAGAAGAAAGAATAAAGCAAGCAAAAACCGAAACTTTAAACATAAAACTTAAAGTGAAAGAAGAAATGCAAAATGACAATCTTTCTGCAAGTGAAGAAAAGTTTGCCTTAGAAAATTCTCCTGAAATTGAAATCAAAGAAGAAATCAAAATTGAAAACCAACCAAACAATGCTTACATAAATTCTTTTAAAGACATGACTGTGTCTGACATAAGAGAAATGCAAGTTCAAGTGGAAACCAAAGAAGTTCTTGACAAGAAAGAAGAACTAATTGCAGAGCAGTTTGAAGTTGAAGAAGAAAAAGTGGAAAGCATAATTGAAAAACCTAATTATGATTTGTTGGAAGAAAACAAAAAGATTGTCAAGTTAAAGAAAAACTCAAAAGAAAGCAAAAAGAAAAAAGTTTCCAAAAAGTTTGCGGGAATTGCCATTGCATTGACTTTGGCTATGAGCGGAATAATTTGTGTTGTAAACACAATTTTAATTGACAATTACAGTGCGCAGTTTTTTGAAATTGAAGATAAATATAATTTCAATCTTCTTACATATTTAAGAAACATATACAACCTTGACACCACCAAAGAAAGCATGGAGTTGTTTGACACTTATCCCGAAGAAATTTTGGAAGCGGGCGAGCAAAACCAGCAAACAAATTGGTTTGACCGCATTTGCAACTTTTTTGGAAAACTTTTTGGCGGTTGATGTCGTTATATAAATCTCTTTCAGACTTAAATAAGAATAACATAACCTTTCTAAAAATATATTATAAAGATAAAGGCTTTGAAATTATTTAAGTTTGGGGGTTGAAGTCGTGCAAAAACCTTACACATTACACTCATTACAAAAGAGAATTAAAGCAATTTTTCTTGTCATAATTTTCATTGTATGCAGTCTTTGTGTAAGGCTTTTTATTGTCCAGATAATCAATGGACAAGAACTTCAACAAAAGGCAACAGACCAGTGGACAAGGGATTTAGCACTTACAGCACCACGCGGAAAAATTTTGGACTGCACAGGCGACACATTGGCAGTCAGTTATACAACATATGATGTTTACATTCGTGGCAGAGAAGTCATGAATGCCGACTCAACAGCCAAAACTTTGTCAGAAATTTTGGAACTTGATTTTGACAAAACATTGGAAAAGGTTTCCAAAAAAAATGTTTCAGAAGTGCTTTTAAAATTGCAAGTGGAAGCGGATATTGCAGAAAAGATTTATGATGCCAAACTTGATGGAGTTTACATGACCGAAAATGTAGGGCGTTATTACATTTATGGAAATTTGCTTACACAACTTCTTGGATTTTCTTCTGTCGACAATGTCGGTCAGGCAGGATTGGAGGCATATCTTAATGATTTGCTTACAGGAAAAGATGGATACAGTTATGTTCAAAGTGATTTGCAGGGTAAAGAGATTGGTGGAACAATTCGTTATTATGTGAATGGCATTGCTGGCGATGATGTCACTGTGACAGCCAACAGCAAGATTCAAATTTTGTTGGAAAGAGTTTTGCTTCAAGCATACACCGAACAACAAGCCAAAGGTGTGACGGGAATTGTTATGAATGCCAAGACCAGCGAAGTTTTGGCAATTTCATCTAAGCCAAGTTTTGATTTAAACGAAGTTCCAAGAGATGACCTTTCGGTGTTGTTTGAACAATCAAAAATGAAAGCCGTTACAGACACATATGAACCAGGTTCAACTTTCAAAATCTTAACTATTGCCATGGCTTTGGAAGCGGGTGTAACAAATCTCTCTGACACATTCTATTGTCCAGGCTATCGAATTATTGATGGGCAACGCATTAAATGCTGGAAAAGCATTGGTCATGGCAATCAAACTTTGACAGAAGCGTTTGCCAACTCTTGCAACTGTTGTTTTATGGATTTGGCTTTAAGACTTGGAGTAGACAGATTTTATGATTTTCTCAACAAGTTTGGTCTTGGACAAAAAACCAACATTACAATCAAGGGCGAAAGTGGTGGAATTGTTATGCCTAAGGCTAATGTAAAAACTGTCGACCTTGCCAGAATGGGATTTGGTCATGCAGTTGCTGTGACTCCAATTCAACTTTTATCAATTGTTGCGGGCATAACAAATGGTGGGGTTTGGAAAACACCAACAGTCATTCAAGAAGCAAAGAATGTGAATGGCAAAGTGACTTACAAACCTGAAACTGTTGAAAGACGCATTATTTCTCAACAAACAAGCAATTTGGTTAACCAACTTTTGCAACATGCAGAAAACAAAACTGCTGACTTTTCGTTTGTGGAAGGTTACAATGTGGGCGGGAAGACTGGAACGGCACAAAAATACAGTGAAACTGGGGCAATTGCAAGTGGCAAATATATTTCCAGTTTCATTGGAACATATCCTGCTGATAATCCTGATTACTTGTTTATGGTCTTAGTGGATGAGCCAAGTGCAGGGGCATATTATGGTTCCCTTGTTGCGGCGCCATACGGAAAAGAATTTTTCGGTCAATTGTTCCAACTTTTTGACATTCCAAAAGATGACACATCAGTGGTGTTGGAAGAAGTTATCATGCCACAAATCACTGGCATGAGTTTGGCGAACGCAGTGGCAGAACTTAAAAAAAGTGGTTTAGAATATGAAATAGATGGTGCAGGTGGGGTAGTGCAAAAACAACTTCCACCAGCAGGAACAATTTTGCATAAAGGTGACACCGTTTTAATTGTGACTTAAATTTTGAAACAATGCTTATTTATTTGCATTGAATGGTCAAAAATTTTATAATAAAATTATGGAAATAGTAACTTATATAATAATTGTTCTTGTGGCAGTGTTTGCAATTATGTTGTGTTTTTGTCTGGCAGTGGCAAGTTTTTCATTTGAAAACTATTATGAAAAGCACAAAGAAATTGACCAAAAAAGAAACAGTCTTGGTCTTTCCACTTTGGAATACGTGACGGAGTTGAACAAAACCTATTTTAATGGCAAACTGCAAGTTTCAAGATGCGCAGAATTTCAAGACCATTACAGTCATGGAAGAATTGCTTTAAGTGACAAAACGATGTCGTCCAACAGTTTGGCTTCACTTGCCATTGTTTCCCACGAACTTGGGCATGCCAAACAAGATGCAACAAGTGACAAATTGACAAAGCATTGGAACCTAATAAAAGTTGGCAGAATTTGTGGTTATTTCTTTATGCCACTTATGCTTGCAGGGATTGTGATTTCGGTTTTGAATTTATTGGGTGTTTTGGAAGGTTTGGTTTTTCTTATTCTTGGAATTGCTTTAATGGCTTGTGCACTTTTAATATTTTTGTTTGCTTGCATTTTAAAATATAAAGAAATAAAAATTGAAAAAGAAGCAACCGATTTTGCCATAGAATATTTAAAAGAATTTTTAATGCCACCCGAAGTTGAAGATTGCAAACAACTGTTGAAATCGGCAGGCTTAACTTATTGGGCAAGTTTATTTAGAACAATGTTCAGTTGGACACTTCTTACAAAAAAAGACACAATGTTTAGATGAAAATGTTTTTTCAGAAACAGGTATTAAAAAAAATGTTAAAACATATATTAAAAGTAGAAAAATTGTTGACATTTTTTGATTTTGTTATTAAAATGAAAATGTAATAACAATTACTAAAATAAATAAAAGGAGAGAATGAAATGGCAAAAAAATCTGATTACTTTGGTTTGAGTTATATTGTAAGCGTAATTCTTGCAATCATTCCATTTACATCTTGGATTTGCGGAATTCTTACAAGACTTCAAGAAGGAAAGATTGTTGCTGCTATCATAAGAATTTTCTTTGGTTTCAACATCATTTGGATTTGTGACCTTGTTCTCATGATTCTTCAAAAGCACATTTTGAGACTTCTTAACATCTAAGAAAAAAACGACTCCGATTCGGAGTTGTTTTTTTTCTTTTTAAATTTTGTTAATTTATTAAAAATTAAAGCGGAATCATCATTAAAACGACAGGCATCACAAAATAATAAATTGAAATCAAAATGGCAATTGCAGTGAATGAATAAAGAACCGCTGTTAAAATTCTTTTAGGAATTTTATTAAAGAAGAAAGCCACAAGCAAAAGCAATAATGCGATTCCTAAACCGACTGCAAGACAGATAAGGGCAATTTTTATGATTGGGTAAGTGTAACTTATTCGTGCTTCACCAGAATCGGAATTTTCCACATTGAATGTTGCAAATCCAATAAAACTTTCCGCATCCAGATTTTTGTCATTTAATGAATAACTGTAACCATAAATTTTTGGATGATTAACAACCAAATATTTGCCAGTTGGGTTTTCATAGTTCACAGTTAAACTGTCTGCTGAATAGGTTACTTTTGGCAAATTTAAAGACATCTTTTCAAATAAGTCTACAACCTTTTGAAAGTTAAGGGAATATAAATACATTTCTTTTATTGTTGTGTTTGCTTCAATATCAAAATTTAAACTAATTTCAGTATTGTGTTTGTTATTGAAATTAAGCATAGTTGAACCACTTGACTGAACAGATTGATTGTTGAAATAAACATTTTTTCCTGAATAGGTTGAATTGACATATAAGATTGAATCAAAGTTTGGGGCGTTAAAAGTGCAAGTCAATTTTGTGTCATCTTTAAAGGCTAAACCATTGTCAACCTTTTTTGGTGGTTGGGAATAATTGAAAGGCACATCGATTTTTGTAAAAATGTTTTCATCGTCTTGTGAGATTGATTTATAAATTTTGTTTAAGGCAGACAAAAAATCTTCATTATTTTCAAGTTGTGGAAGTTCATTTACAAAGAAAGCGTGCCCAAGATAATATTTATATTCATATAAAAATGCCTTATCATTTTCTGAAACTTTTGTCAGCCATGGCAAATCAAGTTCGGTGTCAGAAATTTCATATTTGATGCCAGCAAGCAAATCAGAAAATAAGTTTCCTTTTAAAGTTGCAATGTTGTGATAATTGTTTGTATAGCCAAGAGTTGTATAGGTTGCAATTGTGTTTTTGTCAATCATGGAAGAAAACCCAGAAATGGAAGAATAACCAGAAGTAATTTGATGCATGTTAAGGCGTGATTTAACATTGGCATAAGGATCTTCTTGATTTATTATTGAAGCGAAAGAAGCATAACTTGTTTCAGGTCCAATTTCAATTGTGCAACCAGACAAAAATGTAAGGGTTTGCGTGAAAGCCAAAATTCCAATGATTATGAAACAGAAAATTTTAGATGCCTTAAAAGTGATCTTCTTAAACCGTGTCAAAAGATAAATCATCAAAGTTGTCAAAGCAAAAAGCAAAACAGGTATTAAAATATTCACAACAAGGTCAAAATTAAAAGCAAGGTTTGCAGTGAAGTGGTTTGTAAGCAGACAAACAATCAATCCCACAACCAATGTCAACACACACAGAAGAATAAGGGGCAGAAAGAAAATTTTGTTTGTTTTTTCGCCACCTTGTGGCAAAGTGCAAGAGTTTAAATGTTTAAGGCCCATAAAAGTAAAGACAAAATTAAACAAAGCCCCAAGTCTAAGTGGATAACCGGCATATGCTGAAAAGTTTATGGCAATGTTGATGTTGTTGATAAGTGCAGGAATTATGCAAATCATGAAAAGATAAAAGTAAAATTTGTCAGTTTTTGTTTTCAGTTTGTTTTTAAACAAAAACATTACGCTTAAAGATATTGGAACAACACTTGTCAGAAACAAACCAAAACAATCCCAAAAATAATGAGTGGCATCAGAGTTTGAGATGGATTCAATTAAACCTACTGTTCTTGTCGAGTGCATCATTTCCACAAGACTTGGAATGACCACAAACAGAGTGCAACAAAGTGAAATTAAAACTGACAAAATTGTTTTTGTGCAGATGACTTTTCGGTTTTCTTTTGGAACAACCAACCACAGATAAAGGGCAAAAATTACTATACTATATAATATAGTGAATGTGGCAATGGAAAAACTTGTCAAAATCATAAGCGACAAAACCAATGTCAACCATCTGATTTTTCCAGTTTTTTGCATATGGTCAAAAGCAATGAAGGCAAGTGGAATATAAATCATTAGGTCAAGCCAAACAGACCAAGTGAGACTCATAAAACCATAGCATCCAAAAGTGTAAAGAATGGCAAAAAGTATTTGAGTGGAAGTTTTAAGGTTTTTGAAATATCTTCTTATGAAATATAATGCAATTAATGCAATGGTAAGAAATTTTAAAAAGAAATAAAGTGGCGTTAAAAATCTGATGTTTGAAATTCCCCCAAGAAGTAAAATGATTGTGAAAGGAGAAAAGCAAGCATAGAAAAGTGATGCAAAACTTGACCAACCATTGGCAAGGTCAAAAGTGAAAAACAAATTTGCCCGTCCGCCTGCATGGAAAATGGAAGCGGTGGTATCAAGGATTTGATAATAAAAATCATAACAGCCAAATGTATTGTTCCCAAATGGGAAAACTCCGCCAACAATAAACACTGTCAGCATAAGAAAGAAAACTATGGCTGACAAAATGAAATATTCTTTTTTATCTTTAAAAAATTCCTTTTTCATCTTTTAATTACAATTTTGGCGAAGTTAAATAAATTTAAACAAAAGTTTAAAACTTAATTCGTTCACATATATAAGAAACGAGTTCAGAAGTTTTTATTCTGATTTGTTGCATGGAATCGCGTTCACGAACTGTTACTGTGTCATCTTCAAGTGTGTCAAAGTCAATTGTAACACAAAATGGTGTGCCAATTTCGTCTTGACGGCGATAGCGTTTTCCGATAGAGCCTGCTTCGTCATAATCACACATAAATTCTTTGGAAAGTGTTTTCAAAATTTCTTTTGCTTTTTCACCAAGATTTTTTTGTAATGGTAAAACAGCAACTTTGTAAGGAGAAAGTGCTGGATGCAAGTGCATAACAACCCTTGTTTCTCCGTTTTCCAAAACTTCTTCGTCATAGGCTTCACAAAGAACAGCCAAAACCAACCTGTCACAACCGATGGAATATTCAATAACATTTGGTGTAAATTTTTCATTTGTGACTGGGTCAACATATTGCATGGATTTTCCACTGAACTCTTGGTGACGAGAAAGGTCATGTGTAGAGCGATGATGTATGCCGTTAAGTTCGCTCCAACCCATTGGGAAAAGATAGAAAATGTCACATGCTGCTTTGGCATAAAAAGCCAATTTATCATGGTCATGGAATTTAAGGTGGTCTTCTTTGAAATTTAAGTCAAGCAAAAATTGATGTGCTTGTTTTTTATAATCTTCATAGACATCAAAAGATGTGTCTTCTTTACAGAAATTTTGCAATTCCATTTGTTCAAACTCAATTGTGCGGAAAATAAAGTTTCCAGGTGTTATTTCATTTCGGAATGATTTTCCAATTTGGGCAATGGCAAATGGCACTTTTGCACGGGCAGAACGCTGAATGTTTAAAAAGTTTACATATTCGCCTTGGCAAGTTTCAGGACGCAAGTATACAGTGTCCTTTTCTCCGTCAACTGTTCCACGAGATGTTTCAAACATAAGTTTAAATTGTCTGATTGGTGTCCAGTTGAAATTGCCACAATGCGGACATTTAATTTTGTTTTCAGCAATATAATTTTCCATTTCTTCGTTTGTCATTGCTTCTGCGCTTACTTTGCCATGTGAATGGTCTTCAATCAAATTGTCAGCTCTAAATCTTTGTTTGCAAGATTTGCAGTCCATCTTAGGGTCAGAAAACCCCTGAGCATGACCACTTGCTTCCCAAACGCGGGGATTCATCAAAATGGCGGCATCTACGCCATAGGTGTTTGGGCTTTCTTGAACAAAGCGTTTCCACCATGCTTTTTTGATGTTGTTTTTCAGTTCAACGCCAACAGGACCATAATCCCAAGTGTTGGCAAAACCGCCATAGATTTCACTTCCAGAAAAAACGAAACCGCGGTTTTTACAAAGTGCGACAATTTTGTCTAAGTTTTTAAGTTCCATAATATTATTCTCCTTTTTTCTTGCAGGATAACAAAAAAGCCCCTGCGTTTTAAACACAGGGGCGATTAAATGATCGCTGTTCCACCCTATTTCACAAGATAATTCTTGCCTCATTTGATTGTCTTTACGCCGACACGCGTTTGCTCAGGAGTTGCCAATTCCGTCATCACATAGAAAGAGTTTAAAATATTTTTATCAAAAAGTCAAATTTTTTCATAAAAAAACATTATGCGTAATAATTATTTTTAAATAAGGCTTGCATTTTACAATTAAGTTGTGTATAATGTATCCGCTGCCAAAATTAAAGGAGAGAAAATGAATTTAGCATTAAATGACAATAAAATCAAATTTGACAAAGAAACAAAAGATATTTTAAACATATTTGCAAAAAGTGAATGTTTAAATTTACAAACATTCAGTTTGAATGTTTTAAGCTTTGTGCCAGAACTTATGAAAACAACAACAAACAATGGAGTTTCATTTATAAACAAAAAGATGAGAATTAACTCAGTTGAAACTGACGAAATTTTGAAGAACGACAATTATGATAAAAGTGCGGTTTTGTCTTTTTTCGAATTTCAAAGCACATTACATTTTAATGAAATAAACGACCGTTTGGAAATAAGTGTAACATTAAATGGTGTAACAAAATTTGAAAAAGAAGGTGTTGAACAAGTTGATAATAACACTCAAACAACATCTGGTTCAAGACTTATATATGACAAAAATGACCAAAGTGGAATGCTTATCCAAAACTTAAATCAACCAAATGAAAGAAAAATACCTTTTATAGTTAAAGATGAAGTTGCAATTGATTGTGAAAATTTGGATAAATATGGTGATAAAAATAATAGCAAAAACATTACAGAAAATGAAAAAAATAATTATTAAAATAATTTATTTTATTTAAT
>CATKYT010000020.1 GCA_949841245.1 uncultured Eubacteriales bacterium | reverse complement strand
ATCAATTTTGATTGTTATGCTTTGCATTTTGCTTGTGGGTGGAATGTGTGGAACTTTTTTTGCTGTGCGGGCGACAAGTTCGCCGAAGCCACTTCACACCATTGTGATTGACGCAGGGCATGGTGGGGCTGATGTCAAGATAGGACAGTATGGTTTTTGAAAAGACAAAGAAAAAGCATATCGGTTTGATATGCTACTTCTTATCTTCTTCCATTCTAAATTCTAGTTGATTGTTTGGATATTTTTTTACAAAGTCTTCAAAAACTTCAATTATAATTTGAAATTGATAATCATCATAGTTTTTCTTTAAAGCAATTTTTTCTTTATCAAAATTTACAAATAAATACTTTATATTGTCATTGTGATAATACCACAAAAATTCATCTAAGGCATCTGCACTATAACATAAATTTTCATAATCTTCCCAATCTGGAATTGATTTTCCTTCCAAATCCTTGTATATTTGAACATAGAAGTCTTTAAAACTTTCATAGTTTTTTCTATTAAATATTATTTCTTTCATAGATTTTCTCCTTTTATTTTATTTGATAAACTGTTACATTCCCATAAAGATGATCTGGTGAAAAGAACATTAAACCATCATTTGAATAAAACAACCTTAAAGAATTCCTTTTTCCACTTTCATAATTTATATCACATTCTTTCCAAATTCTTCCTTCCTTTTCAGGCAAAATGTGTAATCTGTTTTCGTATAAGCCTCCACCAATCATTTTTTCTGGTGCAAACAGTGATAAATCTTTTCCCCTTTGCCAGCCTAACTTTTCAGCTTCTTCTTTAGTTATGTAATAATTCGGCAGTTTTTCATATAGTTTCAGCCAAACATCAGGCGATGGTTGTCTTTGTGAAATTGAACCGAGTGGTTTGGTTTCAACATTTGTGTAATAACAGTCGCAATGTGGATGAACAGGTAAACGGGTATGCTCTCCATTTTTATAAGTTCTTTTATCTCTTTCAGGACAATCATTGCAAGGTGTTGTGCAAGTGTTTTTATGATGATATTGCAAGTATTCCGCATTTAGATTGTTTTGGTTGAGAAATTGATCAAGAATAGTTTTAAAAACTGAATCATCTAAACTCATTTTATCATATCTCCTTTTGTTTTCAAAAGATTTTTCATCTTTGTGAAAGTTATATAATGAAAATTTGATGATTGCAAGAAAGCATGCCACTTTTTTGTTATATTTGAATGGTTAGGCAAATAAAATATTTTAATGAGAATTAAATTTTTGACATTAAAAAGAAAATCAATTTTGATTGTTATGCTTTGCGTTTTGCTTGTGGGTGGAATGTGCGGAACTTTTTTTGCTGTGCGGGCGACAAGTTCGCCGAAGCCACTTCACACCATTGTGATTGACGCAGGGCATGGTGGTAAGGATGGGGGTGCAGTGGGCCGCACTACGGGGATTACTGAAAGCGAGTTAAATTTGAAGTATTCTTTGGTTTTAAAAAACATCTGTCAGCAATATGGATTTAATGTCGTTTTGACACGCAGTGACATGAATGGGCTTTATTCACCTTTTGCTTCCAACAAAAAGAGAAGTGAAATGGAAAAGCGAAAAGAAATTATCGACAAGGTCAAGCCTGATTTAGTAGTCAGCATTCATATGAACAGTTTTACATCTTCTTCTGCAAAAGGAGCGCAGGTTTTTTATGCGGATGGTTCACAAAGTGGGGAAGCCCTTGCACAAAGCGTGCAAACAAATTTGTTTAAAACCACCGAAAACGCACGCAAGACTGCCAAGATTGGGGATTATTACATTTTAAATTGCACATCAGTTGCCAGCATATTGGTGGAGTGTGGTTATCTTACAAATCCTGATGAAGAAGTTTTGTTACAGCAAGAAAAATACATCAACGATTTTTGTTATAATCTGTTTTGTGGTGTGCTTTTATATTTTGGAATGTAATCTAACAAAATTAAACAACTTTTGTTTAAATTCGACAGTTTTCAATTAACATGCGATAAATTTGTTGATTTATAATCAAAAAGAGGTCGCTATGAAGATCAATTTAAACAGAACGTTGTTTTATTTTTTGCAATTTACCGGATTTTTGGCTTTATTTTTTATTCTTTTTAATTCCAGCGTAAACATGGTTATTTTTCCTTTTGCTTTCGGCATGCTTTTTGCGCTTACTTGGAGCAATCAAAAAGTTTGGATTCTTGCACCTGCTTATTTTGTTGCAGGAATTATTTTAAGCCCAACTTTTGAAGGGGCAATTTGCCTTATGACTTGCCTGTTTTTCTTGCTTGTTCCTTATTTTGTGCATGTGCTTTGCAAAAAGAATATGAAGAAGTGGGAATTCATTTTGTTTGCAATGTTAAGTCAAGTGGCAAACATTGTTTTTGATGTTTTGTCTGGCGTTTCTCCATTCTTGTCTGCTTCTTGTCTTTTGCTTGGCGTTTTGTTTATGCTTGCTTGCATGACTATTTTTGAAGCATTGATCATTCGCGGATTTACAAACAGGCTTACAACACTTGAAATTGTTTCGTTGTTTTCCATAATCACTTGTCTGTGTGGTGGGCTAGTCGTTTTAAACATAGGGGCTTTCAGTTTTCTTAAACTTTTCATGTGTTTTGTGCTTTTGCTTTTTGCATATTGTTCGACACCTTTGTTGACTATTTTGGTGGCATCGATTGGTGGAATTGGCTCGCTTATTGCCACAAATAACCCTTTCTTCTTTGCTCCGTTTGTAATTTGGGCATTGATGATTTTGTTGTTTAAACACAGACTTAAAGTCTTTTCCATTATTGCACTTATTGCAGTTGAACTTTTGATTGGTTATTATTTTCAACTTTATCCAACTTTCGGATATATAGAAATTCTTCCAGTGCTTATTGCTTCCATTGGTTTTATTGCGCTTCCAAATAAGTGGGTGGACGATTTGACTGTTATGTTTAAACTGTCAAAAGACAGACTTGCAATGAAAAATGTTGTCAATCGTAATCGAGAACTTTTGCACCGCAGACTTGGCAATTTATCAGAAGTTTTTAACGACATCAATTTAATTTATAGAAATTTTCTTAAAACAGGAATGACTTTGGAAGAAGTTAAAGAACTTTTAAATCAAGAGATTGCTTCTAAGATTTGTTCTTTTTGTCCGGAAAGAAGTCACTGTCACAGAACTTTTGCAGACAGCACTAAAAAAGTGTTTGACGAACTGATTACTATTTCATTTGAAAAGGGCAAAGCAACCATCTTAGATATTCCTTCGTATTTGACATCTCGCTGTAAGCAGACCAGTGCAATTTTGGGTGCCATTAATTCACTTACTGGACAATATAAAAAATACATGAGCATGACTCATGATGTGGACACAAGCAAACTTATCATTGCAGAGCAACTTCTTGGTGTTTCCAAAATTTTAAAAAGTCTTTCTGGGGAAGTTGACAGCAACATCTCTTTTGATACTGTTCGTGAAAACAAAATTATGGATGAACTTACCTATTACAACATAGTTTGCATTGATGTTGTTGTTTTTGAAAAAGATGTTTGGACAACAGCCGTGTCGGTGGTTGTGAGAGATGAAGATGGACAAAAGCAAAGGATTGCTGATGTTGTCAGCAAAATTTGTGGTCAAAAAATGTCAATTTATGAAACATTCCCATCGTCAAGACCATCGTTTGTTGTTGTCAACCTGAAAAGCGCACCTAAATATGATTGCATATTTGGTGTCAGCCAAAAAACTAAGAATGGCTCTAAGGTCAGTGGCGACACATACAGCATTGTTAAACTTGATGGTGACAGAATTTTGTTTGCCATAAATGATGGAATGGGAAGCGGAGAACAGGCAGAAAGTGCCAGCGAACTTTCAATAAGTTTGGTGGAAAACTTTTATAAGGCTGGGTTTGACAATGACATTATTCTTTCAACAGTAAACAAACTTTTGGCACTTCATAAAGATGAAATTTTCAGCGCTTTGGACATTTGCATTTTTGATGAGAAGAATGGTATGGTTGACTTTATTAAAATGGCTTCACCAAATTCATTTATATTAAACGAAGATGCTTGCCAAACAATTGAAGCGGGTGCATTGCCAATCGGAATTGTTGAAGAAACCAAACCATTGATTAATAAAAATGTTGTTTCTGAAAAAGACTTTTTAATTTTGATTTCCGATGGAATAAGTGACAGTTTTAAAACTGATGAAGAACTTAAAGAATGCATTAAAGCCATCAAAACAAAAAATCCACAAGAATTTGCTGATGAACTTTTATATCAGGCTCTTGCCAGCAACAATGGTTATGCAGTGGATGACATGACAGTAATTGTTGTGAAAATTTTAAACAGTTAAATTTAATAAAATAAAAAATTGCTTTAAAAATCAAAAAATTAATGATTTTTAGGGCTTTTTTTAATAAAAACTATTGTTTTTGTCATTAAACAGTGTTATACTGATTAAAGAATATTATTTTTGTAGGGTGAGCAAATGGATAAAGTTTTAAATTTTATTAAAGAAAACAAATTGATTAAGCCAGGCGATGTTGTTGGTGTTGGTGTAAGTGGCGGTGTGGATTCTATGTCGCTTCTTCATTTTCTTTATGAAAACAAACAAGCACTTGACATCGATGTTGTGGCAATTCACATCAATCACAGCATTCGTGAAACAAGTGATGATGACGCAAGTTTTGTCTTGCAAAAATGTCGTGACATGGGTATTCGTGTTTATAAATTTACCATCGATGCCCCAAAGATTGCCAAAGAAAAAAATTTAAGCATAGAAACAGCGGCACGCGATGGAAGATATGGGGTTTTTGAAGCGTTAGTAAGAAAGGATATTGTTGACAAAGTGGCGTTGGCACATCATCAGTTTGACCAAGCAGAAACAATTTTGATGCATATATTAAGGGGTGCAGGTCTTGCTGGTGCAAGGGGAATGGAACCTATGCGTGACAAGATTTACATCAGACCACTTCTTACAACTTCCAAAAATGAAATCTTTAAATATGCTGCTGAAAACAATATTGAATATGTTGAAGATGAAACCAATTATGACACATCTTATACTCGCAATTATTTAAGAAGCGTTGTTATGAAAGACATTTTGAAAAAATGGCCAAATGCTGTGGAAGCAATCAATAATTTTGCCAAAGCAGTTGCAGAAGATGATGAATACATAAAAAGCAGACTTTACACAAATTCACTTATAGTTGATGACAAGATTGTTCAAATGCCTTGCACCTATTTTTATGAAAGCAGTGCAATTTACAGCAGAATAATTTTCCAAGCCTTGTCACTTATTGGAGCAAAGAAAGATATTGAAAGAAAGCATATTGAAATGATTAAAGAACTTGCCGTAAGCATGGAAAATGGAAAAAAAGTTAGACTTCCAAATGATGTTACAGTAAGCAAAGAATATGACTTTTTAACTTTTGAAAACAAATATGTTGAAAAACCAAAATTGATGCTTCCACTTAAATGCGAAACATTTGAAGCAGAAAATTATGGAGATGTCACAGTTAAGCGTGTAAACACCGATAAGATGAATGAAAACAACCTTTACTTTGATTTCAGAAAGGTGCCAAAAGATGCCAGATGGCGTTATCGTGAAGATGGGGATATCTTCGAGAAGTTTGGTGGTGGAACAAAGAAATTAAAGAGTTTCTTAATTGACAAAAAAGTGCCTGCAAGAATTCGTGACTTCATTCCAGTGCTTGCAAGTGGAAATGAAGTTTATGTAATTGCTGGAATTGCCATCAGCGAAAAGGTCAGAGTGGACGATGGAGTTAAAACTTGTTATATGGTGATTGTTGAAAAATAAAAATCTTGGCTAGCCAAGATTTTTTCTTGTGTTTTATGCACAGAAAGTGTTATTATATTGTCATGAAAGAACTTACTAAGACGGAAAAGATAGAGCAAAGCATTTTTAAGAAATATCGCAAGACCATTTGGACAAAATTTGTGCTTGCGCTTAAAAGATATAATTTAGTGGAAGATGGCGACAAAATTGCCGTTTGCGTTTCTGGTGGTAAAGACAGTATGCTTCTTGCAAAACTCATGCAAATGCTTCAAAGATTCAGCGAAACTAAATTTGAACTTGAATTTATTTTCATGGACCCTGGTTACAATAAAATCAACCGCAAGCAGATTGAAGAAAATTCCAAATTGATGAACATTCCTTTAACATTCTTTGAAACCAACATTTTTGATGCAGTTTTTGATATTGAAAAATCTCCTTGTTATCTTTGTGCAAGAATGCGCAGGGGACATCTTTACAATAAAGCAAAAGAATTGGGTTGCAACAAAATTGCACTTGCACACCATTTCAATGATGTAATTGAAACTGCACTTATGGGAATGTTGTATGGGGCACAACTTCAAACAATGCCACCCAAGTTGCGTTCCAAGAATTTTGAAGGTATGCAACTTATTCGTCCACTTTATTGTGTGCGTGAAGACGATATTTTGGCATGGAAAAGATATAATGATTTAACTTTTATTCAATGTGCTTGCAGATTTACTGAGAAAGCAAATGAAATAGACAGCGTGGCACAAACAAATTCGGCAAGGGCAAAGACAAAACAATTAATTCGAGACTTACAAAAGACTATTCCAGAAGTTGACAGCCATATTTTCATGAGCTTGCATAATGTGCAAATTGACACTCTTTTAGGTGTTAAACATAATGGAACATATTATGACTTTGACGAAATTTTTAAGTCCTGTGAACAAAATTTTGATGAAGAATAAAAAAAGAGTGAAAATTCACTCTTTTTTTTGTTTTTTATTTAGATTTTTTTGTTGTCTTTGCTTTTGAAGTTGTTTTAGCCTTAGAAGTTGTTTTAGGTTTTTCAGTAGCCTTTACTGTTTTTGTTGAAGGTTTCTTTGCTGTTTTTGCAGGTGTTTTCTTTTCAACCTTTGCTGTTGGTTTGCCTAAATCAGCAAGGTATTTTTGCAAGTTTTCAGCAATTTCTTGGTCTTTCAAACCAAATTCAACAACGCATTTTATGAATTCAAGTTTGTTTCCGCAATCGTAATATTTTGCATCAAATTCATAACTTACAACTTTGCCTTCATGAGCCATAAGTTGAATAGCATCAGCCAAACGATATTCATGCAAAGCAAGTTCTGGAACTTTAAAGATGTAATCGAAAACTTCTGGTGTGAACACATAACGAGCAAGACCAACCAAATTTGAAGGTGCTTTGCCTTTTTCTGGTTTTTCGATTGAGTCTTTAAGAACATGGCATCTGTCAAAAAGTTTGTCGCCGGTAACCAAAGAAGAATATTTGTGGATTTCTTCCATTGGGAAAGGTTTTGCACCAACAACAACTTTTCCAGTTTTGTTGTATACTTCAATCAATTGTCCGATTGTTGGAACTTCTGTGTTTGAAACGCAAAGATCGTCACCAAACATAAATGCGAAAGGTCTGTTTCCACAGAATTTTTTTGCAAAGTATAATGCTCCACCTGTTCCGTTGTATTTCTTTTGGTTTTGATATACATAAGTAAATTCCATGTTATCAATAACTTCATTTAATTCTTCAAGAAGTTGTGTTTTGCCAGTTGCTTTAAGATTTTCTTCCAAAGCCTTATTGTGTGTAAATAATTTTTTTACACATTCCTTTTCTTTTGAAATGATTAAACAAACGCGTCTGATTCCACTTTTATATGCTTCAATGATGTGATATAAAAGTGCTGGCTTGTTGTGAATAGGGAACAACTCTTTTGGAGTTGCTTTTGTTGCAGGCAAGAATCTTGTTCCAAGACCTGCGATTGGTATAACTAATTGTTCAACTTTTGGATATTCCATGATTTTTTCTTCCTTTTATTTATAAATTTATTTACGAATGTTAAAAAATGCGTTGATGCCCAAATATTTACTGCTTTTTCCAAGTTCTTCTTCAATTCTTAAAAGTTGGTTATATTTTGCCACTCTGTCTGTTCTTGAAGGAGCACCTGTCTTTATTTGTCCAGCGTTTAATGCCACAGCAAGGTCGGCGATTGTTGTGTCTTCTGTTTCACCACTTCTGTGAGAAACAACTGCTGTGTAACCAGCACGGTTTGCCATTTGAATTGCTTCCAATGTTTCTGTAAGTGTTCCAATTTGGTTTACTTTAATTAAAATGGAATTTGCTGTGTTATCTTTTATGCCTTTTGAAAGTCTTTTTGTGTTTGTTACAAAAAGGTCGTCACCAACGAGTTGGACTTTGTCACCAAGTTTTTCAGTAAGTTCTTTCCAACCTTTCCAGTCTTCTTCTGCAAGAGCATCTTCCAATGAGATGATTGGATATTTCTTAGCCATGTCTTCCCAAAATTTAACCATTTCGCTTTGAGTGAAAAGTTGTTTTGATTTCCAGAAATAATAACAGCCTTTTTTGCCAATTTTTTCTGCTTCGTCATACATTTCTGTTGCTGCGGCGTCAACTGCCAAACAGAAATCCTTTCCGCCTTTATAGCCAGCTTTTTCAATGGCTTCCATAATGTTTTTAAATGCTTCTTCGTCACTTGTGAAGTTTGGAGCGAATCCACCTTCGTCACCAACAGCAGTGCTGAAACCTTTTGATTTCAAAACGCTTTTTAAGTTATGGAATACTTCAGCACACATTTTAAGTGCTTCGGCAAATGTTTTTGCACCAACAGGCATAATCATAAATTCTTGAATGTTTACGCTGTTATCCGCATGCTTTCCACCATTGATGATGTTCATCATTGGCACTGGAAGTATGCAAGCATTGCACCCACCAATGTAATTGTAAAGTGGCATGTCAAGTGATTTTGCTGCTGCTTTTGCCACTGCAAGAGATGCACCTAAAATTGCATTTGCACCAAGACGACCTTTGTTGTCTGTGCCGTCAAGTTTAATCATCTTTTGATCAATTTCAATTTGGCTGTATGCGTCCATTCCAACCAATGTTTTTTTAATTTCTGTGTTGACATTTTTAACTGCTGTTTCCACAGACTTTCCTAAATAATTTTTCTTGTCGCCATCTCTAAGTTCAACTGCTTCAAACGCACCAGTAGAAGCACCAGATGGAACTTCTGCAAGTCCGACAGAACCATCTTCCAACAAGACTTCAACTTCCACAGTAGGGTTTCCGCGACTGTCCAAAATTTGTCTTGCATGGACATCAACAATGTTGTTTACAACTTTCATAAAAAATCTCCTTTTAACAAAATCATTATAACACTATGCCTAATTTTTGCCAAACGAAAAAGCCGACATTTTTAAAACCTTGAAAAGAATTTTGAAAGTAAAGTTGAAAGATAAATTTTTGTTGACAATAATAATTATTTATTATAAAATTTTGTCATGGAAAAGATAATGAAAACTTATGAGATTGAAACTGAAAGACTGATTTTGAGAAATTATAAAGAAAGTGATTTTAATGACTTCTGGGATTATGTTTCACAATCAAATGTTGGTCCACGCACAGGCGGTTGGCCACCATACACTGAAAAAGAAAAGGCAAGAGAAAGATTGTTGAATGTTGATTGTAAAAATTTGCTTCAATTTGCTGTCTATTATAAAGAAGATAAAAAAGTTATTGGTTCTGTTGAAATTATGGGGCCTAAACAAGAAAGATATCCAGACATTGAAATTGGCAAAAATACAAAAGAAATTGGTTATTTGTTGTCAGAGAATTATTGGAGCAGGGGAATTATGACCGAAGCAGTTAGAGCGATTGTCTGCTTTGCTTTTTCGGTTTTGAAACTTGACAAGATTGTCATCGGACATGATGTAAAAAACATTGGAAGCGGAAGGGTTCAAGAAAAAGTTGGTTTTAGATTTGTGAAGCAGTCTGATGAAATTCATACTTGGCTTGGTGAAGAAAGTCATTTAATTGAAAGAGAAATGACCCATGAAGATTATTTAAAAATGAAAGAATTGCAAAATTTGAAAGCAACTTTAAAAATACGAGAAATTAATATTTAAGAGAATATGAATTAAAAGGTGTTAAAAAGATAAAAATTTCTTGACATAAAAAAAGTGATATGTTAAAATCAAAACATAATTAAATTAAGATGGTGGAACGAAACCAGTAAATTTGTTTATGTGCTTTCAGAGAGAGATTGTTTGGTGAAAAATCTTGGCGGAAACAAATTGAATTACAATCGTTTCAAGTCTTACGCAAAGCCAGCGAATGACTGAATAAGTGTTATTGAGAAAAACTTGAATAGGTTTTTGTCTCAGTAACAGAAATTAGGTGGTACCACGAACACACGCTTCGTCCTATGAATTAAGGATGTTGCGTGTTTTTTGTTTTAAAAGGAGAAATAAAATGGAAAAAATTGACAGAAGCAAATTATATGAAACTTTAAAGGAAAGAGGATATGTTTATCAAATGTCTAATGAAGAAAATGTCAGAAAAATTGTAAATGGCGAACCAACAACAGTTTATGTCGGCATTGACCCAACGGCAGATAGTTTGCATATAGGACATTTCTTTTCACTTATGATGATTAAATATTTCCAAGATGCTGGACACAGAGTTATTGTTTTGATTGGTGGAGCAACAGCCATGGTTGGAGATCCAAGTGGCAGAACAGACATGAGAAAGATGTTGACCGAAGAACAAGTTCAGCACAACTTAAACGAAGTTAAGGCTCTTGTGGAAAGGTTTGTTGAAACCAAAGGTGAAAATCCTGCAAAGATTGTCAGCAATGCGGAATGGTTTAAAGGTTATGATTATGTAAACTTCATGCGCGATGTGGGAACTTATTTCAATGTCAATAAAATGCTTTCTAATGATGCATATGCTCGCCGTATGGAAGAAGGTGGTTTGACTTTCTTGGAAATGGGTTACATGCTTATGCAGGCTTATGATTTTGTTTACTTAAACCAAAAATTTGGTTGCAATTTGCAGGTTGGGGGGTCAGACCAATGGGGTAACATGGTTGCAGGCACAGAACTTGGCAGAAAGATGGCTTTTGCAGATGGTAAGACACATAACCTTGAATGTTTGACTTGTCCACTTTTGACAAATTCCGAAGGTCAAAAAATGGGCAAAACTGCCAAAGGTGCTTTGTGGGTGGCAAGAGAAAAAACCAGTGTTTATGATTTTTATCAATATTTTTACAACATTCAAGACAAAGATGTTGAAACTTTGTTAAGATTGTTTACAAGAATTCCATTAAACGAAATTAATGAATTGGTAAGCAGTGACATCATTAAAGCGAAAAAAAGAATGGCATTTGAAATTACGAAACTTGTTCATGGACAAGATGAAGCAGAAAAAGCGGTTGCCATGGCGGAAAATTTGTTTGCAAATGGCGGAGATGATGCCCCTGTTGTGGAAATTGAAAAAACTTCTTTCCCTATGGGTATTTGTGATTTACTTTTTGAATGCAAACTTGCACCATCAAAAAGTGAAGCAAGACGACTTATTCAAGGCGGAGCAATTTCTTTCAAAAATGAAAAAGTGGAAAGATTTGACCTTAGTGTGACCTTAAATGACATAGGAGAAGGTGCGCTTATTAAAAAAGGTAAAAAGAGTTTCATTAAAGTTATTGCGAAATAACACTTATAAAAGAAATTTTTGTTTAACTTATTAAAATATGAAAAGCGATGATTTTTGTCATCGCTTTTTATTAATTATTTAATATTATTTGCAAAGGTTATTGGCGTATGTTATAATTTGTTTGTTACTGGTTGGTATTATATATTGAATAATACCAATTGGTAATTGACAAATATTTTTGCTACCATTTGGTTATAATTTTCATATAGGAGATTTTACTTATGAAAATTTTTGCCGAAAGGTTGAAAGAATTACGCATGGAAGAAGGTTTGACAACTAAGAAACTTGGCGAAGCGATTGGAGTTAGTGATGCAGCAATCAGTCGTTGGGAAAGAAGTTTACAAATCCCTAACATTGTTTATTTAACTGCACTTGCAAAATATTTTAAAGTTTCAGCAGATTATCTTTTGGGGCTGGAAGATTAAGTCTTTTGCTTTTTGTTTATTTACATGGTGACAAGATGACAAATTTTAAGAAAACAGTGGAATATATCGAGAAAAAATCAAGATTTATTGGTTATCTTTTTTCCTGCCAGCAAATTGATGAAGTGGAAAATGCTTTGAATGATTTGAAAAAAGAACATAAAAAAGCAACACATATTTGTTATGCTTATTCACTTACCAATCCTTTCTTAGAAAAAGCAGTGGACGATGGAGAACCAAGTGGAACGGCAGGCAGACCAATCTTGTCAGTTATGCAGAAGAAAAATGTTCAAAATGTTTGTGTTTTTGTGGTGCGATATTTTGGTGGAATTAAACTTGGTGCAGGCGGTCTTGTGAGAGCCTATACAAAGGTGACAAGCGAGGTGCTTAAATGAAAGTTACAAACTTAAAAAGAATAGGCACAACAAACCGTTTCCATGTCTATATGGATGAAAAGTGGTATGGAATTTTTTTGGACGAATGTTTGGTGCAAAACAACATTGTTACAGATGCAGAGTTTGACGAAGAAACTTTTGCTTCCATAAAATCACAGAATGATGAGAAAGTGTCTTTTGATATGGCAATTTGTTATTTGGAAAAATATTCAGTCAGCAGTAAAGGCATTAAAGATTATTTAAAAAAGAAAGGTTTTTCTTTGCAAGTCATTGAAAAAACTGTTTCTAAATTAAAAGAATATGGCTATGCAGATGATGAAGTTTTTGCCAAAAATTATTTTGATTCACTTAAAAGTTCCAAGGGGAAAAGGGTTATTGTCAACAAACTGAAACTGAAAGGTATTTCGCAAGAAATCATTGATTGTCTTTTGGAAAATGTAGACGAAGATGAAGAACTGGAAAAAGCAAAGATATTGGCGGAAAAATTCGCGTTAAAACATGAAAAGTCGACAAAAACCTTTCAAAAATGCATTGCTCATCTTATTTACAAGGGGTATGATTATAGTGTGGCACAAGAAGCAACCAAACATGCCCTTAGAAATTACGAAGGAGAAAATTATGATCGGATTTGATTTACAAGAAGTTAAAGAGATTAAAAATCCGCAAAAACTTTTGGATAAAATTGCACTTGAAAGCGAAGTTGCCTACATAAAAAATTACAAATGCAATTTTGAAGAAAGAGTCGCATCTTTGTGGACAGTTAAGGAAGCGGTTTTTAAAGCACTTGACATAAGTGAAGGCGAAATCTCTTACAAAGAAATTGAACTTTGTCATAAAGAAAGTGGTGCGCCTTTTGTCAAACTTTACGGAAAAGCAAAAAGCAGATTTGAAAGTTTGAACGCAAAGGAAATTGAAATTTCAATTTCGCATCAAAAAAATGTGGTCGGATGTGTGGTTGTTTTAAAATAAATTGTGCCAAGCAAAAAATATGCTTGGCTTTTTTGTTGTGCTTTTAAAGTTGATTTACGAAAGAATAAAAATTTTATGCTTACTCAAACTAAGTTTAAAATTTCGAAGGACGGGAGATGATTTTCATGAACAAAAATGTTTTTCACGAAATGCTGGAAAAAGCAGAAAAGTTGGAAAAGGAATATGGCAGTTTAGAAAGGTATGCCAAAGTTTCAACAATTACATCAGAAAAACATAAAATGAAAATGAAGGAAGAATTATCTTCCTCTTATGCTGATATGTCGGAGATTTATCAAGAACTTCTTGATTTAGAATTTGCAGACTTATTGGATTTTCAAAATTTTAATGGAAGGTTTGATGGAGAATTTAATTAAACGCGGAGAAGTATATTTTGCTGACCTTAGTCCCGTTGTCGGGAGTGAGCAGGGTGGCGTGCGTCCTGTTTTAATTATTCAAAATGATGTAGGAAATAAGTTTTCTCCAACAGTAATTGTGTCGGCAATCACAAGCCAAATGACCAAAGCAAAACTTCCAACTCATATTGAACTTTCTTGTCAAGATTATAAATTACCAAAAAACTCAGTGGTGCTTTTAGAGCAAATCCGCACACTTGATAAGCGTAGACTTAAAGAAAAAATTACAGAAATTGACGAAAGAAAGATGAAAGAAATAAACAGGGCAATTTTGATTTCACTGGGTTTCGTATAAAAAGATCGCGATTATTTCGCGATTTTTTGTTTTGCAAAGTTTTTTATGTGTTAAATTCCGCGCCAATCTTTTATTTAGTTAAAATATGGTGTCAACTTATGTTCAAAAAAAGTTTAGTTTTTTTATTAAAATGGCATAATTTTAAAGATGTATAGTTAAAAATGCTTTACTTTTTGGCAATATTATGTTATAATTGCCGTGAATTTAAGGAGAATAAGCACTATGATGATTGAACCACCTATTGACAGTTTACAAGAAAAAGCAAATGGAAATAAATATATTCTTTCTATTGTTGCTGCAAAAAGAGCAAAAGAAATTGAAACAACTCGCCGTGGAGAACTTGCCACCGCTGATAAGAAGTCAATCAGCATTGCACTTGACGAAATTTTCAATGGCGATGTTGAACCAAGCGATTTAAATGATTGATTTGTGTCGTAAACATGTGTTATAATTCTGCTGTAAGGAAACTTATGGCGGAATTTTTTTATGGGAGAAGATTTTGTTTGCAAAAATAATTATTGACCAAGATGTAAAAGCACTTGACAAAGTGTTTGAATATAAAGTGCCAGAAGACATGCAAGTTAGCGTTGGGGAAAGAGTTATTGTTCCTTTTGGAAAACGCAACTTGCAAGGCTTTATTGTTGGGTTTGAAGAAAAAAGCAAATATGATGAAAGCAAAATTAAACCAATTGCAAATAAAATTGAAGATTTTGCTGTTATAAAGCCAGAAATGTTGCAACTGATGCTTTACATGGCTGAAAAATTACATCTTAAACTTGCCAGCATTTTAAGGTTATTTTTGCCAAGTGAAATGCGAACTGATAAGATTAAAGAACTTATTGTCAAGTATGTCAAAATTTCTTCCACTTTTGAAAAGTTGGAAAGAAAGGCAGAAAAGCAACAACAGATTATTGATTTTTTAAAAGAACATGGGCAGGCAAAATTTTCTGATGTTTCCAACCAATTTGGATATGCACCACTTTCTGCACTTGTTAAAAAAGGTGCAGTGGAAGTTTTAAGTGAAAAGGCTTTTCGAACACCAGACTTTGATGTTGTGGAAAGTGTTAAAAGAGAACTTTCACCACTTCAACAGCGTGCAGTTGACATGATAAGCCAAAACAAAACCTATCTTTTGCACGGAGTTACTGGAAGCGGAAAAACAGAAGTTTACATGAATTTAATTGACAGGCAACTTTCCATGGGAAAAACTGCTTTGATGCTGGTTCCTGAAATTTCTTTAACTCCACAAGTGCTTGCAAATTTTAAAGCACGCTTTGGCAATAATGTTGCACTTATTCACAGTGGACTTTCAGCAGGAGAGCGTTTTGACGAATGGCAGAGAATTTTCTTTGGACAAGCAAAAGTTGTTGTCGGCGCAAGGTCTGCCATTTTCAGCCCTTTGGAAAATTTGGGCATCATCATAATTGATGAAGAACACGAACAGAGTTATGTTTCAGAAAGTAATCCACGTTATGACACACATTTGGTGGCTGAGTTCAGGCAAAAGTTCAACGATTGCACCCTTGTTTTAGGCAGTGCCACACCGTCTATTGACAGTTATGCTAAATCGCTTGATGGCGAGTTTGAACTTGTGGAAATGCCTGTGCGTGTAAATGGCATGGAAATGCCTAAGATTGTAGTTGTTGATATGCTGATGGAAATGCGTCAGGGCAATAATCAAATTTTTTCCATTCCTTTGATATATGAACTTCAAGATGTAATTAAACAGAAAAAACAAGCCATGATTTTCATAAATAGACGCGGTTTTTCTTCTTTTCAAAGATGTCGTCAATGTGGTTATGTGGCAAAGTGTTCGGATTGTGATGTTTCGCTTGTCTATCACAGATTTGAAGACAGACTTAAATGTCATTATTGTGGAAAGCGATATAAAGCACTTGATGTTTGCCCAAGTTGTGGAAGTCGGGATATTAAGCAAGGAGCGGTTGGCACAGAACGCGTTGTGGAGGAGTTGCATAAACTTTTTCCAGATGTGCGAATTTTGCGTATGGACAATGACACTACTTCCAAAAAGAATGGACATCGTGAAATTTTGAATGAGTTCAAAAACACAAAGCCTGCAATCTTAGTTGGCACGCAAATGATTGCCAAAGGGCATGACTTTGAAGATGTTGTGCTTGTGGGAATTGTCGACGCTGACCAAAGTCTTTATCAGTCAGACTATCGAAGCATTGAAAGAACTTTCCAACTTATCACGCAAGTTGCAGGGCGTGCAGGACGAAGTGCAACACAAGGACGAGTCATATTGCAAACATACAGTCCACGCCATTTTGTCTATCGTTTTGCAAGCAATTATGATTATAAAGGTTTCTTTAAAAAAGAAGCAAATTTGCGTAAAGTTACAAACTTTCCACCTTATGCACGAATAATCAGAATATTATTTACACATGAAGATGAAAATTTGGTGGCACAAGAGTGTAAAATGTGTTATAATAAAGTTAAGGAAATTAAAGAACAATACGCAAAAGATTTTGTTTATTTAGATGTTATGAAAGCACCATTAAACAAAATTAAAAACAAATTCCGTTATCAGATTATGATGAGATTTAAACTTGACCGTGCTGATGAGATTGAACAAAAAATCTTTGAATCGGTTGACGAAAGTGCAAAATCAAGTGTATTTTTTGAGATAAATCCAAACAACTTATCTTAATTTTGGACTAATTTACCAAATTTTTGTTACGCATGAAACTGCATTTATTTTTAAAAATGATTTAATAAAAAGAAATATAAAATAAGAATTTTAAAGGAGAAAGTTATGGCAACGCGAAAAATTGTTAAGATAGGAAGTGAAAAATTGAGAAAGACATCAAAGCCTGTTGTGGATTTTGATGAAGAACTTGGGCTTCTTTTAGATGACATGAAAACAACTATGGTGGAAAGAAAAGGTGTCGGCATTGCTGGTGTGCAGGTCGGTGTTCTTAGACGCGTGATTGTTATTGAACTTGAAGAAGGAAAATATTTGGAAGTCATTAATCCTGAAATTTTGAAAGTTAAAGGAAAGGTTAAACGCAATGAAGGTTGTTTAAGTGTTCCTGGCTTTTACACAGAAGTGGAAAGACCAAAATATGTTAAAATCAAGGCTTTTGACCGTCATGGTAAACAATATGAATTTGAAGCAGAAGATTTTATTGCACGCTGTGTTTGCCATGAAATTGACCATTTAAATGGTGTGCTTTTTGTTGATTATACAACTGACGGAAAGAATTATAAATCCGAACTTGGAGTGGAATAGATGAAAATTTTATTTTTTGGAACACCACGATTTGCAGAAATTGTTTTGCAAGGACTTATTGACAGTGAATTTGAAGTGGTTGGCATAGTTTGCCAAAATGACAAACCATCAGGCAGGGGAAATAAGTTGGTTTCACCGCATATTGTAAGTTTGGCAAAGGCAAATGGCTTGCCTGTTTATCAGTTTGAAAAACTTTCTCAACATATTGAAGATTTTAAAAACATTGATTATGATTTGGCTGTTACAGCATCTTATGGAAAAATTTTGCCAAAAGCATTTTTGGACATTAAACCTTGCATAAATGTTCATCCTTCACTTCTGCCAAAATATAGAGGGGCAACTCCTATTCAATCTGCACTTTTAAATGGTGATAGATTGACTGGTGTAACCATTATGAAAACAGAAGTGGGCATGGACGATGGAGATGTTTTTGTTCAGCAAAACTTGGAAATCTTGCCAGAAGATGATTATCTTTCTTTGCTTGAAAAGTTGGCGAATATGGGGCTTAAACTTTTGCTGGAAACTTTGAAGAAAATTGAAATTGGAACAGTGGTAAGAACGCCACAAAATCATGAAGAAGCAACATTTGTCAAACTTATTAAGAAAGAAGATGGGCTTTTAGATTTTTCTGAAAGTACTGAAAGATTGGTTAATAAAGTGCGTGCTTATGTTGAAAGTCCTGTTGCACATTTTTATTTGGGTGGCGATTTAATTAAGGTTTATAAAGCCCAAAAGGGACAAATTGATGTAACAGCGGAAGTTGGTCAGATTATTAAAGAAAAGAAAAGACTTTTTGTCAAAGCACAAGATGGTTTTCTTGAAATTCTGAGATGTCAGGCGTCAGGCGGTAAAGTTTTAAATGTAATTGATTTTTTAAATGGTTATCATTTTAAAGCCATGGTGGTGGACAGATGATTCTAGATTTTTCATTGGCAGAATTGGAAAACTATGTTTTAAATTTAAAAGAACCTAAGTTTCGTGCCAAACAACTTTATGAAGCCCTTATGCAAAATAAGGCATTGGAAGAAATTTCAAATTTGCCAAATAATTTTAAAGAAAAAATTGAAAATGGTTATCCCAAATATGAGATTGTGGCACAACTGAAAAGCAAAGATGGAACAGAGAAGATTGCCATTAAATTTGAAGATGGAAGCATTGTTGAAAGTGTGCTTTTGAAATATAAATATGGTAATACTGTCTGTGTTTCCACACAGGTTGGTTGTCGAATGGGCTGTAAATTTTGTGCTTCCACTTTAAATGGACTTAAACGAAATTTAACTGCCGGAGAAATTTTGCTTCAAGTTTTGTTTTTTAATCGCAGTCTTGGTGGAAACTTGAAAGAGCGAAAGGTGACCAATGTTGTGCTTATGGGATGCGGAGAACCACTTGACAATTATGATAATGTTACAAAGTTTTTGAAACTTGTGTCTTGTGAAGAAGGTTTAAACATAAGCCAAAGAAACATCTCTCTTTCCACTTGTGGACTTGTTCCTAACATTAAAAAACTTGCTGATGATGGATTTTCTGTGACACTTACCATTTCGTTACATGCGCCAAATGATGAACTTAGAAAGACAATTATGCCGATTGCAAATGCTTACAAAATTTCAGAAATTTTAAATGCTTGTGACTATTATTTTGACAAAACGGGAAGAAGAATTTGTTTTGAATATTCTTTAATTGAAGGAGTAAATGACAATGATGCTTGCATTAAAGAACTTGTAAAAATCATGCATGGACGCTCTTGTCATGTCAATTTAATTCCACTTAATTCCGTTAAAGAAAAATCACTTCTTGGGGTAAACAGAAAAAAAGCATATCGAATTGCCGAAGATTTAACTAAACTTGGAATCAGTGCCACTGTTAGGCGCACAATGGGGGAAGATATTGAAGGGGCTTGCGGACAACTTAGAAACAGAGTTGGAGGTGAAAATGCTTAAAGGCTTAATCTTAAAAAAACAGGCAGACCTTTTCACTGTGGAATTGGAAAATGGAGTGGTGCAAGATGTTGTGGCAAGAAAAAATTTAAAGAAAGAAGGTTTGTTTGTAGGCGACAAAGTGACAATTGATGATGACAACGCAATTTGCAGGCTTGAAAAGCGTAAGAATGTGCTTGTTCGTCCACCCGTGGCAAACATTGACAAGATGTTCATTGTGATTGCGCCAATTCCAAAACCTGATTTATATTTAGTTGACAAACTTTTAATTTTCTGTGCTCTGTCTGACATACAGCCAATTTTGTGTGTTAATAAAAGTGATTTAGATTTTAAATTTTGTGAAAATATGGAAAAAATCTATAAAAACTTGGCAAAAGTGCTTATTTTTTCAACATTTAATGAAAGTGTAGAAAAAATTAAAAAAGAAATAAATGGCATATGTGTGCTTGCTGGTCAAAGTGCCGTTGGGAAATCTTCGATTATAAATGCCCTTAAAAAGCAAGAAGTTGCCATAGTCGGGGATTTTTGTAAGAAGATTGAACGCGGAAAGCAGACTACGCGCACAGTCAGCCTTTTTGAATTTGGAAAAGGTCAGTTTTTGGCTGACACAGCAGGTTTTTCAAAACTTGACGAATATTTGCTGGATTTGGAAGAAGATGAAGTGAAAAAATATTTCTTTGAATTTATCGAACATTCCAATCAATGCAAATATAAATCTTGTAATCATTTAAGCGAAAAAGATTGTGGAGTAACCAGTGCAGTAAAAGCAGGCAAAATTCATAAGTCGCGTTATGAAAATTATTTAAAGTTGTATAATACGATTAAATGTCTTAAAAGATTTTGATTTTAAGTTTATTTTTGTTAAACTTATTTTATAAGGAGCATTTATGAAAAGAAATGTGGATGTAAGCGTTTCGACCTTACCAATCAGTGACTATCAAAACATTATTGAATATGCCAAGCAAATGCAAGGTGTGGCTGAGTTTTTACATTGTGACATAACAAATGAAAACTTTGTGGATAAAAACAATTATGACTATGGTCTTGTGAAGAACATCAATCGAAACAGTTTAATCATGTTGGATGTCCACTTAATGGTAAACGAACCAGCAAATGACATTCCTAAATATATTGATGCTGGTGCGGATATTATATCTGTGCATTATGAGGCTTTTGAAGATAAGGAAGAACTTGTTAAAACTTTGAAATATATTCAACAACAGCATGCTCTTGCTGGTATGGTTATCAATCCTGACACGACATTTTCACAAGTTAGACAATTTGTCTTTAATTGTGACATTGTTTTGGTCATGGGTGTGGTGCCTGGTGCAAGTGGACAATCACTTATTGACAGCACCATAGAAAAAGTTAAAGAACTTGACAAATTTAGAAGCGAAAATAATTTGCTGTTTAAAATTGAATTTGATGGTGGTGTTACACCTGAAAATGCCAAGATGCTTGCCGATTGTGGTGTTGATATATTGGTCAGTGGAAATTACATTTACAACAGCAAAAACAGAAAGGAAGCCGTTTTAAGTTTAAAAAGTTAAGACAAATAAAAAAATGAACTATGCAAGTTCATTTTTTTTGTTTTCTTTTTTATTTTTACATTTGGAAATAATCCATTCAATAAGTTTATAAATGCCAAAACAAAACCAGTATAAAAGAAAAGTTTGTGTAAAGTAAGAAAGAAAGGCAAACAAATAAGGCGAAAATTCATAAATCGATTTAACAAATTCTGGCAAACCATATGGATTTCCGAGAAACATCATATTGCTTCCACAAAACAGATTTATTATGAATGCGACAACTGAAAAGACAGTCATTAATACAAAATAATGTAAAAAGTGTTTTGCTTTTGGTATGTAAAGTTTTTTCATAATTATCAAAATTGCAGTGTAAAGCATAAGCCAGTGATAGAAAAAACTGTGAATTGTGGATGGGTGCCATGCGGGATACATCATAAGAGATGTGGTTGGAAGTAAAGTGTTCATCAGTGCGCCAATAATTCCGCCAAAGATGATGAAAGAATAACCCATTGTTTTAAGAAAATCATTTTTGCAAAAAGTAAGCCACAAACAATAAATGAAAAGACTGCAAAAATAAAGTGGCAAAAATCCGTCTATGTTGCTTCCTTTGATAAGACGCAAAATGATTTTTATAATTTCCATAACTGTGATTGTTATGGCAATGATAAGCATTATTTTTCTTGCTTGATTTTGATTTAACTTTCGTGAAAAGAAAATTGCAACGATTAAAGCAACCACAAAAATTCCCATAATTAAAAAATGTTGCCATTTAAATGCACCAACTTGGTCTTGTGTGAAATGATCATAAAAGAATTTCATAACATTTTCCTTTCTTGTGTATTTTTTGTATTTTTGATGTTTTTAATCTAAAATTCCAGTTGTTGTTTAAATTTTGGAACAATGACTTCAATTTCAGGATGCTTTGTTTTTAAAACCTTGACAAACTTTTTTGTGTCAACTTTTCCAGTGATGGGTGGAAACGCGTCATCAAAATGGTCAAGTACAATCTTTTTTGGATTAATTTTTTCAATGATAGGCAATGAATATTTTGTCATGCCTGTTCTTCCTTGAAATGGCCAAATTAGAATATCCACTTTTTTAGGAAGTTTTGTGCTTTCGTCAAAGCCAGCAGAGCCAAACAAAAGAATGGTTTTTTGTTGGCAGTTTATTTCATAAGCAACAATATCTCCACCCATTTTAAAATTTTTGTGAATGCTTAAAATTTTTATGGCACTTTTAATTTTTGCTTTAAACAAAATTCTAAATGCGGTTTTTAAGATGATTCCAGCATTGTTTTTAACATGACGAGTTCGGTGAACTTTTATTTGGCAATTTTTTAGATTCAGTGTGTCATGTGGACAGGCAATTTCGATTCGCTTAGCAACATCCACATCTTGTGCTTCCAAACGAAGCAAAGCAGTTGGTGGAGCAATAAGTTTGGCATCAGTGTGTGGCAAAATTTTTGGCCAGTCGCATAAATGGTCAAAATGTGGGTGAGTGTTTAGGATGTAATCTGCATGGCAAAATTCTTCCAATGCAGTTGGTTCCAGTTTTTTGTTAATTCGAAAATAAGGGTCAAACAACAATTTTTCTCCGTCAACATCCAAAAGCACAGTTGCGGTTCCAAACCAAACAAACTTAATCATAAAAGAATTATATCATGCATCAATAGTTTTGCAAAACAAAAAGATAATTTTTTATTACTAAATAAATGAAATAAAATTTATTGTAAAAGTTTAATTTTATGTTATTTTGATTTTTGTATATGTAGATTATCTTCTAAAAATAATGGACTATCCAAAAACTCGCTGATTGTCATATCAAATCCGCCAGCAATTAAAATTATTGTTGAAAGTAAATTGTCATTAATTGTGTCGTTAATAATATTTTTAAGAGTAGAATGAGTAACTCCACTATTCATGGCAAGTTTATATCTTGTCATATTTTTCTTTTTCAATAATTCATTAATTCTTTTTGCCACAGCTTGATTAACATTATTACTCATAATTACATACTCTCCTTTATAGTTGTATGTAACTATAATAATATTTTTAAAGTTTTTCATATGGTTGCATGCAACTATATGATTATGTTACAATTAATATGATTATATACAACCATAAAAGGATTGAAATGAACAAAATAAATACTGCCTGTCTTACAGGTCATAGACCTAAGAGTTTGCCATGGGGTTATAATGAGAGCAAACAAACTTGTGTAAAGTTTAAAGAAACTTTAAAACAAATTTTACTTTCTGCAATTGAAAATGGTGTAATAACTTTTTTGACAGGAATGGCAGAAGGATTTGATATGATTGGAGCTGAAATAATTATTGATTTAAAAAAAGAGTTTCCAAATGTTAAACTTGTTGCTGTTATTCCTTGCATTGGACAAGAATTTAAATGGAAATTAAACCAGCAAGAGAGATATAAGAATATCTTATTACATTGTGACAAGAAAATTATTTTATCGAAAATATATACACCAAATTGTATGAATGAAAGAAACTTGTGGATGGTGCAACATTCTAGCGTTTGTATAGCATGTTGGAATGGTCAACCAAGTGGCACAGCGAATACATTAAAATTTGCGAATCAAAATGCTTGTAAAGTAATAGTTATAAATCCCCAAAATATTGAAAATTTACAACAATTTTAATTAGTTAACAAAATTATCTTTGGTTGTAAAATTAAAATAAAAACAAATGATATTTAGTTTTAATTTTTCAACAATTTGTCAGGTTAAAAATGATTTAAAAAAATACGAACACAACAAAGCGTCCGTATTGGATTTATTTGGTGACCCCTACGGGAATCGAACCCATGATTTCGCCGTGAGAGGGCGACGTCTTAACCGCTTGAC
>CATKYT010000019.1 GCA_949841245.1 uncultured Eubacteriales bacterium | reverse complement strand
AAGTTGGCATTTTTGTGCCAAACACAAAAACTGTGGAACAATTGTCTGCTGGGGATGTTGGCTATATTGCTGCATCAATCAAAACCATTTCCGATGTTAAAGTTGGTGACACAATAACAACTGTTGAAAATCCAACAGAAAAGGTTTTGGATGGTTATAAAGAAGTTCAACCTGTTGTCTATTGCGGAATTTTTCCAATTGATGGTGCGAAGTATTATGAACTTAAAGACAGTCTGGAAAAATTGAAATTAAATGATGCAAGTTTGCAATTTTCGCCAGAAGTTTCTTCTGCTTTGGGGTATGGATTTAGATGTGGTTTCTTGGGGCTTCTGCATTTGGAAATCATTACTGAAAGACTGGAACGCGAATTTAATCTTGACATTATAACGACTGCTCCAAGTGTTTCCTATAATGTCTATAAAACAAATGGGGAAATGTTGGAAATTTCCAATCCTTCCAATTTGCCACCAGCAGTGGAGATTGACAGAATAGAAGAACCAATTGTCAAGGTTAACATTTTCACTCCACCTGAATATGTTGGAAACATTATGGACTTATGTCAAGATAAACGCGGGATTTACAAAGATATGCAATACATTGACAAAAAGCGTGTAGAACTTAAATATACACTTCCACTTGGTGAAATTATTTATGACTTTTTTGACAGTCTTAAATCCAGAACAAAAGGTTATGCAAGTTTTGACTATGAAATTTGCGGTTTTGAACCTGCTGATTTGGTCAGAGTGGATTTGCTTTTAAATGGTGAAAGATGTGATGCGTTGTCACTGATTGTTCACAAAGACAAAGCATACAATCGTGGCAGAGAACTTGCTGAAAGATTGAAAAAAATTATTCCAAGACAGATGTTTGAAGTGCCTATACAGGCGTGCATTGGAAATAAGATTATTGCAAGAGAAACCATTTCTGCAATGAGAAAAGATGTGCTTGCAAAATGTTATGGCGGTGACATAACAAGAAAGCGTAAACTTCTTGAAAAACAAAAAGAAGGCAAGAAAAAGATGCGAAAGATAGGTTCTGTGGAAATTCCATCAGAAGCATTTATGAGCATTTTGAAATTGGATGATTCGCAGAAATAAAAATAATTTTAAAAATTAGTTGACTTTTACCCCCCCGTTATAAAATATTTTAGTGGAGAGGGTAAATTTATGAAAGCAAATATAAGTTTTACACGAATATGCAAAATTGCATTTCCTTTTGTTTTAGGAATCTTGTTTATTATATTTCAATTAATAACTCTTAAAAATAAATTGTGGGCTATAGAAAAAATAGATGTTTTCTTTTTCATCATTGGCTTAGGATATATCATTTTATCTGTAAGTCAAATTAGTTATAAACAATTTTGTTTAATAGAGTTATTTTTTTCTTATATTGCATTTGCATTAGTCATGGAATGCAGATTTCATTTAACAAGTTTTTCTGATATATTTTTATATATAATATTACCAATTTTAATGTTTGTATATTTTTTTATATTTAATGATATGAGAAATGTTGCAAATTTAATAAATATTTTGTTTCTTTTAATCCCATATTGCTTAATGGATTTCTTTTATAGAACGGAATCTGTTTTATCTTTCTTGATACCAAAAGATGGATTTTTTTATGGAACTTGGTCAGGTGTTTTTATTATGATGATTGTCAATATATTATTCTTCTTTTTAAATTTTCTTATTGTTTTTTACGGCTTGTTATATTTTAATAGACTTTTACATCGTGTGTATGATAAAATATTAAGTAAGATTAAATAAATGTTATGAAAGAACTTTCAATCTATGTGCATATTCCATTTTGTGAAAGAAAGTGCAATTATTGCGCTTTTGTTTCTTATTGCACTGGCGAAAAAGAAAAGGATGATTACATTGATGAACTTTGCAAAGAGATTGAAAAAAGAAAATGTGATGGTGTTGTTAGAACAATCTATATTGGTGGTGGAACGCCAAGCATATTGACACCACAACAAATTGAAAAAGTTGTTAAGGCAATTTATGACACTTTTGATGTCTATGACAATGCGGAGTTTACCATTGAAGCCAATCCAAGTTCGTTGACAGAAGAACTTTTGACAACTTGGAAAAGGCTTCGTGTAAACAGGCTAAGCATAGGAGTTCAAAGTTTAAAAGATAAAAGTCTTCAAAAGATAGGACGACTTCATACAAAAGTTGAAGCATTAGAAAAAATTAAAATGGCAAGAAAGTGTTTTGACAATGTTTCAGCGGATTTGATTGTTGGACTGGAAAATGAAACAGGAAAAGAGTTGTGTCGTTATGCTTCACAACTTTTGGATTTGGGTGTTAAACATATTTCTTGTTATCTTTTAGAAGTTTATGAAAACACAAAACTTTTTTGTGATGTAAAAGAAAAGAAATATGTTCCTTTAACCGATGACCAAACAATAACAGCATTTAACAAACTTGCAAACTATTTGCAAGATAAAGGTTTAATGCGTTATGAAATTTCCAATTTTGCTTATCCTGACTATGAAAGTCAGCACAATTTAACTTATTGGGAAAGGGCGGAATATTTAGGCTTTGGAATTTCCGCACACTCTTTTGACGGAAAAAACAGAACGGCAAATGCAGATAACTTTGAAGATTATAAGGCAGGAAAAATCAGTAAAGAAAAATTAAATGCAACAGAAGAACTGGAAGAAATAATTATGCTTGGTTTAAGGTGCAAACTTGGGGTTGAAACAGCCAAGTTGCAAAAGTTGGGTTATGACATAAAACAAAATTCTTATTATGCCGATTATGTCAAACAAGGTGTCATTCAAGAAAAAGGTGACAGAATTTATCTTAATCCAGTTTTTTATCATTTAAGCAACACAGTAATAGCAAATTTGTTGCCTTGAAAAATTTAAAATTCTAAGCAAAAATTGTTGCATTTTTAAAAATTGTGTGATATAATCTTTTTGTAAAGTTATTTTACTTGACGATAAGGAAGATGGTTATGTCCAAAATTGAACTTAATGATTTCATTTATCTTGGAAGACTTTTTGAAATTTATGGCAGTCTTTTAAGTGAAGACAGACAAAAGATTATGGCGTCATATTTCGAATTTAACATGACTTTGGCGGAGATTGCAGTGGAAAGGAACATTTCCAGACAAGCAGTTTTAGATGCCATTGATAAGTCTTGTGAAAAGTTAAAAAGCCTTGAAAACAGTTTAAGACTTTACACAAAAAGGGAAACATTAAAAGAAGACTTACTTGAAATTAAATATTTGGCAGACAAAACAAATGAAACAAGAATTTCAGAAAAAATCGAAAATGTTTTAAAGGAAATATAATGGCACTTTTTTCATCATTATCAGACAAACTGAATCACATATTTTCCAAACTTACAAAACGCGGAAAATTGACTGAACTGGAAATTAAAGAAGCAATGCGTGAAGTGCGCATCGCGTTGTTGGAAGCCGATGTAAATTATTTGGTTGCCAAAAAATTTGTTGCTGATGTTTCAGAAAAAGCAATGGGCGAAGAAGTAATGAAAAGTCTGACCCCAGGGCAAATGGTTATTAAAATTGTAAATGAAGAAATGGTGAAACTTATTTCTTCAAATGAACAAAAACTTAAAATTTCATCGAATCCACCAACAATTATTATGATGTGTGGTTTGCAAGGTGCAGGAAAAACCACAATGTGTGGGAAATTGGCTTATCACTTGAAAAAGTCGGGCAAGAAGCCACTTTTGGTTGCATGTGACATTTACAGACCTGCTGCCATAAATCAACTTCAAGTTGTTGGAAAAACTGCAAACACAGAAGTTTTTGAAAAAGGCACTCAAAATCCAGTTAAAACTGCCAAACAGGCAATAGAACATGCTAAGAAACAAGGTTTTGACACAGTCATTATTGACACAGCAGGGCGTTTGCATATCAATCAAGAATTGATGCAAGAACTGCAAGACATTAAAAAAGAAGTTAAACCAACGGAAATTTTGCTTGTTGTGGATGCAATGACTGGACAAGATGCAGTGACAATCAGTGAAAGTTTTAATAACGACCTTGACATTTCTGGTGTAATCTTAACAAAACTTGATGGTGACACAAGAGGCGGTGCTGCACTTTCAATCAAAGCAATTACTGGAAAACCAATCAAATTTTCTGGTATAGGAGAAAAGATTGATGATTTAGAGCCTTTCTATCCAGACCGTATAGCCAGCAGAATTCTGGGAATGGGAGATGTGCTTTCACTTATTGAAAAAGCACAAGAAGCGGTTACCGAAGAAGAAGCAAAAAAACTTGAAGCAAAATTCAGAGAAAACTCTTTTACATTTGAAGACTATTTAATGCAAATGGAAAAACTCAACAAAATGGGAAATATAAACGACCTTATAAGCATGATTCCAGGAATGTCTTCCAAATTGAAAGGGGTGAACATTGATGAAAAACAACTTGCTGTAAACAAAGCGATTATTCAAAGTATGACTAAGGAAGAAAGACTCAATCCTGACATCATAAAGGCAAGCAGAAGAAAACGAATTGCAGAAGGAAGTGGAACATCAATTCAACAAGTAAACATCTTGCTTAAACAGTTTGAGCAATCAAAAGAAATGATGAAACAATTGAAAGGCAAGAAAGGTTTAATGCGTGGAATGTTTTAAATAACATCACAATTTAAAGAGTATTATGTATGAATACTACACAACATTTGGTATAAACAAAACTTTTGTTTTGATTATATAACGAAAGACAAAACTTTCAAAAATTTATTAAAAGGAGAAAAAATCATGGCTGTTAAAATCAGACTTACAAGAATGGGAGATAAGAAATCACCTTTTTACCGTGTTGTTGTTTCTGACTCAAAAACTCCAAGAGATGGTAAATATATTGATTTACTTGGAACTTACAACCCATTGACAAATCCAGCAGAAATCAAAATTGACAATGAAAAAGCACAAAAATGGCTTAGAAATGGTGCAACACCAACAGAAACTGCAAAATCAATTTTGGTTAAGAGTGGTGCAATAGATCCAAAAAAGAAATAAGGAGATGTGTAAATGGATAAGTTATTAGAATATCTTATTAAAGCACTCGTAGAAGATGAAAACAGTGTGGTAGTAGAAAAGGAAGAAGACGAAAAGTCTGTTACTTTTGTAGTTAAAGTTGCCAGCACTGATATTGGCAAGGTTATCGGTAAAAACGGTAAGACTGCCAACAACATTAGGGGCATTATGAAATCTGTTGCTTCAAAGACTCACAAAAAAGTTTTTGTGAAGTTTGGAGAATAAGATGGATTTCGTTTGTGTCGGAAAAATCATTAAACCGCAGGGGATTAAGGGAGAAGTAAAAATTTTACCTCTTGTTGAACTCCCTGCGATTTTTAATGGTAAACATGCACTTTACATTGAAAAAAAGGATACGCCATTCAAGACTTCAACATTCAGACTTGGATATGCTTATGTTCATTTTCAAGAAATTACTGACAGAAATGTTGCAGAACAATATCGCAATAAAGAAGTTTATATAACCAAAGAAGAATTTGAAAAAATTGCGGTTGATGACTTTTTAATTGAGGATTTAGTTGGAATAATTCTTTATGATGAAAATGGAGAATTGGCAGGACAAATTATGGATGTAATCAACTATGGATTTGATGACATTGTTGTTGTAAAGTGTGAAGATGAAAGATTTTATGAAGTACCTTTCAGAAAAGCAATATTTCAACATAAAGGCAAAGAAATTTCTGTAATCAGAAAAGAATTTGACGGGGCAAAGGTGGCACAAGAATGAAAATTGATGTTTTAACTTTGTTTCCAGAAGCATTTGCTCCACTTAAAACCAGCATTATTGGCAGAGCAGTGGAAAGCGGGATTTTGGAGATAAACTTAATAAATATCAGAGATTTTTCTAAGGATAAACACAAAAAATGTGATGATTATCCTTTTGGTGGCGGAGCAGGCATGTTGATGACTGTTCAGCCTGTTTTTGATGCTGTAAAATCTGTCTTTAAAGATGGTGCAAAAATAATTTTTCCATCTCCGGTTGGGGAAACTTTGAATGTAAAGAAAGTGGAAACTCTTTCTGAATGTGACCATTTAATTTTTGTTTGTGGGCATTATGAGGGCATTGACGAACGATTTTTTCAACTTTTTGATGTTGAACAAATCTCTCTTGGAGATTATGTTCTTACTGGTGGAGAATTGCCAACCATGGTAATTATTGACAGTGTTGCAAGATTTGTTGAAGGGGTGATAAGCAAAGAAAGTTTGGAAAATGAAAGTTTTTCAAATGGGCTTTTGGAATATCCACAATTCACTCGTCCACAAGAATTTGAAGGGCTTAAAGTGCCAGATGTTTTGATTTCTGGCAATCATCAAGAAGTGGATAAATGGCGTAAAGAACAAAGTTTAATCAGAACAAAAAAATTTCGTAAAGATTTGTTAAAAAAACAATAAATAGTGTGTTATGTTTTGAATAATACGCAATATATAGGGGTATTATGAAGATCAATTGGTTTCCTGGACATATGAATAAAGCACTTAAAGATATAAGTGAACAACTTAAAAAAGTTGATGTTGTCACTTATATGCTTGATGCACGCATTCCTGTTTCTTCTTTAAATCCTACGCTTAGCAAATTGACTGAAAATAAACCAGTTCTTTATGTGGTTAACAAAATTGACATGGCAGATGAAAAGAAAGTTAAAGCACTTTTACCACAGTTTAGAAGCAAAAACAGTGACTATATTTTATTTAACAGCACTATGTCAGGTAAGTCTGATTTAATTGTTAATAAAATTAAGTCGTTAACATCTGAAAAAATTGCAAGATATAAAGCAAAGGGTGTAAAACCGACCATTAGAACAATGGTTGTTGGAATTCCGAATTGTGGTAAAAGCACTTTGGTTAATAATTTATGTAAAAAAGCAAAAGTAATTACAGGAAATAAGGCAGGCGTAACAAAACATGGGCTTTGGATTCCTATCGGCGATTGTGTGGAAGTCTATGACACTCCTGGAACTCTTTATCCAAACATTGAAGACCAAGAAATTGCCAAAAAATTGGCTTATGTGGGCAGTGTAAGGGATGAGATTTTGGATTTCATAGAACTTTCCACGGAACTTTTAAGTTTGCTTGAAAAACTTTATCCAGAAAATGTAAAACAAAGATATGGCAATGATTTATCGCTTGAAGTAATTGCGAAAAATCGAAAATATGTTACCAATGGTGGAGAATTGGATGTTGAAAGAACGGCAAGAAGTATTATTGATGATTTTCGCAAAACCAGAATTGGTAAAATTACACTGGATTAGGTGAAATATGTTTAATTTAAAAGACAACAGTAAAGTTAGGAACAAAATTTCAGGAGATATAGGAGAAATTTCTGTTCAAAATTATTTGAAAAAGAAAGGTTACAAAATTTTAGAAACAAATTATAAAAACTATTTTGGGGAAATTGACATTGTTGCAAGTTTGAAAAATGTCATTGTCTTTGTTGAAGTAAAGGCAAGAAAAAATGCCAATTTCGGACGACCAGTTGAAGCAGTAAATGCTTATAAGCAAAACAAAATTAGAACAGTTGCAGAAATTTATTTGCAAAGAAAAAACAAATTTTTTAACGATGTAAGATTTGATGTGATTGAAGTTTTAGATGACAACATAAATCACATAGAAAATGCGTTTTGAACTATTTTCAATAAAGTTTGAAATTGTTTTGTTAAACTGAATAATTAAAAACTTAGTCTTGAAAAAATGAAAAAAGCATGTTAAAATTATTCAAGAAAATTTGTATAATTCAGGAGATTAAATGAAACTTTACAGACTTTGTTGTCCAGAAGAAATTAAAGCAATTGAAACAGACAGTCCACAAAAACTCACTTTTGGTAGGGCTATGTTTCGTTTTGCTGGCTTAAATAAAAATAATCTCTGCAATGATTTTGACATCTATAAAAGTTTAATGGAAAGTTTAAAAAATGTTGGTAATGAAAGAGAAACTTGTTTGAAATCTATTTTAAAAGTTTTTCCAAATCTTCCAAACGAAATACCTGTTTTTGAGCCTGATATGCAAAAAAGGAGAAATTTGTGTAAAAAATTCACTCCAAATTGCAGTTATGAACTAGAAGAAAAGACAAGCCCATACATTTCACCAGAAAGTTATAATGTTTTGCATGAACCTGATGAAAAATTTGATGAAATTTTTCTTTACACAATTAAGATTGCTTGCTTTTTTGATAAGATGGAAAACATTAGGTCATGTTTTACAAAACTTTCATCTGAAAATAACAATTGCATTATGACGATTGATTTTCCAAAAAAAATTGCTTTGCAATATGCAGGTAAAGGCTATTATCCCAATTTTAATGCTGTGGAATACGCTTTGCCGATGTATATGTTGGAAAGTAAACATATTTTGCAAGTTCATCAACTTGAAGATTCTGAAATTAATGAATATAGACAAAAATACTTTATTAAAACATCCAATTATTTAAAAAATTTAATTAAATCAAATAAAAGCGAAGGTGAAGAAGTTAAAATTTTTAAATCTGATGCTGAATTAAGTTTTAAATAATTAATTCAAAAAAAATGTTTGACAAATTAACAAAATTTTTGGCTAAAATGCTTGTTTTTAAGAAAATTTTGTGATATAATAATCAAGACTTCGGGTGTTCCGCTGGGTAATTTTTATTGACTTTATGAGCATCATGTCGAAAATCTGAAAAAAGGAGATAAGTCATGGCAAATATAATTGACCAAATTGAAAAAGAAGGCATGAAAGAATCTATCCCTGAATTTAATGTTGGTGACACTGTTAAGGTTGCTCAAAAGATTAAAGAAGGCGATAAAGAAAGATTGCAAGCCTTTGAAGGTGTTGTTATTGCAAAAAAACATGGTGGAATCAGAGAAACTTTCACAGTAAGAAAACTTTCTTATGGTGTCGGTGTTGAAAAAACTTTCCCTGTTCACTCACCAAAAATTGCCAGCATTGAAGTTGTAAGAAAAGGTAAGCCAAACAGAGCAAAACTTTATTACATTAGAGAACTTACTGGAAAAGCCGCAAAAGTTAAATCTGCAAACAACTAATTTAACATATAAATAAGAGAAATTGTTTCTCTTATTTTTTTAACTTAAAATATAATTAAAAAAACAAATATAAATTTAATTTAAAAATCAAATTCAATTTTAAAACATTTTTTAACGGCAAAATATCGATTAAAAAATAAAGCCAAAATTTTTGACTTTATTTTTTAATTGATGATTAATTTATTTTTAAGGTTTTTAAAATTAATTTATTTTCTTTGTTTATTCTAAAACTTTCACATGATTTTGATATTGATTTATTCCTTATAAATTTATCTTCAATTTTTGAAATATAATTTTTGCCAGTTTCAAAATCATATATGCAAAGTTCGGCATTAAACCAAGCCGTCGCCATTTTTACATAATAACCATCATGAGTGCAATTTAAAAGATTTTTCAAAATTTCTGGCAGGTGATTTGATTTAATGAAATTTCGCATTAAACCAATTACTCCAACCCTTACATCAAATTCATTTTTACTTTTCAGAAGATTTGTAAAATATTCATATGCCAAATTTCCTTTTAATTTTTTAAGAGTGGATATAATGCAATCACAACTGCACCAGTTGTCAATGTAGGGGAGAATGTTGTTTAAATATTCCAATTGCTCACTTTCTGTTTTGTAATTTCCTGCTGAAAATCCATACAGCAAAACTTCTTCCAAACAAGTTATTTTTTCCAATTCAATGAATTCTGGTTCAATTTCTTTGGCAAATTTTCTTAACACAGGAATGCGAACACCAAAAATTTCAAATTGGGTTGGAATAAGTTTTTTGTTGAAATCAGCATTTTTTAAATCGGCATTTTGTTTTATAAATTTAATTACATCAATCACAAATTATTCTCTCCTTAAAGATTCCACTGGGTCAAGTTTGGAAGCTTTATTTGCAGGGTAAAGTCCAGCAAGCATGCTGATGATGATTGAAACTCCTACTGCAAGGAAGAAATACCACCATCTGTAAGAAATTGGACACATTCCTATTGTGTTTGTAAGCACAAGCATGATAATCAATGTCAAAATAAGATTGAAGATTATTCCAAAAATTCCACTTAAAAGTCCTATAAGGAAACTTTCACTTGTAAAGATTCGTCTGATGTCTTTTCGTCTTGCACCGATAGATTTAAGAACTCCTATTTCCTTAGTTCTCTCGGAAACGCTCATGTAAAGCACAACCAAAATCATCATGGCGGAAACAACAAGAGAGATGCAAGAGATAACAATGAGAGATGGTCCAATTACACTTGTCATGTTTTCAAACATATTTGCAAACTGGTCTTCAATAGACCCACTGTAATTATCTTGTGTTTTTAACCATTTGTTTATTGAAGCGGTGATTTCTTCACTGTCAGTTTTAATGTAAAGGTGAGTAGGTTTATAAAAATCGCTGGCATTCATTACTCCATTATTAAATTCAGTGCCGTTTAAAATGGAACCAAGGTATTCATAATCGATATAGCATACCATCCAACCTGACATTAAAGAAGTATCCATAATGCCTGTGATTTTGTCGGTAATTTTGATTTGAACAGGTGCACCATGCGTTATCGAACTTGGCAAGTTTAATGTTACAGTCACTTCTTTTCCAACTATTTCATCATATTCCAAATCAGGAAACAAGTTTTTAATGCCTTGTGTAAGCATGATTCCGCCTTTGCCATCTTTGGAATCTTTACCATTTGTTGACATTTTGCCGGCAATAATATTTGTGTTTGAATAATATGGTGGGGTTGTGTAAAGACAATATATTTTTTCGTATTCAATCCATCCATTTTTTTTGTATTCTTCCAATGGATTAACTTTTTTGATTTCCCCAGTTTCTTCATTTTTTACATCTTGGGTAAAAAGTTCTTTGCCAATCATGTCATCTTTGTGACCATCATTAATGTAAATCAAGTTGCTTCCTGGCAATGCACCTTGCATGTCAAGAGTCATAAGTTGCATGCCATACGAAATTTTGTCATCCGTTACTCTGTAATCATATTTTTCTAATTCAAGATAAGTATTCATTTTTTTCTTCAATTCATCAATGTCTTCTTCTTCAAATTGATTGAAAGAAAATGAACTGAACATATTTCCCATTTCTCCATCCACTGCATCCTTAGACTTTAAAGAAACCGTGGCAATGGTTGGGTCAGAATAAGATTTCATGGTGTCTGTGATAAAGTCAGTTATGCCAGATGAGAAACACAACATCAAAATTAAACTTCCAATTCCAATAGCCACACCAAAAGCCATGAGAAAGTTTTTAATTCGACTTGCCCACATGTTATGCAAAGAAAGGCGAATGGCGGAAACAAAAGAGAGATTTTGTCTGTCTTTAATATTTCTTTTCTTTTTTGTTTCATTGGAAGTCACAGCATCTTGTTGTGGCTGTTCAACCTTATCTTCCTTTTTAATCTTTTTCTTTTTATAATTTGCATTTTTGTGGTCATTGATTATTTTTCCATCAGATATTTCCACAACGCGAGAAGATATTGAAGCAATTTTTTCGGAATGTGTAACCATTATTACAAGTTTTCCACGGTCGGCAATATCTTTTAAAATATCCAAAATTTGCATAGAAGTGTCGCTGTCTAATGCTCCTGTTGGTTCATCTGCAATGATGATTTCAGGGTCATTTATAAGCGCACGAGCAATTGCAACTCTTTGTTTTTGACCGCCAGAAAGTTGATTTGGACTTTTTTTAATTTGACTTTCAAGCCCAACCAATTTCAACATCTTGGTTGCGCGTTCCACTTTTTCTTTTTCACTTACATTTGACAAGGTAAGAGCCAAAGTTACATTATCCAAAATCGAAAGGTGTGGAATTAAATTGAAAGACTGAAAAACAAAACCGACTTTGTTTTTACGATATTTATCAAGTTCTTTATCTGTAAGATTTTCAAGATGTTCTCCATCGGCTATGATTTGACCGCTGAAATCAGAATCAAGCCCACCAATTAAGTTCATAAGTGTGGACTTTCCGCTTCCGCTTTCACCAACAATGGAAACAAGTTCTCCTTTTTCGAAATCAACATTGACATCATAAAGGGCATGGAATGTTTCTTTGTTGCTGAGTTTATAAAATTTGTTTACACCTTTAAGTTGCAATTTCTTTTCCATTTCTTCCCCCTTAAATCATCTTGTTCATATTTACGATGATTTTATCAACAATGTTTTTCAAAGTTTCATCTTCTTCTTTTGTTATTCCTTCAAAAACTTGCGCTTGAAATTTTTTGCGCTCGTTCTCCACGCTTATGGCAAATTCTTTTCCTTTGCTTGTCAAAATAATAGGTTTCTTTGGCACAATTGGTTGAAGGTAACCACTTAGTTGCATTTTAAATAATGTTCGACAGGTGTAGGCTTTATTACATCCAACAAAATCTGAAAGTTTTTGTTGAGAAATAAATTCATAATGGTTTAATGCTTCTGCAAACAGGGCAAAACTGGCAAACTTTTTGTTTTTATGAAAACATTTTTGACTTAATTTGTTGTAAAGTTTGCTTACTTCAAAAAATCTGTTTGTGTTCTCTGTGTTTGGCATATTTTTTTCTCCCATCAAATTATGATAATTAATATTATCACATAAATGTTGATTTGTCAACTAATATCAATATTTTACAAAAATGTGTTTGGAATTTTTATGTAATGTGATATAATAATCAAGATTTAAAAGGCGGGGTAATGGCAGAAATTTTTGCAGACAGTTTATATGACGCATTGGTGGACAGTTTAAAAGTTGTTCCTATTCTTTTTATTGCCTATCTTTTGGTTGCATTGCTTTCTCATGACCACAGCCATAAACTGAACTCTTTTCTTTCTAAAAACAAAAAGACAAGTGTTTTCTATGCTTCATTTTTGGGTTGTGTGCCACAATGTGGGTTTTCGTCAGTTATGGCAGACCTTTATTCACGAAAACATGTTTCACTTGGAACATTGATTGCTGTTTTTATTGCAACATCTGATGAAGCAATTCCTATTATGCTGACAGATACCACAAGAATTTTAGATTTGCTTCTGCTGATTGCAATAAAAATTGTTCTTGCCATTGTTTGGGGATATGTGATTGATTTAATAATTAATCTGTCAACAAAAAAGAAGCATGCTTCAATTTCAAAAGAAAAGGTGAAAACAGAAGATAAGCACGAACACCATGAAGAACATTGCCATGAGCATCATGAAAACCACATTGAACATCTTCACGAATGTGGACATATTCACACAGAAGAATGTGGACATAGTTGCGGTGACCATTGTGCAAATAATATATTTTTCGATGCTGTCATTCACACTTTTAACATAGCAGTTTATATTTTCATTGCCGCTTTTGCTTTAAATTTAATAATAAGTTGCATAGACATGCAAGTGGTCAGCAACTTTTTAAACACCAACATCTATTTGCAAATCATTTTGGCATCGCTTGTTGGATTAATTCCAAATTGTGCTTCATCTGTTTTGCTTGTGGAATTGTTCTTTGTAAATATATTGTCTTTCCCAGCACTTGTGGCAGGCTTGACATCAGGGGCAGGGGTTGGGCTTATCATTCTTTGGACTAAAAATCGACATAAACCACTTCAAAATTTGGGCATCATGTTTTTACAATATGCCATTGGAGTGCTTTCAGGATTTTTCTTAACGATTTTTTACCATTAAAAAAAGTGCTTTAAATTAAGCACTTTTTTATTTTTTTTAAACACATCAATCATTATAAAAATCAAAAGCTTTCATAATGTCTTCCAAATCTTCGGTTGGATTTAAGGCTTCTTCAAAACTGAAACCACTTTCTCCGTCTGGAATTGTTTGGCTTGGTTTATTGGTTGTTATGTGCAATTCTTTTGGTGCAGAAGGGGAATTTGTTTTTTTATATTCCTGCATCCTGTTTAAAAGAATTCTCATGCTGTCATTTTCAGAGTTGATTGGGTTGTTTACATTAATTTGAATTTGGTTGTTTTCCAAAGAGTTTAAAATCTTTTTAAATTCATTTAATTCTTTGGCAAAATTTAAATCTTGTTTCAACATAGGGAATTTGATTTCCATCTCTTGAATTAAAATTTCCAACTTTCCTTTAATCAACTTAAATATATTTTTTGAACCTTCTTCTTGAAATTGTTGAGCCTTTTCAATGATGTTCAGTGTGTTCATAATGTTTTTTTCTTTGTTTTCAAGTTTAATTCTTTCATTGGTTATGTCCAAAACTTTCTTTTCAGCATCCAAAACTTTCAATTTTTCTTCCATAAGTTTTGCTTCATAACTTGCTTTCATTCTGTTTATAAAGTTTTGCACTTCCACTTTTTTATAACCATTAAATTCTTCTGAAAACATTTCACTCTCTCCTAAAAAAACTTGATATAATTGCCACTATTAATAATAACAAAAAAGTAGTAACAAAAGCAATAAAAATTGGTAAAGTTATCAAACTTTTTAGGAATAAAAAGCAATAAGTTGCCACGAAAAACAGCGAAAAAGCAATTATAAGGTGAAATCTTTGTTCGGTTACGCTGTAAGTAAACAATGATGCAAGGGCAAAAGCGGAAAGAATAAATACGCTGACATAGTGCTGAGTGTTGGTAAAAGTAAACACATATCCCGCAACTCCTAAAAATGTAAGAAGAATGCCAAAATAAAATGCACTGTCAAGGTTAAACATAAAACTCTTGGCAATCTCAAAAAGTCCAAGACATAAACAAAAACTGAAAAACCAAATTTCTGGTTTTTCGAAAACAGAGATGCTGCAATAAACCAAAACTGCAAACAATAAAATAAATAAAACTGCCAGCCATCTCAGGATTATGGATTTTTTTATTCCTAAAAATCTTCCTGTCATGACTTAATTATGTGTAAAACAAAACAAAAACTTACAAGTCTTTTTTAAGAACAGACATAATTTTGTCGAAAGAATCTTTTTTCTTGAAATTATCTTTGATGATGTAATATAAAACAAATGCCAAACCTGCTGTTATAAAAATTATTGACAAAAATTGAGAAACTTTCATGCTTCCAATATAAAGGCTGTCGCCACGGAAACTTTCTATAATTGCTCTGCCCAAGCCATAAACAATGAAATACATTGCTCCAACCATGCCGTTATGTTTAAAATTGACAGTCCACAATACAATCATTAAAATGACAAATGCCAAGAAATCCCACAGGCTTTCATAGAAGAAAGTGGAAAGGTGCCAAACACCATCAATTTGTGTGGAAAGCGGAAACCATTGAAGGTTTGGGTCGGTGACTTCCACGCCATAACAACAACCGCCAAAATAGCATCCTATTCTTCCAACAGAATGTCCCAAAAGCACAACAGGAAGAATAATGTCCGCCAAAGCAAGAATGTTTTTTTTGTAAATCAAGCAATATAAAACAGTTCCAAATACACCACCAATAAGTCCACCATAAAATGCCAGACCGCCTTCCCAAACTTTGAAAATGTCCCAAAAATTTGTGTAATGGTCAAGGCTGAAAATCACATAATAAATTCTTGCACCAATGATGGCAAGGGGAATGATAAAACATGCAAGCGTAATAAGTTCATCGGTTTTAAACCCGCGTCTTTTGGTATTTAAGCAACAAATAACGATTGTAATAAGAAAACCAAGGGCGACAAGAACTCCATAAATGGCAATGTCACGCCCAAATAATTTAAAAGTTTGAGAAGTTGCAAGAATTATGTTTTGCATAGTTTATCCTTTTTGAAATAAGTATATTGTGAAAATTTAAAAAAGTCAAATAAAAAAATAAAATCGTCAACAATATGATTGACGATTTTTGTTGTTATAACTTCTTGGAAATTTTGTAAATTGATGAAACGAACATTTGGTCAAACATGTCAACTTGTTGGTCGAATGTTGTAAAAAGTGTTGTATGCTTGCCATTTGTGCCTGCTTTTGCAAGAGAAGCAATGCTTTTAATAAGTTCTACTGTGTCTTCTGTGTGTCCCATTAAAGCCTTAGTGTTATCTTTAAAAGCATAGTCCACAACATAGGCGATTGTGCTGAAATCTTGAACAAACAATGCGATGTTTCTTCCCAAGTGTTGTAAACGGCGAATATTTTCCTTTAAAGATTCAATAAGTTGATATACATCAAAACCTTTTTCATCATAATCAATTGTCAATATGCTGTTGAAACCAATGGAAGAAATCATTTGTTTGTCTTCTGGCAAAACATTAGGAATAATTCCAACTGTGATTATTTTGTTTGCTTTCATGGCATCAACAAGTTTTTTTGTTTTTGCAAGGTTATCAACAAATTTACCATAATCAAGCAAATAACGAGAACCTAAAATGGGAACTGAACCTTCAATGCCAACATTAATTTTTTCTGTTGGAGTGCAAATTACATATTCATCATTTTTAATTGAATAATTGTTTACTGGACAGAAATTTATTTCTCTTAAAGTTGTCAAAATATATTCATTATTTTCATTCATGACAACCGCAGTTCCACTTACAAAATCATTTTCTTGTAACCTTAAATCAATGTTTTTCTTAATAAGAATATATTTTCCGTTGATTTGGTCGTAAAGATAGAATTCTGCATTGTTTTTATCACAAAGAACACCCTTAACTTCAATTGGAAACAATTTTTTTAAAACAATGTCTTCTTCCACTTGTTTGAAAGTTACTTGTTTGCTTGCTTTGCTTGTGACTGCTTCTTTGGCATTTTTTAAAGAATAATCTTTTCCTGTAATATGTGAAAGTTCTGTCAATATTCCTACAATGTTGCTTAATTCTTTATATGGTCGGCCTTGACGCATAGGGATAGGTTTCAAATCTTCCCCAGAAATAATTTTGTTCATAACAATTTTAATGTGGTCATCTCTTTTTAAAACAGTAGGGGAATTATCTCCAAAAACTCTTGCTAATGCACGAAGTTCATAAATTCCAAGTGATTCAATTAAAATTAAACAATCTTCTTGTGACTTGGTAAGCCCATTAAATTCATATTTAGGTTTTTTAGTCATTTTTTTCTCCTTAGTATAATATTGGCTAAACTCTTTAATAAAATTCAAAAAAGAGTATACCATATACTCCTTTCAAAAACAAGCAAAAATAACAAAAATTTACAATATTTTTAGTAAACACAACATTTGGTAGTGTTACGCAAAGCATATTACACTACATCTTGTTTTAATCGTTATTATTCTGTCGTAAAGAAACCTTGTTTGCCACTGACTTTCTCATGTCTTCATTGATGGCAGCATAGTGTTTTTTGGTTGTGTTTACATCTTTATGTCCAAGCACATCGGCAACAATATAGATGTCTTGCGTTTCACGATAAAGGTTCGTGCCAAAGGTGGAACGCAGTTTGTGTGGAGAGATTTTTTTAAGTGGGACGCTTTCTTTGGCGAATTTTTTAACCAAGTTTTCAACCGCACGCACACAAATACGCTTATTTTGAAGTGAAATAAACATGGCTGTTTCATCTGGTTGAAGCGGAATTGTCTTGCGTTTTTCCAGCCACACCATTAAAGCATCATAAACTTCCTTAGAAAAATATAAAATTGCTTGATTTCCGCCTTTTCTGGTCACTTTAAAGGCATTTTGTGTAAAGTCAAAATCTTCCACATTAAGCCCTACAAGTTCGGAAATTCTGATGCCAGTGCCAAGAAATAAAGTAACAATGGCATTGTCGCGTTCTTTGGTGTTTTTGTTATAATTTCTTTGATGTTTATTGAATGTGGTTGGTGATTGAACAGTGTCCAGCATTCTCACCATTTCGTCTTTTTCCAATCGGATGATTTCTTTGTTGTGGAGTTTTGGAGTAGGGACTTTGCTTGCCACATTGGAAGCAATCATGTCATGATTGAAAAGATATTTAAAAAAACTGCGTAAACTGGCCAATTTTCGGGCTTTTCCGCGTTCTGTGTTTCTGCACATTTTGTTTTCATATTCATAGTAAGTAAGATAAGATAAATAATTTTCTATGTTTCTTGATTGTAATTCATCTATGTCAGAAAGCAAGATTTCTTTCTTAGGTTTCATGACAACATATTTTTCCAAATAATCAAAAAAAACACTTAAATCCATGGCATAGTTTAAACGGGTAAGGGAAGAAGTGTTATTTTCAATTCCTGTGAAAAAATCAAAGCAATAATCAGGTAATTCTGACAAATAATTGCCAATTTTTTTCATGTTGTTTATATCTCTTTCATCAAAAAAACTTAACTTCTTCATAACTGCATTATAGCATATCTATGCAAAAAATCAAACTTTTAAAGCCTTTTTAAGTCATTTTTATTCGACTTTTTTCTACACTTTTAGGACTTGAAATGACAAATTTGTGAAAGGATTTATTATTTTTCGACAAAATATTCGCAATTATAATGTCAATAATGGTTGCATTTTGTTAAGGTTTGTGATAAAATTTCTTTTGGTAATTTCCAAATGAAAACTTACGGAGGGAATATGTATAAGTTAACAAGAGAAAACACTAAAATTGATGTTGATGTAACAGTCAGCAACAAAGAATTGGAAGATATGCTTGAACATATCTATCAAGAGACTACATCTAAATATAATGTCGTAGGATTTAGAAAAGGTCATGCACCAAGAAAAATGATTGAGAAACAATATGGAGATAATGTCTTCTTTGATGATGCAATTGAACATTTTATGGAACACACTATGAATGAAATCTTGCCTGAATATCCACAATATGAACCAGTTGCTCGTCCTACCACTCAACTTCAAAGTTACACAAGAGATGGTGAACTTAAATTCAGAATTACTTTCCATGTTGTTCCTGAATTTGAACTTTGCAACTATAAAGGTGCAGAAATAAAAGTTCACAAAAGCCCAAAAGTTACAGAAGAACAAATACAACACCACATTGGACATCTTCTTGAAGAAGGCGTTACTTACAATTCAGTTGAAAGACCTGCACAAAATGGCGACAGTGTTGTGATTGATTATGCCGGTTATTTAGACGGAGTTGCGTTTGAAGGCGGAACAAGCACAGACTCTGTTATTGAACTTGGTGCAAAAAGATATATTCCAGGTTTTGAAGAAACAATTGTAGGTCACAAAAAAGGTGATGAATTTGACATTATTACAACTTTTCCAGAAGATTATTTTGCCAAAGAACTTGCTGGAAAACAAGTTGTGTTTAAGTCTGTTTTGAAAGATGTAAGAGAAAGACACTTGCCAGAACTTACTGACAAATTTGTCTCTGATACGACAGAATTTGAAACTGTTGATGAGTATAGAAAGAGTGTAATTGCTCATATTCAAGATATGAACGACAAAAGTTTGGAAAATGAAATCCAAGTCAATGGCAGAGATTATCTTGTAGAAAACACAAAGATTGAAATTCCAGACATTATGGTTGACAATCATCTTATGTATTCAATTCAAAACATGCATGAAGCATTGCAACAATACAATATGACACTCGACCAATATCTTGCTTCAATCAACGAAACAGCAGAACAATATGTAAGCCACCTTAGAGAAGACACTTTAAAACAAATTAAAGCGCGTTACATTTACAGAAAAATTATTGCTGATAACAACATCACTGTTGATGAAAAAGAACTTAAAGCAGCAACAAAAAACATTACAGACGCAAGAGAAATCAAGATGAAAGAAAATGATTTATTGTTTAAAAAACTTCAAGATTTCTTGAAATCAAATTACAAAATTGTCTATATTGACGAAGATGAAAAATAATCTTTGAACAGTCATTGTCGAATTTCTTGAAAATTTTTGACAATGATTTTCAATTAAACTTAAATTTGGAGGTGTTTTATGTTAGTTCCTATGGTTGTCGACCAAACAGGTTCAAGCGAAAGGTCTTATGACATTTATTCAAGACTTCTTGAAGACAGAATTATTTTCTTGTCAGGTGAAATCACAGATGCAACTGCCAATGTGGTTATTGCCCAACTTATTTATTTGGAAGGTAAAAACCCAGATAAAGATATTTTCATATATATAAACAGCCCTGGTGGTTCTGTCAGTGCTGGCATTGCCATTTACGACACAATGAATTACATCAAATGTGATGTTTCCACAATTTGTGTTGGACTTGCTGCGTCTATGGGGGCATTTTTACTTTCCAGCGGAACAAAAGGTAAGCGCTTTGCTTTGCCAAACAGTGAAATTATGATTCATCAACCACTTGGCGGAACACAAGGTCAAGCAAGTGACATTGAAATCCAAGCAAAGCATATGAAGAAAACAAAAGAAATGTTGAACAAGATTTTAAGTGAAAACACAGGAAAAAGTTTGCAAACCATAGAGAAAGACACAGACCGTGACAATTACATGACGGCAGAAGAAGCAAAAAAATATGGTTTAATTGATAATATTTTTGTAACAAGAAAAAATACTAAGAAACAATAAAAACTATTTTCAAGGGGTTTAAATGAAAGATATTGAAATGTGCACATGTTCTTTTTGTGGAAGACCACAAAAAGCCGCTAAGAAACTTATTGCCAGCCCAAATGGTGACTCTTTCATCTGCGATGATTGCATAAGAATATGCTCGGACATCATCAAAGAAGAAAGCATGAAATTAAGAGTTTTTAAAGACCTTACAATTCCATCGCCAAAAGAAATTAAAAAGAGTTTAGACGGATTCGTTATCGGGCAAGAACAAGCAAAGAAAGTGCTTTCTGTTGCTGTTTTTAACCATTATAAAAGAATTAATTACAACTATCACAACAAAATAAATGCTTCTAAGAAAAACAAAAGCGACATTAAAAACCAAAATGTTTTGGAACTTGAAAAAAGCAATGTTTTAATGATTGGCCCAACAGGTTCTGGAAAAACACTTCTTGTTAAAACTTTGGCAAGAATATTGGATGTTCCTTTTGCATGTGCTGATGCCACAACTTTGACGGAAGCGGGTTATGTCGGCGAAGATGTCGAAAATGTGCTTTTAAAACTTATTCAAAATGCCGACTATGACATTGAAAAAGCACAAAGGGGAATCATCTATATTGATGAAATTGATAAAGTTGCCAGAAAGAGTGAAAATCGTTCTCTTACTCGTGATGTTGGCGGTGAAGGGGTTCAACAAGCATTGTTAAAAATCATTGAAAGCACAGTTGCCAGCGTTCCACCACAAGGCGGAAGAAAACACCCACAACAAGAGATGCTTCAAATTGACACTACAAACATTTTGTTTATATGTGGCGGTGCTTTTGTTGGTTTGGAAGATATTATTCATAAAAGACTTTCTTCCACTGCCATTGGTTTTAATGCAAACATTAAAAACTCTGACGAAAAAGCCAAAGTTGATTTTGCAAAAGATGTTCAACCAGATGATTTAATTAAGTTTGGGCTTATTCCTGAATTTGTTGGAAGACTTCCAATTGTGACAGGTCTTGATAATCTTGACGACAAAGCATTGCAAAGAATTTTGGTGGAACCTAAAAATTCGCTTATAAAACAATATCAACAAATGTTTAAAATCGATGGTTTTGAAATTAAGTTTGAAGATGAAGCCATTGCTTACATTGCCCAAAAAGCAATCGAACTTAAAACGGGAGCAAGGGGAATTAGAACAATTATGGAAACCAAGATGTTGGAACTTATGTTTGACCTTCCTGACACAGAAATTTACGACAAAATCATCATTACACGCGATTTTATTGAGAACAACGGAGAACCAATTTTAATTAAAAAACAAAAAGACCAAGAAGCGGTCTGATTAGTTTAAATTTATTTATAAATTTGTTTGACAAAAGTTTGTTAAAAAAGGTAAACTATAAACAGTGGTTTGCCTTTTATTTTTCGTCACAAAAGGTAACACTTAAAAAGGGGAAGACTATGAATATAATTTTATTGAATGTCGCTCCTGCAATCGTATCCATTATTGCCATTGCAACATTTTTAGTTGGCGGCGGACTTGGATTTTTGATTTTTAAAATTTACAGCAGTAAAAAATTACAAAAAAATAAGTCAAATGCCATCAAAATCATTGAAGATGCATATGCAGAAGCAAAGACAATCAAAAAAGAAGCGATAATTGAAAGCAAAGAACAATCGCAAAAACTTAAAGAAGAAGTTGAACAGGAAGTTAAGGAACGCAGAAATGAAGTTTTGAAACAAGAAGAACGCTTGAACCAAAGAGAAGAATTTATTGAAAAGAAAGAACTTGCTGTTGACAAAAAAACTGAACAACTTGAAGAAGAAAAGAAAGAAATTAATTTGACAAAAGAAAACTTGGAAAAGGCTAAACAAGAACAAGAAACTTTGAAAGAACAAGCACTTGAAAAACTTGAAAAAATTTCCAAAATGTCTAAACAAGAAGCCAAAGACCTTTTGATTTCAAACATGAAAACAGAAGCGCAAAAAGAAGCGGTTTCAATTGTTAAACAAATTGAAGATGAAGCCAGAGAAAATGGCGAAAAGAAAGCCAGAGAAATTGTTGGACAAGCACTTCAAAGATGTGCAACTGAAACCACAACTGAAATGACTGTTTCTGTTGTTGCACTTCCTAATGACGAAATGAAAGGAAGAATTATCGGTCGTGAAGGCAGAAACATTCGTGCAATTGAAGCGGCAACTGGTGTTGAACTTATTGTTGACGACACTCCTGAAACAATCACTGTTTCTGGATTTGACCCAATTAGAAGGGAAGTTGCAAGGCTATCTTTGGAAAAACTCATTTCAGATGGAAGAATTCATCCAACTCACATTGAAGAAATTGTTGAGAAAATGCAACGAGAAGTTGATAAAATCATCAAACAAGCAGGCGATGAAGCATGCAACGAAACAGGAATTTTCAATCTTCATCCTGAAATTTTGAAAACCCTTGGTCGCTTGAAATACAGAACAAGTTATGGACAAAATGTCTTAAAACACTCTGTTGAAACTTCCATCATCGCTGGGCTTCTTGCCAGTGAAATTGGTGCTAATGTAAAAATTGCCAAACGCGGTGGACTTTTGCACGACATTGGCAAAGCACTTGACCATGAACTGGAAGGAACACACGTTCAAATCGGCGTGGAACTTGCAAGAAAATGCGGAGAAAATGAAGATGTTGTGCATTGCATTGAAGCACATCACTTTAATGTTGAATTCCGAACTATTGAAGCAGTCATTGTTCAAGTGGCTGATGCCATTTCAAGTTCAAGACCTGGTGCAAGACGAGATAGTTTTGAAAACTATATCAAAAGATTGCAACAACTTGAAGAAATTGCAAATGGTTTTGAAGGTGTTGACAAGTCTTATGCTGTTCAAGCAGGAAGGGAAGTAAGAATTATTGTTAAACCTGACAAAATTTCAGACAGCGAAGCAATGTTTATGGCAAAAGAAATTGCCACAAAAATTGAAAATGAAATGCAATATCCTGGACAAATCAAAGTTAATGTCATCAGAGAAAGCAGGTTTTCAGAAACTGCAAAATAGTTTGCTTTTATGTTTTGAATTATAACAAATTTCAATTTTATATCATAGAAATAAAAAGGAGATTATCATGGCAGAAAAGACTAAAAAACAAAAAGAAACTAAAACTACAACAACGACTTCATCTGCACCTAAGCAAAAGTGGTCAACTCGTGCAATCATGAACTGTGTGGCTTATTTTGCCATTATGTTTATTGCAATCGCTTTGATTTTGAAGTTGTCGTTGAAACAACATGCACCTGATGTTGCAAATTCTTTCCAAGCAGTTGGTGAATGTTTAGCTTACTTCATTGCAATTTGGCTTGGTTTCCTTTGGACCAGAAGAAAACATATTGCATGGCT
>CATKYT010000018.1 GCA_949841245.1 uncultured Eubacteriales bacterium | reverse complement strand
CCATAACTGCAACAGGTGTAGATGGTCCAGCCTTTTTAACAGGTTTACCATTTTCGTCAAACATCGCCTTAACTTTTCCGTAAGTGATTCCTGACATAATGGAGTCGCCAACTTTTAATGTGCCATTTTGAACAAGCACAGTTGCCACAGCCCCACGATTTTTGTCAAGTTCTGCTTCAATGACAGTTCCAATTGCCATTTTATTTGGATTTGCTGTAAGTTCTTCAATTTCAGCAACAAGAAGAATTGTCTTTTTAAGTTCATCCATTCCCATTCCCGTTTTGGCAGAAATTGGAACACAAATGGCATCACCGCCCCATTCTTCTGGCAAAATTCCATGTTCTGTAAGTTGTTGTTTAACTCTGTCTGGATTTGCTTCTGGTTTATCCATTTTGTTGATTGCCACAATCATAGGAACTTTTGCAGCCTTAATATGATTAATGGCTTCAATAGTTTGTGGCATAATTCCATCATCAGCAGCCACAACCAAAATTGCAATATCTGTAACTTCCGCACCTCTTGCACGCATTGAAGTAAATGCCGCATGACCAGGTGTGTCTAAGAAAGTGATTTTTTCACCATTAAAAGTGATTTGATAAGCACCAATTTTTTGAGTAATTCCGCCTGCTTCACCAAGCACCACATTTGTCTTTCTGAAAGCATCCAAAAGTGATGTTTTACCATGGTCAACATGCCCCATAACAGTTATAACTGGTGGACGCTTAACAAGGTCTTTATCATCATCCGTTTCATTTGAAACATCTTGCAATTTTTCTTCATAAGTTTTGTCAAGTTTAAGTTCCAGAGTTACACCAAGTTCATTTGAAACAAGTTCACTTGTATCAAAATCAATGGTGCTGTTGATTGTTGCCATAATGCCAAGAAGCATAAGTTTTTTGACAATTTCTGCAACAGGTTTACCAATTTTTTCACTTAAATCTTTCACTGTAATTTCGCGCGAATTCAACACAACATGAGTTACTTTTGGTGCAATGATAACTTCAACTTCTTTCTTTTTCTTGATAAGTTTTCTTGAACCCATTGTGGTTTCTTCAAAACCTTCTTCATCCATAACAAGAATGTTGTTTTTGTTTGCAAAAGACGCTCTTTGTCTTGCACTGATTTTTTTGCTTTCATCTATATTGCGTCTTTGCTTATTTTTGTTTCCAAAATTACGCTCAGGAGTGGCCAAAACAGAACTGCTTTCAGTTGGTGCAAAAGATTTAAAGCCATTCGCTTTTGTTGAAACAAAAGAATTGTTTTTCTTTTGCATCTGACCTTGCATTGGTCTGTTGCCAAAATTATTAGGCTTTCCAAAATTTCCGTTTTGTGGTCGATTTCCAAAGTTGTTGTTTCTTTGTTGTCCAACTCCACCAGCATTGTTGCGTGGTTGAAATCTTCCATTTTGTCCGTTTTGATTATTTTGCCAATTTTGTCCATTTCTTTGTGGACCATTTTGGTTGTTAAATTTTCTGAAATTATTGGATTGATTGTTTCCCTGAGAAAATCTTGGTTCTTGTTTTCTTTCTTCCCTAACAGGTTCCTTTTCAACTTTAACGGTTTGCTCCACCTTTTCAGCAGAAAGTCTTACTGCTTTTTCTTGTTCTTCTTTCTGCTTTGCTTGCAACTTGGATTTTTGGTCAGTTACAGCCTTAGAAAAATTGTCAATGTCAGTCTTAGCCTGTTTAATCGACAATAATAAATCCTGCAAAGAGCCATCTCTTTGAATGTTGTTTATTGTTTTAAGTGCGTTGAGTTGTTGTGTTGCCAAGTTATTCTCCTTTTAAAACTTTAATTATGTTTTCACTAAAAATTTTGTTTTTAATGCCAACAATTTTACAATTTTCTATGCCAACCGTTTCAGCCAAATTTTCAATCACTAATAAAGGAATGTTTTTTTTCTCTGACAAAAACTTTGCTTCTCTTGCAAGTGAATTCCCTGCATTCTTATCCAACAAAATCAAAAACAGTTTTTTGTTGTAACCACGCAGATTGTCTTGCCCAATAATGACAAACCCTGCCTTTCTTGCAATTGAAATAAGACCATTAATTTTTGTCAATTTGTTCTCCTATTAAGTCGTAAACTTCATTTGAAATGTTGCATTTAAAAGATTTGTTTAAAGCTTTTGTTTTGCACAGTTTTTCATAACAATCTTTATCTTTGCACACATATGCACCTCTGCCATTTGCTTTTCCAGTTGTGTCCACAAAAATTTCGCCATCTTTGTTTTTCACAATTCTAAGCAAGGTTTTCTTATCACTTTGTCCGCGACAAACTATGCACATGCGTATCTTTTCTTTTGGTTTATTTTGCATAAAAAACCTCTTAATTAATTTTAGTCTAAATCGTCAAGACTTCCAAATTCATTATCGATAGGTTCAAGTTCTTCCAAGTCATTCATTGAGTCGAAAGAAGTTTCATCAGAAAGTTCTGTAAGTTCATATTCTGTTTCTGTTGAGTCTTCACTTGATGCAGGTTTAATGTAACTTTCAGGTTTAACATCAATCTTCCATCCAGTAAGTCTTGCTGCCAAACGAACATTTTGCCCACCTTTACCAATAGCCAAAGAAAGTTTATCGTCAGGAACAATAACTTGTGACATATTTAAACTGTCATTTGTTTCAACCGACAAAACTTTTGCAGGACTTAATGCTCTTGCAATATATTCAAGTGGATCTTCTGAAAATTCCACAAGGTCAACTTTTTCACCATTAAGTTCATTTACAATGGTGTTGATTCTTGTTCCACGATTTCCAACACAAGCACCAACAGGGTCAACATTTTGCTTTTCAGTGAAAACTGCCACCTTAGCACGATTACCAGGGTCACGAGCAATGTTTTTAATTTTAACTTCACCGCTGGCAATTTCAGGAACTTCCAATTCAAACAATTTTCTTACAAAGCCAATATTGCTTCTTGAAACTTGAATTTGTGGACCTTTGAAAGAATCTTTAATTTTCTTGACATAAACTTTAACTCTGTCACCAACATTAAACTTGTCGCCAGGAATTTGGTCGCTTTTCATCATAACACCTTCGGTGTTGGTTCCAGCAATTTGAACATAAACATTTTCACCATCAACACGCTTAACAATTGTGGTTAAAAGTTCATCTTCTTTTTCAGACAATTCGCTGATTGCTGTTTGTCTTTCCATTTCTCTAAGTTTTTGCATAACAACTTGTTTTGCAGTCTGAGCAGCAATTCTTCCAAAGTCTTTTGTTGTTTCTTCAACGGCAATTATGTCGCCAACTTTGTAAGATTTTTTAAGTTGCTTTGCATCAACAAGAGCAATTTCTTTGTCAAAATCTTCCACTTCTGCAACAACAGTTTTATAAGAATAAATCTTAATAGTGTTGCGTTCTGGATAAAGTTTAACCATTGCAGATTTTGCTTCGCCATACATTTTTTTGTAAGCAGATGTAAGTGCAGTTTCCAGTGTTGCAATAAATGTTTCTTTGTCAATTTTCTTTTCTGATTCAAGGTCATCAAGTGCCTTAAAAAAATCTTTGTTTACCATTATTTAATTTCTCCTTAAAAATGAATTACAAGTTTTACAGAAGCCACCTTAACTCTTTCAAAAGTAAGTTCTTCTTTTTCAGTTTTGATTGTTATGAATTTGTCATCGAATTTTGTAAGCACGCCTTTAAAGTTTTTCTTGCCATCAATCTTAGAAAACAAATTAAGTTCCACTTCTTTTTCCAGATTACGATTTAAATCTCTGTCAGATTTAAGTGGTCTGTCCAGTCCTGGCGAACTTACAACCAAAGTGTAAGGTTTGTCATCAGTTGGGTTAAGTTCGTCCAAAATTGGGTCGATTTTTTTGTTTACAATTTCACAATCATCAATGGTCACGCCTTTGTCGCTGTCAATTGTGAAAATCAAACTCATTCCGCCGTTTTCTTTTTCATAACTTATCTCAACCACATCATAACCCATTTCTTCGATTATAGGTTGAACTTTTTCGGCACAAATATCTTTGACTTTTGCCATAATACCTCCAAAAATGTTTACTTAATACAAAGAGTGAGCAAAGAATGCCCACTCCCCGTCAAGATATAGTTATTATAACCTAAAAAAACATAAAAAGCAAGACAATTTAAAACTTTTTACAAAAAAACAGAAAGTTTTTTTTACTTTCTGTTTATTTCATTAAGTTTCAATAAAACTTGTGCAGTGGCATAAGCATCGTTCCATGCTCTATGAGCCCCTTTCAAAGTAAGTCCCAAAGTTTTAACAACCATGCTAAGGTTAAACCTAGATATTCCCAAATTTGCCCTTCTGGCTTCCACAATTGTGTCGATTATAGGGTTATCAAAATTGAAACCAGATGCCTTACCATCACGCTTAATAAATTTTAAATCAAACTCCAAAATGTTGTGTCCACTTAAAACACAACCACGCGTAAAATTGAAAAAATCACGAATCACAAGGTCAACTGGTGGAGCATCTTTAACCATTTCTTCTGTTATGCCAGTTATTTCAGTTACATGTGCTGGAATATGAATTGTTGGTTTAACAAAAGTGGAAAATTTTTCTTTAATTTGTCCATCAACAATTTTCACTGCCCCAATTTCAGTAATTTGGTCATTGTCAAAATCAAGTCCAGTCGTTTCAAGGTCAAACACAACAATAGTTTTCCCTTTAATCTTATCGCTATATATGTTGCCATCGCTGAACATATTATCCTGTTCCATGAAAGTTAAACTTTCAATTTTAACCACAGACCCATCTTCATTATAATTAACTTTGACAGGTTTATTTTCAACATGTTTTTCAATTTCAGTGGCAAGAGCCAATTTTTTAATAACAAAACTAAGTTTGTTCATATAATTAAGTTTCACTTCCCCTTGCATGACAACATACATGGTTTCTTCCAAACTTTCCATAACTTTTTCATTTGCTTTTGAAGCAAAATAAACACAGTCCATCTTACCCTTGCCGTCAGTAATTTGAATGCTGTAAAGCCCCTTAGGCTGCCCCGCATATTTTCCTGTCTTTCTGATGAACTCTCGTCTTTCAATTTTCTTTATGTAACCAGCAATAATTGCCACTGGTTTCGGCTTTTTAATGGAAAAAATATATTCTGGATTTGGATTTATATCTTTGCCAATAACTTCTTTAATAATTTCAACTTTATATCTTGCCACAGGCTTATAAGAAGTTTTAAGTTCAACATTTTCAATGTCAACTTCATCAAAAATTTCGGCATCTTCTTGTGCAACAATTGTGAAATCTACCAAAAAGTTTTGCTTTAAGTGTTTAGAAAGTTCACTGGCAATTTTATGTTCTGAAAAAAATTCCACCATACGAGAACTCAACTTCACATCAATTAAAACATCAAAAGTGTTGATTTTTATGTCAAAACTTTTTTCTGAAATATAAGGAGTGACAATTTTATATTTTTCTTTAAAGAAATTTTCCAATTCCTTTAAAATCAATTTTTCTTCAACATAAACACGCATAAATTTTACTTTAATTTTTACATATTCAATCTTCAAAATCTCTTTCAGCCAATCAGTAATCTCTTGTTTTTCAGCATCAGAAATTTCTTTTGTTGTTGAAAGTGACAAAAAAGTTATGGTGCATGTGCCATCGGCTTTTTTCACCACAACATCTTTGAGTTCAAGATTTTCAAATCTGTCGCCAAATTCAGCGTTAAATTCTTGTGTAAAATTCATATCTTTATTCTATTAAACATTATTCATTTTGTCAAGTGTTAAAGCACAAAATGCAAAATATCAATAATTATCACAAATGCAAACAAAACACAAATTCCGACAAGATGAATGATGCTTTCCACTTTTCTGTTGATTGGTTTTCCCCTTATCCATTCAATTAAAGTAAACAGAACATGAGAACCATCCAATGCAGGAAGTGGCAAAATGTTAAACACTGCTAAGTTTGCAGCAATGGCAGGAATTAACACCAACAGAAAAGACATGCTCTGTTGTGCATAATCGGCAATCATTGTAATAGTTGTCACCGTTCCGCCCATCTGCTTCAAAATTTCCACATTGGTGATGTTTGTCAAGAACAACCATAAAGATTTTAAAACCACCCAAGCAAAGCCAACAGCCATTTCAAACGAACGACAGAAACCTTCCCACACACCAAAAACATATGCCTTTGTGTGTGGTGTCTGACCTTCTTCTGTTTCAAGCCCAATGAAAACATTGGATAAAACTTGTTTTCCATCCTTGACTTCAAAATGTGGATAAACCAAAATTTCAAGGTCAACTTCTTTTCCATCACGCTTAACAGTCATTGTAAAATGTTCCAGTTGTTCGTCAGTAAAGTTTTCAACATCTTCACCCTTTTCAATTTTTGCTTTATAAGCATCAAAAGCGAGTTTGCGCTGTGCATTAACCACAGTAGAATAATTATCACCAAAAGCAAAATCAATCCAATGGTCTTCAACTGCAACAATTACATCCCCAACTTGATAAGGGTTTTGATAAGATTTGTTAAAACTTGCAATTTGCGGAACATCATAACCTATCGAACACAACAAAATCCAAGAAAAAATGATTGCCGTCAAAAAATTGGCTGTCACACCCGCCAAGAAGACAATAATTCTTTTCCAAGGTTTCTGAGCATTAAAAGAAGATGGAGATTCATCTGTGTCATCTTCTCCATCAAACGCACAATAACCACCAAGTGGAAAAATGCGCAAAGAAAATTTCTCGCCTGTCTTTTTGCTTTTGTGAGAAAAAATTGGAAAGCCAAAGCCAATCGAAAATTCAGTAATCTTAAATTTTAATAATTTGCCTGCAATGTAATGACCAAATTCATGAATAAGCACCATTAAAAGCAAAATTACAATGGCAAGTAAGATATACAAAACAACCATAAAAATTCCCTTAAATCAAATATCGGTCTTTTGTATTATAAAAGCGCAATCCAAAAAGCAAGCAAAATGTAAGGAGCCATAAAAATATGAGAATCAATTCTGTCTAAAAGTCCACCATGTCCAGGTAAGAATTTTCCACTGTCAGAAACACCTGCTTTACGCTTAATCAAAGATTCAAACAAATCTCCGCTTTGTGCAATGACTGAACCCAGCAAAACAATGATTAAATAAGCCCAAATTGGGAAAACAGACATAAGTGCTTCATAAGATGATATGCAACCAAAAATTAAATAAACACATGCACTCAACAAAACACACCACAAAATTCCGCCAACAGATCCAGAAATGGTTTTGTTTGGACTGATTTTAGGACACAACTTTTTTCCACCGATAAGCGAACCCATAAGATAAGCAAAAGTGTCAGTAAACATTGGAATGATAAAAGTTGTCAAAAGAATGAAACTTGAAACATCAGATTTTGCATCTTCCATTTTTCCAAGTGGAAGAATGTTGAAATGGTTTATAAAGATAAAGAACAAGAACAAAAACACAGGATAAACAAATGTAATAAGTGTGTTGAACGCTTTGATTAAACCAAATTTGTTTACAGACATTCCTGTTACACCGCGAACAGCCATTTCATGCAAAACTTCTTTTCTTCTTAAAAATCCAAACAGATAAGTGAAAAGAAAAACCACAGCCATTAACCCAACATCAACAAGGATTGTCCATAAAATTGTGTAAATGTCACCTGTTGAGCCAGTGTAAGTAATTCCAACTAAATTAGCTGTTAAAATTAATGATGGAAAAAAAGTTGCCACATATAAGTAATTGTAACGACCTGTTTTAGCCAAAAGTTTTGACATTTCAAAACCTGCATAACAAGCAAGCACGCCAAAGAACGCGTCAAAGAAATAATCACTTACATAAACTTTAAGCACAAATAACAGTGCCAAAACCACAACAATTAAAATTGAAGAATAAAATCTTTTCTTCATTATTTACCCCCAAATCTTCTGTTTCTATTGCCAAATTCTTCAATTGCCTTAAACAATTCTTTCTCAGTAAATTCTGGCCAATTCTTTTCAGTAAAATACAATTCAGCATAAGCAAGTTGAAAAAGCATAAAATTTGAAATTCTAAGTTCCCCACTTGTTCTAACCATCAAATCAATGTCTGGTGCTGGATAAGAATATAAGTTTTCTTTCAAATTGTCCACAGTGATTTCTTTTACACCTTTTTTAATAAGTGTGTTCACAGCATGAACAATATCATCACGACCACCATAGTTTATTGCCAGATTTAAAACAAGACCACTGTTATTTTTTGTTTTTTCAACAGTTTCTTTAATCATGTCCTGCAAATCTTCATCAAATCTTGAAATGTCACCCATAGGATTAAACTTGACATTATATTTAACAAAATAATCTTGATTTGAACCCACAAGTTCTCTCACTAAATCAAAAATGTAATTAACTTCCTTGGGGTCTCTGTTCCAATTTTCAGTGGAAAAAGCAAAAAAAGAAGCAAATTTAACACCTTTAATTTTTGATAAAGATTTAACCACCGCTTTAAAAATGTCAGCACCTTTTCTGTGTCCCATCATTTTGTTTAAACCATGTTTAACAGCCCAACGGCGATTTCCGTCCATAATAAACGCAATATGTTCTGGAACTATGTCAAACTGTTTTGCTTCTTTCATAAAAACCCCAATTAAATTATAATTTCATTACTTCATCTTCTTTTTCGTCAGATTGTTTGTCTGCCATTTCAGTATATTTATCAATATACTTTTGAATTTCTTTTTCACTGGCAGCAAGTTCATCTTCTGAAAGTTCGCCATCATTTTTCAAATCTTTAAGCATGTCAAGACAATCACGGCGAACAGCACGCATAGCAACTTTTGTTTCTTCACAAAGTTTTTTAACAGTTTTAACAATTTCTTTTCTTCTTTCTTCTGTAAGCATAGGAAAAACAAGTCTGATGACCTTTCCATCATTTGTTGGTGTAATGCCTATGTCAGAAGCGGAAATAGCCTTTTCAACATTTTTAATTTGAGAAGCATCCCAAACACTTATGTTTAAAATTCTTGCTTCTGAAACAGTTACTGTTGCCATTTGCACGATAGGAGTCATAACTCCATAATATTCCACCATAACTTTATCCAAAATATGTGGATTTGCTCTGCCTGCCCTTATCATAAGATATTCATTTTGTTGGTGATTATATGCTTTATCTAAATCCTGTTTGCAAGTAGAATAAATTTCTTCAACCATTTCGTTCATAAAAATCTCCTTAATTTTCTTTTCTTATTAAATATATCATACAAATCATTGATTTTGCAAATGATTTACAAAAATAAAAGATTATTAAATTTTACACTGTGGTTTAAAGAAAAAAATAACAGTTTAAATAAACTGTTATTTTTGAAAATTTAAACCGATGTCACCCATTTCATAAGTTTTTTCAAAACATTTTTGCAAACTATTAAATGCAGTTACAAGATTTTCATCCACTTGGACATCAATATTATTTGTAAGCATATTACATTGTGCAGTTGGTTCAGTGTTGAAAACATCTGTAACTTGTTTAACATAAACATCTTTAATTCTAGAATTAAATTTTTCATAAAGTGGTTTTTCACAAACAATTTCTTTTAAATTATCAGACAAAAACTTCATTGCTCTGTCATACAAATCATCGACACCAGAATACAACTTGCTCAACTTAGAACGCTTAGAATTGTAAATTTCTGAAATTTCTTCAATATAATTTTTCGTTTCAGAAATTTTTTCCTTTTCATTTAACTTTATTTCTTCAAAATTTGTGGCATTGAAAATTGAAAACATACTTTCAATCAAATGCGTTACATTTTTTGTTACACAATTGATGTAATCACGCTTAAATCTTACATTGCCATTTTGCATAATTTGATTTAGCATTTCTAATTGATTTTCAGTTGTTTTTAAATCTTTTTCGAAAATATTATTTTTACGATTATAAATTTCACCAAAATCAACAAGATTGTTTGCTCTTACCAACAATTCTTCTTGCCTGCTGTTATCTTCCACAAAAAGTTTAACAAATTTTTTGAAACACTGTGCATCATCTTTCAAATCAATTTCAATTTTCTTACGACACTTACCTTCTTTAAGTCTGTCAATAACATCGTCAACTTTATATTTGTAATTTTTTCCAAATAATGATTTACCCATAAACAAAAATTTTTGCATCAATTCTTTATTTTCATTTCTTCCGTCAATTTTTGTTATTGAAATTAAAAGAAATTCAAAGTCGTTATTTTTCATTACTAAAAAATAAGGATTTTCTTTAATGTAATTTTCAGTAAGTTCTTTTCCTGCAAACTTTTCCAAACAATTTATGTTTTTCTCAGCGTTGTTATACAAATCCAAGTATTTTAAATCATTTAATGTGGCAAAAAATTTTGGTTCATTATATAATTCGCATAAAACTTTGTAATAATTTTCTGATATGTTTTCTTTAAGGTTATTTCTAACAAACCATTCACCATTTTTAATTTTCACAGTGTCAATAAGCAACAAACTGGAATTTCCCATCAACAACTTTTTTACAAACTTTTGTTTTTCAACTAAAAAATCTGAATCTTTCACATTTTGTCTAAGCAAAATATTGTGAACTTTCTTTGCTATAAAACTTAAAGAATCTTTAATTTTATTCTCTGATGAAGAAAGCAAAGAAGGATTTGCTTTTAAAATGGAAAACACTTCTTCATCATCAAAAATTCTTTTATAAACTCTGCTTTCTTTGTCCCAAACAATCAGTCTTTTTAAAAGACTTGTAATGTTAGTAATCTTTAAAGTGGTAGATTTGGACATCAATGAAGTGCATTTTTCAAACATTCTGGCTGTTTCTTCATCTGTCAAATTAAGTGTATCTTGCAAGCATCTGTATATATTTCTGAAATTGTGTTGTTCTGACTTATATAAAACAATTTTCTCTTTTGAAAAACCGTCAAAATAACTGTTTAAATTTGCGTCAGTCAAAACAGTACTGTATAAAATATTGTAAATATTTATATTCTTTTCTGTTGTTGCCTTAAAAAGTTCTCGAAGTCTATATATAACTTCAGCTCTGTCATTTTCAACAAAACTGCGCATATCATGTTTTAAAAGCAAAAATCCCGCCCTTCTTTTGTTTTCAACTGGTGTATTATCTGCAAAATATTCAAGATGTCCACTTAAAACTTTTAAAATGCGTTTAAGTGTAGACAAATTATATTCATCATACAAAAACTTATCATCAAACTTTAAGTCAAATTCATTTTTATTAATTTGAAAAAATTTTTCGAAAAATTCTTGAATATTAATTTCTTCCATAGTATATCCTCTGCTTTTATTTTAACTTATATTCGCCAATCTGTCAATACCTAAAATAAAAAACGGCTGAAAAAATCAGTCGTTTTTAAATAAAATTAGTTACCTTGCATTTGTTTAGCAACTTCTTCTGCCAAATTGTCAACTCTCTTTTCCAAACCTTCTCCAAGAGAATAACGAACAAATCTTCTTACAGAAATTTTTTCGCCAATTTGAAGTGTTGCTTCTGTCAAAATGTCATTGACAGTTTTGCTTGAATCTTTAACAAATGGTTGATTTAAAAGACAAAAATCTTCATAATATTTTTTAATTCTTCCTTCAACCATCTTTTCAACAACTTGTGCAGGCTTGCCTTCTGCAATTGCTTGTGCCTTCAAAATTTCTTTTTCTTGTTCAAGTTCGTTGACATCAACTTCTTCTGGTCTTACATATTTTGGATTTGCAGCAGCGATTTGCATTGCAATGTCTTTAACCAAATTTTGGAAAGATTCACTTTTTGCAACAAAGTCTGTTTCACAATTTACTTCAACCAAAACACCAATTTTTCCACCCATGTGGATGTAAGAACCAACAAGACCTTCTGATGCAATTCTTGATTGTTTTTTGTCAACTGCTTTAAGTCCTCTTTCTCTTAAAAGTTTAACGGCTTGTTCAAAATCACCATTGGCATCTGTAAGTGCTTTTTTGCATTCCATCATGCCAACGCCAGTTTGTGCTCTAAGTTTAGCAACATCTTGTGCAGTAAAACTCATATTCTTATTCTCCTTTTTCTTCAACTTTTTTAGTTCTTGGTTTTTTTGCAGGTTTTTCTTCAACCTTAGATTCAGCAGATTCTTCTGCCTTCACTTCAACAGGTTTTTCTTCTGCTTTAACTTCTTTTTTAGGAGCAACCTTTTTCTTAGGTTTTTTAGATGTTTTGTTTTCTTCGCCTGCTTCTGCAAGTTCAACACTTGGTTTTGCTTGTTCAAGCAAAGTTTCCAAATCAACATTTTCATCGGCATTTTCAGCATCGTCTTTCTTTAAAGAAACGCCTTCTTTTGCTTCAATAACTGCATCTGCAACAGCACTTGCAACAAGTTTTACAGAACGGATTGCATCATCGTTTCCAGGAATAACGATGGAAACATTTGATGGATCACAGTTTGTGTCAACCAAACTTACAACTGGTATTTTTAAGATGTTTGCTTCGTGAACACAAATTTTTTCGTTTGTAGGGTCAACTACAAACATAACTCCTGGCAATTCTCTCATATCTTTAATTCCGCCAAGATTTTTTTCAAGTTTATCTCTTTCCTGTTTAAGCAAAGCAACTTCTTTCTTTGGCAACAAATCGAATTCCCCAACTTTTTCCATTTGGTTAAGTTTGTTAAGTCTTTCGATTCTGTTTCTGATTGTCTTAAAGTTTGTAAGAGTTCCGCCAAGCCAACGAGTGTTTACATAATACATACCGCATCTTTCGGCTTCTTCTTTAACTGCATCTTGTGCTTGTTTTTTTGTTCCTACAAAAAGCACGCTTTTTCCACTTGCAACAATATCACGAACAAAAGTGTATGCTTTGTCAACTTGTTGTGAAGTTGTTTCCAAGTTGATGATGTGAATATCATTTCTTGCAGTAAAAATGTATTCCTTCATCTTAGGGTTCCATTTTCTTGATTGGTGACCAAAGTGAACACCTGCTTCAAGAAGTTGTTTCATTGAAATAACTGACATAATTTAATAACCTCCTCGTTTTTTGTCTTCCTCAAAGTATAAACTTTCAAATCAAGCCCAAGCGAAATGCTTTTACATTTAAGTAGATTCGCAAAATACCAACAAAACAAAAACTTAAATGCGTTCAGGCAACGACCATTGAAATGCCCTTTGAGTGTATATTTGTCTCAATGACTTTTGGAGTATAACATATATAAAAAAATAAATCAAGTAAAAAAGCCAAGAATTAAAAAAAATAATAAAAAAGCAGAGATTTCTCCCCGCTTTTTAAATAATTAAGTTGACTTTATAAACAGCATTGTTAAATGTGAAATCTTTATGAAGATTAGGGCTGTTCCAAATATCAATTTCAAAATAGCAATTCGTCAATGTCTGATTTAATGTATTCTTAAAACTGTAAGAACTTTGAGTTATTGTTGGTTCATTAACACAATCTGCAATTCTGTTTCCATTTGAATCAAATAATCTCCACATGAATATACATCTTCCTTCACCACTTGCAGTTCCGCCAAAATATTCAACTTCTAAAATAATTTCTTGTCCTGCTTGTATATTCATTCTATTAGTTCGTTTTAATACAATCAATTCCTGATCAAAAACATATTTACCATTTAAAACAAAACTACCATCAGATCTATGCGTTACTTTTATTCCATTATAAGTTCCATTAGCCAATGCGTTAGTCGCTATTCCCCCCCCCGTTGCATTTTGATATTGGGAATAAGTGTAACCCCAATAAACATTGAATTTTTTCGTAGATATAGTTCCATCTGTAGAAACATAATAATAAGCAGTATCCCAATAAGTTCCATAAGTGCTTGGCTTAGAAGATTTTCCGCAATAAATTTTTAAAGTGGAATTGCAACCATAAAATGCCCCTAATGTTGGAGAAGAAGATGCAATTTGTGTTACAGCAGAAGGAATGTAAATTGATTTCAAACCTGAGCAATTTTTAAATGCCCTTTCTCCAATGTAACTTACCGAACTTCCAATTTTTACTGATGTCAATGAACGACACTCTCCAAAAGTTTGAGATTCAATTCTGGTTAAACCGTTTCCAATTACAATTGAAGTAAATCTTGTGCCATAGAATGCACTTTCACCAATCGATGTAACATAATTTGAAATATTTAAAGCACCTGTCAATCTGTAACAATTTTTAAATGCTGCTTCTCCAATTGATTTAATTGAATTTGAAAGTGTTAAACTTTTTGCACATGTAAGATTAAAGAATGCATGGTCTGAAATTCTTGTCACACTTGAACCAAATGACAAATCTGTTACAATTTGACCACCAATATACAAGTTTTTAGAAAAACTTATTGGATTTGATTTTTGACTCATAAAAGTAATGCTTGCCCATTGGTCAAGACTTCCTTTAAAGTTTGTCTGTCTAAGGTTGGTGCAATTTTCAAATGCATAAGCACCAATTAATCCAATGTTACTTGCAATAGTCACTTCTGTTAAACCTGAACATTCAGCAAAAGCATTAGTGCCAATATAACTTAAAGTTCCAACACTTCCTTTCAATTGTTTACAATTATAGAATGCATAATTATCAACCCTTGTTAAGTTTGTTGGGAAAGAGCCAACCATATTTACACAATCATAGAAAGCACGACTTCCTATTGAAGTCACTGTGTTTGGCAATGACAAACTTATTAAGTGTTTGTAACCTTTGAATGCATTAGCAGTGATTGAAGTTATGCTTGAACTTGCAAGGTCAACTCTGGTCACAAGTGAATTATTGATGTATAATCCACCGCCATTGGTCAAAGGATTTCCTGTGTCACCAAATGAAAGTTTGCTTGCCCAATCTTCCAAAGTTCCTTCATAATATACATATTGAAGATTTGGACAATTACTGAAACTTGCATTAAAATGAATGATGGATTTTGGCAATGTAATTGAAGTCAGACCTGTGGCACTGAAAGCACAAGATCCAAACTTTGTAACATTATTAGACAATTTGATCGATTTAAGATTAGAGCATCCATTGAATGCATAACTGCTAATATCAATAATTGTGTCAGGCAAAATTACAGAAGTAATGTTTTTGCAATTTTGGAAACCATATGATTTAACCTTTGTCACAGTATATTGCTTGCCATTTGTTGGATGAGTTATCACATCTGGAATAACAACTTCACCTGAAATATTCAAGTTTGCTGCCAAAACACTGACTGTTAATCCATAATGATCGTAAGAGAACGACAATTTGTCATAATAATTAGATGCATCATTATTTTTTGCCCACTGAACTTGCATATTGATAAGTCCATTATTGTTGTGAAGATTTTTAAATTTTAAAGTTGTAAATGTTCCGTTATAACTGCTGTTTGTGCTTCCACTTACTCGAATGCCTTTATTCACATAACCTTCACGAACTAAATTTGAAATTACAATGACATCATCAAAGTCAACAGCAAATGAAATTTGGTTGTTCACAACATTGCTGTAAGTTGCCTTTAAAATGGTTTCGTTGCTGTTGTAAACCTTAACAACTGCCCCGTTGTAAACATCATTAACATTAACTTTATATTTATCCTGTGCGCCAATAAAACTTACAGATTCACTGACATTCATGGCAAACCTGATGCCTGCTTGATTATAAAGCCATATATCTTTTGCTTCACCACTTGAAGAAATAATTCTTCCAGCACCATATTGGCTGCCAAGATTTGTTGTCCAATAACTTGCATAAGTTCCAGAGCCAAGCAAATATTTCACCAAATCACTTGCTTTGCATTCCAAATCTGAAATCCAAACAGAAATGTCACTTAGTGATGCAACTCTGATTTTGCTTTTTGTTGCAGAAGTGGTTGTTCCTGAAACAACATTTGTGCTTCCCACCCCACCAAATTTGTCAAAAGTTTGTGCAATTGGGTTTGCAAAATTTACATTTGCGTCAAAAATTGAAAATGTCAATGCCGAATTTAACATACTCCAATTGTCCCAAGCACCATCTTTTTGCTTAGCATCAAATTGTTGTTTTGTCATTACATTGCTGACATTCAACACCAAATCGCTTACAACAGGGAAATTAGATTTAAAACTTCCAAATTTGTCAAAACCTGCTGGATAGTTTGTGGAACTTACTCCATAATCACTTACTCTCCAACGAATAGGTTCATACATAAACCATTTTTGATTTACTTTTACATATTTATTGTTGTTGTAAGTGTATACATCATATGATTCATTACCTAAGCCTATTGATTCATTTAACTTAACAGCATTTTGATTTAAAATTGTTGAAATTTGTCTGTAAATTTTAAGATGAATTTTTGCATTAGAAAAATCAGGAGAAGAACTGTTAAATGCATACCAAAGATGAAGTTTGTTGCATTTATTCTCATCATTACTGCCAGCAGTAAAAGAAACAATTACAAATTTTTTCTCATTAAGGGTGGAATATCTAACTTCTGTCCAAGACATTCTTTCCGACCAATCAACATCGCTGGCATTGTTTTTTATTGCATCAATGACAATCGCCGCATCACCACAATTAGTTATGTTCCCTTCCAAAGAAATTTCCAAATAAATTTTTTCATTTTCTTTAAAAGTGGTTTCCAGTGTTTTTACTTCGTTTTTGTAATTTTCTAAGTCAAGCATAATTTCTTTGGCTTCACTTTGTGGGAAATAACCATCTTCAAAATAGAAATATCCGCCATTCTCTGTTGTATATTTCAATATGTTTGCCGAACTTCTGACAAAGTACACATACACATCAGTGTCGGCATCATTGGAAACAGTCACCGTTGGATTAGATTGAATTTTTGATGGTGTTGTTTGATAAGCATAAATTCCCATGAGTTGCCAACTATCAGGTGAAATGTTAGAATTGAACACTGAAACATTAAAACCTGTTTCAACACTGACCGTAAGATTTTTAACATTTGAATCATTCATAGTTACAAAATTATTGGTTTGATTTGTTCCCACTTTATAAGACAATCCTGTTGGCACACCACCGACATATTTCAAGTCGTTTGTGCCATCCGAAACATATGAATGCACTCTGACAACATAAGTATTTAAATTCCAAACTGCGGTCATGGTTACTCTTTGTTGATTAGAAAAGGCATTCCAAAGACTTACAATAGTCCCTTCATTTGAAATTGAATTAGTCGAATTTTTCCAACCACCAAAAGAATATCCTGTTTTTGTAAATCCATTCTGTGCCAAATCTATGCTGGCATTTGAAACATAGTCTGTGCCATATAAGTTTGCATATTGATAGGAATAAACTGAACTGTCAGTTTTTCCACCTGTGTTGCCATTTCCATTATAATCGACATAAACCGACCTTTGCAAAAGTGCATAGAGTGAAATTATGCCACCTGCTTGGTTGGTTAAATTAGAAAATTTTGCCCCAGCAGCATAATAAACTGATGTTGAAACAGTTGAATTAGCCCAACCAACCCAGTTTGTCTGCCAGCCATATTGTGTCACCGAACTGTTAAACGAAAATGAACTTGCATTTAAAAAACTGTATTCCTGTCCATAAGTACATGTTTGCGTTTTATAGGTGTCTCCTGTTGAACCATAGTAATAATATCTTACAGTATATGTAATTGGTGTCCACTGTGCATAAATATGATACTCAGGTTGTCCAGCATAAGCCGAACCAGGCGAAGATTGACTTCCTGGAGAGACAGAAATCGTGCTGTTTGGATTATATAATGTTCCACTCGATTGACTTATTCGCCAACCGGAAAAATTATAACCCGTCCTTGTAAAAGGATTTCCTATCAAAGAAACATTTATACTGAAAACACTCATACTACCTGTATTTAAATATTGGGTATAAGAATTGGCATATTTATAAAATGTTTCACCATATTGTGTTTTTCCACCGTTACCTTCATAAATCAAATGAGTTGATCTTTTTCTGACTTCATATAAGTGCACAACTGCACCATTTGTTGTAGCAAGGCTTTTAAAACTATTTCCGCCTATGTAAGAATATGACACTCCCGCTGGTGCTGTTGCCCATCCTACCCAACTATTAAGCCAACCATATTTAGATAAATTGTTATTTAAACTTACATTGTTGTAATTGTAAAAATTATATTGTAATCCTACAACACAAGATTGATCTTTGTAAGTATTATTATAATGATATCTTACAGTATATTGTTGTTTAAGCATAAAAACAGGAAAAATCCATTCGTTGTATCCTCTATATGAAGAAGCTGTAATAGTTGTTGACCATGATTTGTTATATGATATTGTTTCTTCCCATGTTTCGCCACCATCTGCACCTGAAGGATTATAACTGTTATATCTCCAAAAACAAAAAACATATTTTGAAGAATCATAATTTACATTATATGTAATAGTTCTACTGCCGGAACTTGTAAATGAGATATTTGAGTCACTGAAACTGTTGTAAGTATATAAACTTTTCCCACCAATTGAAACATAAGCATAACATGCACCACTCTTATGTTTTTCACCATCATAAGCACTTAAAAGTTCATCACCATCACCGCCACCAGTAGAGTAATAATCCTCGTCACTTGGCATGTGATTAAATATTACCACATAATCATTAAGTTTAGTATGATAATAATAAGTGGCATCAGTTTCTGCATCATTATCGTCTTTGCCTTCCGAGTTATCCACATTATCGTCTGGTTTTTCGGTGTTTTGACCGTCATCTGAGTCATTTTCATCTAAATCTTTATTATCGTCATTTTCTTCTTGTGAAGCGCCCCCCCCCGCATTACTTAACGATGTGGAAATCTCGTTGCACATAATATAAGCACCACTGCCAACCGAGACAATGGTAAACAAACCTATTAATAAACAAAAGATAACTTTCTTAAACATATACATATATTATACATAAAAAAACAAAAATCAGCAAATAAATTTCACTGATTTACAATTTTTCTTATTTTCCTTTAATTTTATTATGACAATTCATTGCACTTTAGCCACTCACTTATTCTCTTCCGCTTAGCAATAAAGTCACCGCAAAACCGCCAATGAATATGCGGTTTTCGTTTGGCGGTGCAAGAGAGTGAAAACAAGTCTAAAGGCGTGGCTTTTCGTGTTTACACGAAAACAAGCAAATGGCGCAGTTTTCACTCTATTTGTGATAACTTTTTCCGGCAGAAATCATAAACGCCCTATAAATTTGCTCTAAAAGCATAATTCTGAACAGATTATGCGGAAAAGTCATTTTTGAAAAAGAAACAGTTTCATGGCACAAAGCCTTTACCTTTTCACTGACACCATAACTTCCACCCACAACAAAAGTTATTGTGGAATTTTGTTGCATAAGATTTTCAATTTTCAAAGCAAATTCAGGACTTGTCATTTGTTTAGACTCAATGTCACACAAAATCACATAACCTTTAAGTTTTTTGCAAATTTCTTCTCCTTCTTTTTCCAAAATTAAATTGGCATTTTCAAGTTGGTTTTGTTCCTTAATTTCCAAAACATTAAGTTTGCAAAAAGCAGAAAGTCTTTTCAGATATTCATTCTGTTCGTCTTTTGAAAATTTTTCTTTCAAATTGCCGACACAAATCAAGTTTATTGTCATCGCAAAAGCCCCCAAATGAAAGTCATAATTGTTATAATTGTCGACAAAGCAAACGCTCCCCACATAAACACTTTTGTTTTAATTTCCAAATCTCTAAGTTTACCTTTATATTCTTCGGTTTCGCTTCGGATTTGGTCTTGATTTTGTGTTAAAAACTTAAAGAAATCTTGCAAGTTCATAAACACAACTTCTTCTTTCTTAGGTTCTTCAACATTTCCTGTTTTAAGATTTTCAATTTCATTTAAGTAATTCTGTCTTAAAATCATGTTCTTAACAACTTTTTGGTCTTTTTCAAAATTATATTTAATTGAGTGTTTAAAAATAAAAGTTGTAAATTCAAATGCCAACAAAAGAAGTAAGCATAAGAAAAGGAAGAAAAGCAAAAGCCCAAGCAAAACATTTGAAGTAAAAATGCTGGAAAGGTAAGAGAAGATGTTTCCAATTGCCCACCCTTTTTGTCTGCCAAAAGAAATAATGACACTCATGGCATTGTTGACAAAATGAACAATCATGCAAGGATAAATGGAATTACTGCCAGCACAAAGATAGCCAAAGAAAATTCCTATAATCATGGCATAGAAAACTTGTTCAATGTTCATGTGCAACAGCCCAAATAAAACACCAGAAATAATGATTGCACGCTTAACTCCAAGCGATGTGTAACCATGCAAAAGCATGCCACGATGCAAAGTTTCTTCACAAATAGCAGGAAGAACGGCAGTTGTCAACAGATTTAAAATTAAAACCCACCAAGTTGCAGGAAGTTCAGAACCACCACTTGCTTGTTTATAACCAAAAATTGAAATGATGTTGAAAAAGAATGAAGAAACATAGACATTGATAAAAAACACAACTAAACCAAGGGCAAAACTTACCAAAATAACTTTCCAAGAAGTTTTGCGAAAGTTAAAGTCTTTAAATGTATCTTTATACGATTGCTTTGCCAGCACTTTAAACATAATTAAAGGAAGCAAGAAAATCAGCCCAATTTGTGTGATAAGACTGGTCACAAAACTTGCATATTCTCCCATAAAATCAAAGACACCACAAGCACCACATATTCGCATAACAACAAACAAAGCAACAACAATAAAATAGATTAAACTTGTGTTTTCTCTTACTTTTTTAAATTCCAACATATTTTCTCCATAAGTATATTATACTTTTAAGTTTGCCCTATTATAACCAATTAAAGCACGATGTTCATGACAATTAAAACAACCGAAAGAATGGTTCCTAAAATTAGAAAAGCTGGAAATTTTCCCCACATAAAAGTTCTTGTTGTTGGCATTTCGCCTTCATTTTCAATTTCCACTTTTTCGTGTTTTTGGAAATAAAACTTGTCAATAAGCCAGATTAAAACACCAGTGACACCTGCCAAAATTACACAAATAACAACAAAATACCAAGTAATGTTGAAATTTAAATTGATTACGCCAATGTTAGATAAAAATTCTAATGTAACAGTCGTTAAGTTGCTGAAAAAATGAATTAAAATTGGATATATCAAATTGTTTGTGCGTTCCATAACGAGTGCAAGCACACATCCCATTATGAAAGGATAGATAAATTGAACAATGTTTTGATGAATAAGTGCAAACAAAAGCCCAGTAAGAAGAATGCTTGCAATGGATGAATAATGATTTCTAAGTCCTTTAAAAATCATTCCCCTGAAAATAAGTTCTTCACAAATTGCAGGAATTACGCACATAACCAAAATGCAAATGAAATACCAACCAACAGTGTCAAGCGGAATGTTGAAAACACTTTCAGTGCTTATGCCAATTTGTTTAAACAAGGCACCAAAACAGAAATTAATAAGCCCAATAAATCCAAAAATAAACACAATGCCAATTAAAGCAGAAATAACACATGTTCGCCAATTGGTCTTTTTAAAATTTATTCCACAAGCCTTAATTTGGATTCGGTTGAACTTGTTGTAAATAAAAAATATTCCAATAAAACAGAATTGAGAAACCAAACTGAACAACACGCCAAACCAAAGAAATTGATTACAGAGTTCCGTCAAAACACTTTGATTTGCTGCCACAGAAAAGCCAAATGCACCTGAAATGGAAATGGCAACATAACCAAACAAAAACCCAATCAACAATGGAACAATCAAAGCATACAAAAAGATTTTTGCAGAATCATTCAAAACATAAAAATTTCTTTTTGCAACGATATTTTTAAATTCTTTCAAAGTTTCTTCTTTTTTCATAATAGGAATTATAACATAAAACCTAAAAAAAACAAACGATATGCTGGACAAATTAAAGTTTTTTGTTTACAATGACTTTATGAAGAATTTTATGGAAGAAGCATTAAAGCAAGCAAAAATCGCTTTAAAGAAAAATGAAGTGCCAATTGGTGCAGTCATAACTTGCAATGGCAAGATTATTGCAAAAGCCTTCAACAAGCGTGAAAAAAGTCAAAATGCTCTTATGCATGCCGAGATTGTTGCAATAAACAAGGCTTGCAAAAAGAAGAAAAGTTGGCGTCTTGATGATTGTGAAATTTATGTCACCTTGGAACCCTGCCCTATGTGTGCTGGTGCAATTGCCAATGCAAGATTTAAAAAAGTTGTCTATGGAGCAAAGGATAAAACATCGAAAGACAACATTTTTGAAACCATTATGCAAAGCACAAGACTCAACCACAATTGCGAATTTTGCCAAGACACTGAAAACGAAAAAGAATGTTCCCGCCTTTTAAGCGATTTTTTTAAGGCAAAAAGAGAAAAATAAAAAGGATGAAATTCATCTTTTTTTATTTAATTACAAAATTTCAAACAATCGTTCTTTATATTCTTCTTCTGAAATAATTCCATTGTCACGCAAGCGTTTCAAATCTTCAATTCTTTTTTTCTTATCTTCATATTCTTGTTCAACAATGACAGTTTCTTCTTTTTGTTGTCTTTCACTCATGCGATCTTCTTGACGCAATTCAGATTTACTGTTCATGATGATTACATCAGGAATGAACATTGAAATAAAAATCAAAATCCAAGGCAAAGTTCCACCAGCAATGATGGTTATAATGAAACCAGCAACATAAAAACCTTGACTTAATCGGAAAAATTTACCTTTTTTGCGAATGGCGAAAAGAAGAAAAATACTTCCTAAAATTCCAGCAAAAGCCTTAATCATGGCTAAAATAATGGTGTCATAAACATAACTTCCAAGCAAATAACCAAGGACATCAATCACCATCCAAAAATTTTCTGGAATAATTGATGTGTTTACATTATAAATAATGGAAAACACAAACAGTAAAACCATTCCAATTATGTTTAATATAGCTGCCGATAAAAGCAGAATTCTTTTATTTTTGTTCATATACATGAGTTTTCCCCTTTCTAAGGAAATATATTTTAGTTTATGTTAACATCTTGCAAAAATATTGTCAAATTATTTTGAAAAAAAACATATTTGTAATAAAATGTTTAAGAAGGAGTTTAAAGTGAGAATAGAAAAACGCACAATAGTCATTACTGGTGCCACAAGTGGCCTTGGAAAAGGACTTAAAGAAATTTTTGAAAAGAAAGGAGATGTTGTCATTGACATATCAATCGACAGCGAACAATATAAATGCGATGTCGGAGATTATAAAGCATTAAAAAAAGTGTTTGATGACATTTATTTAAACTATGGCGAAATAGATATGCTTATCACCTGTGCTGGATATGGACTTAGCGGTGCAATCGAACTTTTGGACGAACAACAAACAAAGAAACAATTTGATGTAAATTTTTTTGGAACAGCAAACGCCTGCAAATATGCCATTCCAATTATGAACAAAAATGGAAAGATAATAATTATGGCATCTGCAACAGCAATTTTCCCAGTTCCATTTCGTGCGTATTACAGTGCCAGCAAAGCCGCAGTGGACAACTTTGCCCGTGCCTTAAAAATGGAATTAAGTCGCAGTGGCATTCAAGTTACATCGATTTGTCCTGGTGATGTCAAAACAAACTTTTCGGCAAACAGAATTAAAATTTATGAAACGAACGAGCGTTATGGAAAATCTATTGAAAAGTCAACCAAACCAACAGAGAAGTCAGAAAAACGCCGTATGTCGCCTGAGTATGCCATAAAAAAGATTTATAAAATTTGTGAAAAGAAAAACCTTAAAAATCGTTATATCATAGGTAAAACTTTCAAAATGTTAAATTTCTTCAATAAAATGTTTTCAATCAAACTTATTGATAAAGTTTGCACAAAAATGTATTATAAAAAAGAGAAATAATTTTCTCTTTTTTTCATTTTAAAGCACAGTTTTTAAATTTCCACATAGATTGATAATGGAGGCAAAAATATGAGATACTCGACTAGATATTGTGAAGATTTTTATCAAGATTTGCATCCATGTCACAGCGGTTGCAATAGACCTTGC
>CATKYT010000017.1 GCA_949841245.1 uncultured Eubacteriales bacterium | reverse complement strand
TATAATAATTTAAATCGCTTGCCGAATAAAAACTATATTCGGTGTTATATGTGTATGTATGGTCAACATAAGTGCTTGTTCCACTTGAATTTCTGTAATTATATCTTATTTTATAAGTATTCCATTCCATTTTGATGGTAATGGCATCGTCAAAACTTCCACTTGGGTTTGATGTCAAGTTTGTTCTGTAAACATAAGCACCATTATTGTTGGTCACTGTGCCATGGTTGCAAGTGACGCTTTTAAGATGCATTCCTGTGCTTGGTTGAATGTTTGAAATTTGAATGTAACCACTTTTACGCAAATTATCGTAAGGTTGATCTGTGCAATTATCTCGTGATTGTCCCCAAGTTGAATTGTAATAAGTCATTGTTCCACTTTGATAATCTTGTACTCCACTTGGGTTTAAAATGTTTACATCAATTTTGTAATCTGCTTCTATCCATTGTGCATAAATTGTTTGATCTGTAATGCTTGTAAATTGGGTTGTTGAAGTAATTTGTGACCCGCCAGTTTTGGCAGTATACCAACCTTTAAACACATAACCTGTCTTTGTTGCAGTTGGCAAGTCCCCATATGGCATGTTATATTGAACATATTTGGTGTTGTTTGAAGACCATCCACAACTCACCTTAAATTGTAAACTGTCAAAGCCAGAAGCACCACTGCCATCTTTTCGATATTTTATACACACGAAGTGATTACCAGCAGATATATTGCTGTAAGTTATGGTTCTTGAAGATGTTGAAGAATTTCCTTTTCCAGACCAATAAACTTTAGATGAATCATCTACTTCATTGTTTCTATTTAAATCTACATCAAGTTTTCCAAATATACCAAAATCATAATTTGCTTCACCACTGTTTATTAAAGTAAATGTCAAATTTGCCCCTGCGGTGGCAGTAAATCTCACATATGCCAAAGCAAAAGAATTATGAATGCCTTTATTTTGACTTTCATAATAACCATTAGAATTGAACATAAAACCATAATTTCCCCAATTAGTAAACTCTAAACGAGCTGGACCATATTGAACTTCTAAATTTGTAATTGCACTATTTGGCAAATTTGAAATTGTTCCGCCATTAGTGTCGGCAGTTAAAATATTATATCCATATCTTGCATATGCAGTAAGATTTTTTGTTGTCTTATTTGCAGGAAATTTTTGACCAAGTGAATATTTTACACCGTCAATCTCCCAGCATTGGACTTTATACCCGTTTCGTATTCCATTGTCCATTCTAACTATATCTGAATCGTAAGGTTCCCAAAGAGGAATATCGTATCCTGCTGTAAACATGTGACATTTTTCACCGTCTCCTTGTGCAGTCCCACTGCCTATATTATAATTAACTGAATATACAGGAATGTGCGAAAAAACTAAGTGAATGTCAGTTTCACTATCTACATATTTTTCCGCATTATTTAAAGTAGTTGTTGTCCCAATGCAATAAACATCTTCGTCATCCGTATCTGATTCACTATGATAATAATATGACCACCAGCCAGCAAAATAAAATCCAGTGTTGTAACCTGATACAACAAGTTTCACTTCTGTATCATAGTCATATTCAACATAGATATTAGGACCTGTAAGGGTTACCGAACCATAAGAACCATTTAAAGTTCTGTAAACTGTGACTTTCCCTATTGCAGTGCTTGAAAGCCTTTCCCATGGATAATTCGCACTTGGTCCACCATACCATGAATGATAACTTCTTTGTGTGATTGGGTCAGCAATTAAATATGAACTTATATGAAAACTATAAACATAATTTGATTCAGAATCATGATCATCATCTTTGTTTGACTCATCATTTTCATCATTTTTATCATCTTCATTTTGGTCTTGTTCCAAGTCATTATTGTCGCCTGCTGGATCTTGAAATGAGTTATTTCCAGTTGCACTTAAAGATGATGAAATTTCATTGTTCATGACATAAGCTCCACTGCTTAAAGTAACAATGGAAAACAAACCAATTATTAAAGAAAAGAAAATCTTTTTCAACATAATTATATTATATATAAAAAAACAAAAAACAGCAAATATTTTTCACTGTTTTTCATTATTATTTAATTTAAACAAATTTTCTTTCAAAAACTTATTGTTCTTGGCTTTCATCAGACAAAAAGTCATAATAATCGTAGATTAAATTGTTAAGTTCTTCCACCATAACTTTGGTGCTTTTAAATTTTTTGGAAACATAATTAAGCCCAATCACCAGCCCATTCACAACCATAAGGTCTTTTTTCTCACATGCTTTAATGATGGAATTAACGACAAATTCCACATCATCCAAAACATCAGTGCGTTTTTTCTCAAATTTCAAAACAGCCAAAATTCTTTCACAATTGTTGGAAATTTCAGCAAAAAGTTCTTTCAAAAAAGGAAATTCTTCTTTTTCTTCTTTCACTTCTTCTGGTTGATTTAAAATTCTTTCAGTTTCAATATGTTTCACGACATCATCTGTTGTAATGTTTACAGGCACATCAAAATGCTTTGCAATAATGTCTTTAAAAGGTTTTACAATTTGAGTAAGAAACCCTTGAATCGGAGTAAGTTTTTTGTTTTGGAAATATGTTTCAAGGAATTGAGTTTCATTGATTTTTTCATTGATAATGTTGTTTAAAACAGTGACAAACAAAGCCACTTTTTTCTTGTCAGTGTTTGGAAGCACGATGTTTGCAGCCCCTGTTTTTTTGTCAATGGAAAAAGCCTTAGAAAATTCTGCTTCTTCATCAAAATTTTCCAAACACTCTGACAAAAAGTCCATTACATCTTCACTTTTGGTCATAACTGACAAAAATTTATCAAGTTTTTTGTTTAAATCCAAAAATTTCCCTGTAAGCAATTCGTTTCCAGCCAGCACAAACTTTTCAACTTCAATAACATTTTTGGCTTCCATAAAACCCCCAATTACAAATATATTACCACATTACACTGAAAAAGCAAATAAATTTGTAAGAATTGCCGAAAAAAATTGCTTTTTTTATTTATTAATGCTATTATGCAAACATGGAAAACACATTAAACTATGATGCAGTCACCAATAAGTTGATTATATTGTTTGTCATGGACAAAATGGAAATGCCATTGACAGAAAATTCTGTCATTGAAATTTGTTCTGTCAAAAACGAATGGATAAATTACATGGACTGCATTGACCTTCTTTTTCAACTTTCACAAGCCAAACTCATCTATAAAACCGAATGCAAAGAAGGAGAACTGCGTTACAACTTAACTTTTGAAGGTCGTGATTGCCTTTCCTATTTCTATAAACGCATCCCAAACAACTTGCGTGATGAAATCACCGAATACAGCAAAAACAATCGCCTTTCAATTAAACAATCACAAGAATATTATGCCAACTATACAGATGCTGATGATGGGTCATATTTAGTGACCATGAGAATTTATGAAAGTTTGATAAACAAACCATTGTTTGAAATTCAAATAAAAGCCCCAACGCGTCAATCTGCCGAAGAAGCATGTAAAAAATGGCGTCAATCTGCCCCAAACATTTACGAACATATTTACGACAATTTAATCAACACTGATTAAAAGATGTGCAAAAGTTTTGCACATCTTTTATTAAAAATCATTTGCCATTTTTAAAAGTTTGGCAATTTCTTTGTCTTTAATTTTCTTTCGTCTTTGCAAACTGCCATCTTTATTGAGTTTAAAGAAAATGCAAGTAATTATTACACAACTTGACACCCAAATGATTGAAGAAACAATTTGCCCAATATCAGTGCAATAAGGAGTCGCCAAAGAAACTGACAAACACATTCTGATTGCATTTACGGAAACAGCAATAATCGTGTTGATCATGGTTGAAAATTTAAGTTGCAAAAATGAATAAAGATTTAATCTGACTGAATCAAACAAAAAGTCAACTATTTGAATGCCAAGCATAATAAATGCAATTACAAACACAGCATTATAAACTTGATATAAAGCAAAAAACAAAATAACAGAAGATGAAATCAAAATTAAAGTGAAAAACACAGAATTAATTAAACTTTGCTTGAAATTATATTTATCTTTTGCAATGTCAACTTTTGCAACAGTTGAAATGGCATCTTGCACATCCCACTGCGTATCAGTTATAAGTGCAACAAAATTGATGGCAACAATATACTCCGCACCTACGGAAAAAGCATTGCTTAAACCAAAGAAATAAGTTATAAACATAAAAATCTTGCTGCATATGGACATTGACTCATATTTAAAATTGGTCAAAATATTAAAATCCATTTTAAACTTTTTATATTGCCAAATCAAAAGCCCCACTGTGTAAAGTGAAATCACCACAAGTGTAACTGAAATGATTATAATTTGATTTTTTGTTATAATCGATGTCAAAATTAAAACTGCAAAATTTAAACTGTTAAAAATCATGCTGTGTATGCTGGCAAGTTTATCTTTTTCTTCAAAATATAATTTTTCCAAAACAAAAGAAAAAACCAACTGAACAAACAATTGCAAAACGGAATAAATGGCGAAATTTTTGTAAAAAGCAACATCCATACTCATGAAGTTTATATAAGGTTCAATAAACACAACAATCAAACCAAAAACAACAGCACCAACAAAAATGCCAAGCGTCATACTGCTTAAAACAGCATTTTCATTTTTTTCTTTAATCCCCTTTATGTTTGCCCCAGTTGCAAAAATTGATTTTAAAAGTATCCATATGAATTGAATAGGATAAGTCAATGAAAAAACATTGGCTATTTCTGGCTCACCCAAAGTAACTGCCAACACAAGCCATGACAAGATTGGAAACAAAGAAAACGCAAAAAGTCCTAATCCTACTTTTAATAATCTTTTCATAAACTTTTTAGTTAAAATTCCAAATTTTGTGTTTTGAAGTCACAATAATATTCTGCACTTTTGCAAGTAAATTTCAAAACACAATAATCAGGATCAGTAACTCCTTTTTTGTAAAATATCCTGTCACCAAAACGCCAAATCATTTCTTTTGTTGGCTGATCAGTGCAAATTTGCATAGTGCCTTTAATTGTGACACCTTGATATTTAATTTTTCCGCGTTTGTAAAAATAAACACATGCCTTAGGATTATCTTTATATTGTTTAATTTTCTTAGAAGATGTGTTTGTGGAAAAATAAATTTCATTTCCATCAATTTTTCTTGGTGCAAGCATTGCTCTTGTCACAGGAAATCCATTTTCATCAACAGAAGAAATGAATGAAGTCTTTTGTTTTGAAATGAATTTAATAATTTCTTCTTTTGTCATAAAATTTCTCCTTTTTATTTTCTCAAAGCATTTGAAGTGACAATCACAATTTCTTTCAACAAATCAACATTCTCCAAATCTTCCACCATATACATCATTTTTGCACCTTTGTAAGGCAATTCTTCTGGCAAACCAAAATGTTTGTTTTGTTCAACAATCTTAATCAAAACCCTGTTGTTATAAATTCCGCCAAACAAAACACCTTGATAATAAAGCAAAAACTCACCCATCATAGGCCTGCAAGTAATGTCATTTAAACATCTTAATTGTTCCAACACAAAATCTTTAAATTCCTTAGTTGTTTTCATTTTTCTCCTTTAATCCAACTTTATTCCAAACGAAACAAATTCAGCCACATTTGCAAGCATTTCTTCTTTCGAAATCTCTGCGATTGAAAACTCTTTTTCATTAAACTCGCCATCTAAACCAAAACCTTTTTCTTTGCCATATGACACAAATTCAGTAAGAAATATCTCGGCTTGATGTTCTATGTCAAACTCATGGTCTTGAAACTTCCAAGTTCTTAAATATTTAATAACTCCAAGACTTCTAACAATCTTGACATTGAAGTTTAATTCTTCCAAAATTTCTCTTTTAATTGCCGTTTCATTGGCTTCATTCAATTCCACGCTTCCGCCAGCAATTTCATATTTATACTTACCGTTCTCTCGTTTAAGCACAACAAACTTATCACCTTTCTTTACTGCGCCATAAACCTTTTTAAAAGGAAGCCCTTTCAAATGCAATTCATATGCAAATTTTGCTTTTTGTTCTTTATAATCCATATTAAATCCTAAAAATTTGAATTTTTCTTATCAGGTCTTTCATCTAAATTGCGATAAGTCACTTTGTGATTAACCAGAGTTAAAGTTCCAAGTTTGGATTCGTCATTGCTGACAACATTTTTTTGTTTTTTAAGCGCAATTCCAAGCAAATAAAAGTGATGTCTGAAAGGTTCGCCAAAAATTTCAAACAAATTATCATAAGTATCAAACAAAATTTCAGATTCTTGCTCATGTTCAACTTGCTTCAAACTTTTAAGTTCTATGTAAAAAGTTTGAATAACTGCATAACGATTTTGTTTTTTATGAGCAGCATAATAAACATTATCCATGTAAAAATCAAGTTTTTTAATGCTTTTAACATCATAAAAACCTGTTTCTTCTTTTAATTCACGCAAAGCTGATGCGTATTCATTTTCTCCTTTTTCAATTCCCCCTTGCACCAAAACATTCCAGCCAAACAAAATGTTGTGCAAATAAAGATATTTTTTCTCTTTTGGGTGTTTAACCACCAACATTACACAATCTCTGTAAATTGTTTCAGCATTTGGGACAACCTTGTTTCCATCAATGCTTTCAATAATTGGAACTATATTATTCATAACAACTCCTGTTCAATAAATTTTTAATTTTTATGCAATTTGTTTTGCGACAATTTCTTTCTGACAATCAATTAAGCATAATATCAGTTAAACTTTTTCTTGAAATTTCCTTAGGAATTTCGTCTGCATAACCAATACATACAGCAGAATATAATTCTAAATTAATATTAAGAAAATTGGATATTTCTTCTTTAATATACCAAGTGTCCGCAATCCAAAGAGAACCTAAACCCAAGTTTGTTGCTGTTAGAAGCATATTTTCAATTGCTCCGCCAATAGACAAAATATCACTTCTTTCCCATTGTGTTTCAATTTTTCTAAAAACCAAAATCAAAACTGGTGCTTGCTTTATTGCAACGGATGTCCCTAAAAGACTCGTGTGATTATTTGCGTTGTTGTCATGCCAATTTCTCATCATTTCAGCAATTTTATCTTTTTCTCTCACCGAGCAATAATAAAAACGCCAAGGTTGTCTGTTTTTTGCCGAAGGTGCCAGTCTTGCAGAATTTAAAATTTCTTTAATTTTATTTTCTTCTACAAGTGTTTCTTTAAATTTTCTTACTGACCTTCTTTGATTTATAACATCAGATAATTCCATTTTATTCTCCTAAAAAAGGCTTTTTGCTGATTTTGTTTGGAGCTGGTGGTGGGAATCGGACCCACGACCCACGCATTACGAATGCGTTGCTCTACCCCTGAGCCACACCAGCATAGTAAAAAACTTCATTTTTGGTTTATTTGCAAAAATATTTCAAAAATTTCGCTTTTTACTTGTTTTTTACTTTTAAATTAAAATTAAATTGTTTCTAAACCAATTTAAATGAAACCTTTTGTTCTTCTTCGTCTTTTGAAAGAACTTCAACCGACACCTTATCTTCAACTTTCACAATTTCATAAATCTTTTTAGTTCGATCTTCTGTGCAGTTTGAAATGTGAAGAAGCCCCGTAACTCCATTTTCCAATTTCACTATTGCCCCAAATTGCAAAAGTTTGATAATTTCGCCTTGATAAGTTTGTCCGACAATTATTTCTTTAATTTTTGCCGTTTTAGGATCTTCCAACAAAGCCTTTAAAGAAAGTTCCACTTTTTTGTTTTCTCTGTCAACTTTAATCACGCGAAATTGTTTTTCATCCCCAACTTTTAAATAGTCTTCAACATTTTCAACTCGTTGGTAAGCAAGATTGGAAATATGCACAAGGCAATCTAATCCATCAACATTTACAAAAGCACCAAATGGAACAATTTTGGAAACTTTGCCAGTTACAATTTTGTTTATAAAAATGCTGTTCCAAAAATTGCTTTCAATGGCAACCTTAACTTGCTCTTGCAAAAGTTTGACACTTCCAACAATCATTTTGTTCTGTTTATCAATTTCTGTTACAACCGCTTCCAACTGTTTTCCAATCAGACTTTTGTAACCTTTACCATTGTCAGAAACTTCTTCAAAAGGAATTAAAATTGAAAAATCCCCCATTTTGGAATTTAAGCCATCTCTTACATCTGTAACGACAAAAGAAAACTTGCTTCCAAGACGCAAAGTCAAAGCATTTTGATTGGCAACTTTCAAAGCATCTCCCAAACTTTTGGATGCTTCAATCAAACCTTCTTCATTTTTTTGTTTTGTAATGACAACACCAAACCTGTCGCCAATTTTTACATTTTCATAATTTTCAAAATCTGATGCAGGGATAAACGCATCATTTTTTCCACCTATGTTGAAAATAACACCATCGGCTCTTTTTATGACCACCACTCCGTCAAAAGACTGACCTTTTTTGTAAGAAGTGAAGGTCTTGTCAATTAAATCTAAATTAAAACTTTCACTCATAAAAACAAAACCCTTTTATATAAAAAGATTACCAAAACACCATAAAAAAGTCAAATAAAATAATATACTTATAAAAATTGGTATTGACAAATATTAAATATAATGTTATTATACACACATGGAAAAGAAACAATTTAAAAAAAATAAATTTCCACAAAGAAATGGAAATTTCTCATTAGACGATTATTATAACGCTCTAAAATATAGAAACCTTGACAGAAGAATGGAAGAACTGGCTTGGGGAATTATTCGCACTATTGATAGAATAAAAAAATCTGGAAAATCTAAAAGTCAAGAAGGTCTTTTAAAAAGTATTTTAGGAGAGTGTTTAGAAGTTACCAAATCGTGGAATGATAATAAACTAGAATTATATGTAACTTCAATAAATATTCCAGACAACTTAAAACCCGCATTTCTTCCAGCAAATAGATGTTCAAAAATAAAATCAAGTAATACAAAACCAACAAAAACATTATCTACACCAATACAAAAAGAAAAAGACAACTAGTTGTCTTTTTTTTATATATTCTTTTTACGAATTAAACAAAGTTCTCTTGTTTCTAACATCTTTTCACGAACAATTTGATTTGCTTTGTTTAATGCTTCTTCATCAAGTTTTGTGTCGTAAAACTCAGAGAGTTCATAAGGTTTTCCTATGAAATAAACACTTTTTCTAAAAATCTTAGGTTTTCTTTTCACCCAAATAGGAACAATTGGAGTTTTAGTCTTTATGGCGATAAGTGCCAAACCACTTTTAATTTCACCTAAAATATCTTCTTCGTTTTTAAGTCTTGTTCCTTCTGGGAAAATAAACAGTTTTTTGTCTTCTTTCAAAATCTTCATACAAACTTTAATAGCATGCAAATCATTTGCATCTCTATCAATAGGGATTCCCCCATAACTTTTAAGCATAGCACCAAAAAGTTTGTTTTTAAAAAGTTCTTTCTTGGCAAGGATTTTAATCTTTACAGTATAAAACAAATGAAAAAGAGCTATATCCCAATTAGACCTGTGATTGCAACACAAAATAGCCTTGCCTTTTGGCATATTCTTCTTGCCTTTAATAAAGGTTGGATGAAGAATAAAAATTGGAATCCACAATAAAACTCTAGTTATAAATAACAACATAATCTTTCTCCTTTACACTAAATTTTCTGCACAAGCATAAGCAGATGACCAACAACATTGCAAATTAAAACCGCCTGTCAACGCATCAACATCCAGAACTTCGCCTAAGAAATATACTCCGCTTACAAGTTTACTTTCAAATGTTTTTGGATTTATTTCTTTAAGGCTGACACCACCACTTGTAACAATCCCCGTGTCAATGTCATATAATCCGCCATAATTTAATTTAAAATTTTTCAAATTTTCCACAATGATTTTGCGCTCTGATTTTGTTATGTCGTGAACTTTTTTATCTGCATTCACACCGACAACATCTGCAAATACTTTTGCCACCGTCTTTGGAAGAAGCCCATTTAAGACAAACTTTAAGTTTTTGTTTTTTGAACTTTCAAAATCACGCAAAATTCTCTGTTCAAGTTGCTCTTGCGTTAGTGCTGGTTTAAAATCCAAAGAAAGTTTCACATCTTTTGCACGATTGATTAAACTTGAAACTGTAAGCACAACAGGTCCTGAAATTCCTTTATCAGTAAAAAGCATTTCACCAAAAAGTCCAAATTTCTTGCCATCAGAAATAACATTCAACTGAACATTTTTAAGTGACACACCTTGCAAATCTTTTACAAATTCATCTGTCAAAATTAAAGGGCAAAGGGCTGGCACCAGCGTTTCCACAGTGTGACCAAGCATTTTGGCAAACTTAAAACCTGCACCATCACTTCCAGTTGATTTATAACTTTTCCCGCCTGTGGCAATAATTACATTGTCAAATTCCATCTTTCCAGTGTTGGTGTTAAGCAAAAATTTATCGTTTTGTTTTGTTATGCTTAAAACTTCACATTTAAACAAAAACCTTACATCTTTGCAATGGTTTTCTTTCAAAATCTTAATGACATCACTTGATTTATCAGATTCAGGAAAAACACGGTTTCCGCGTTCCACCTTTGTTTTAAGCCCAAGTCCTTCAAAAAATTTTATGCAATCTTCACTGGAAAAAGAATAGATTGCGCTTGTCATAAATTTTTCTCCGCGCACAACATTTTTTATAAATTCGTCTGGTAAACATAAATTGGTCAAGTTGCAACGGCCTTTAACAGTTATGTAAAGTTTTTTCCCAACTTTTTCGTTTTTTTCCAAGACATAGACATCATGACCTTTCTTTGCCAATAAACCTGACACCATAAGCCCAGATGCCCCAGCACCAATAATTGCAATTTTGCTCATTTTGCACCTGTAAAGAAAGCAATTTCTTCTTCTGTCATAGGTTTAGTTTTTCCGCGATAAAGCCCACCAAGTGTTACATTTCCAATGCGAACACGCTTTAAAAGTTTTATATCTTTTCCAATGGCATCAAACATACGCCTTACTTGATGATTTTGACCTTCATCAATGACAACAGAAAGTTTGGTAAACTTTCCATCCCAAGACAAAAACTTAACTTTTGCTTCTGGCATGCGTTTTCCATTTTCCACAACACCGCGTCTTAAAACCGCAAGTTCACTTTCTTTCATTTCGCCTTCAACAGTTACTTGATATTCTTTTTCAAAATGAAAACTTGGATGAGTAACCATGTTGGCAAAATCACCGTCATTGGTCAAAAAAATTAAACCTTCTGTGTTAAAGTCAAGTCTGCCTACATTAAAAAGTCTGACATCGCTTTCCACCAATTCAAAGATGGTCTTTCTGCCCTTTTCGTCACTTTTTGTGCAAGCATATCCTTTTGGTTTATTTAATTTAAGATAGACAAATTCATTTGGCATAGAAAGATTTTTCCCATCAACGGAAACAACATCTTTTTTTTCATTTATGACAGTTCCAAGTGTGCTGACAACTTTTCCATTGACAGAAACTCTGCCACTTGTGATGTATTCTTCACATTTGCGTCTTGATGCCACTCCGCATGAAGACAAAAATTTATTTAATCTCATAAAAAATCCTCTTTGAAAACCCTAAGTCTGCAAAGAGGATTTAAAATTACCAATTTCTTACGAAATCTTGAACTCTTTGCAACAGAGATTTTGGTTTTATATCTTCTATTGTAAAGATTTTCTCAGAAAATAGCAAGTTATTATTCAAAAATATTTCTACTCGCCCAATTTCACTGCCTTTATCAAGCGGAGCATCCACCACTGTTGGATAAGAATAAACAAATCTTAAATTTTCTCTTTCTTTTTCAGTAAGTGGATATAAAAATTTGCCATAAGTTCCAATTTTGGCTGTGGTGTTTCTGCCGTTGTTGACAGATATTGTCTGATTGTAATCATATAAACTTGTCAAGTCACAAAGTGAATATTTTTCAGCGCATTCATTTAAAAGCAAAGCACTTTCTTCAAACATAGGTCCACAATTTAAAACAACACAAACAAGCCTTATGCCATTTTTCTCAATGGCTGAAACTAAACATCTTCCAGCATCGTCAGTGAAACCTGTTTTAACACCAATGCAACCATCCAAAGTTGAAAGCAATTTGTTTTTGTTTTTCAAATATCTGTTTTCCCCATTGCCATTAGTTATCTTGGTGTTCTTGGTGGAAACAATTTCACGGAATGTGTCATTTTCCAAAGCATATGCTGTAATCACTGCCAAATCATATGCAGTTGTGTAATGACCATCAGCATCAAGACCATGTGTATTGGCAAAGTGTGAATTTTCTACACCAATCTTTTTTGCAGTTTCGTTCATCATCGTCACAAATTCACTAACAGAGCCACCAACATGTTCAGCAATTGCAACAGATGCATCATTGCCAGAAATCAACATTAAAGCATAAAGCAAATCACGAGTTGAATAGACATCACCTTTTCTTAAATATAAAGATGTGCCAGGCACGCCAACAGCCTTAGGTGAAATTTCAAATTTTTCATCCAAATCACGACATCTTTCAATGGCAGTAATCGCAGTCATAATTTTTGTGGTGCTTGCCATTGGAAGTTTTTTGTTTTCATTAGATGCAAACAATTTTCGTCTGGTTGTTGTTTCAATTACAGCAGATGCTTTTGCCGAACATGACAAAGCATTTGCAGATCTGACATTAATTTGTGCTAAACCAACAAACAAAACCAAAGCACATATAAAACACACGAAAACAGATTTAAAAGTTTTAATCATTATTTTGTTCATCTTTTTCATCCTTTTGCATTTTTTCCAAAAGTGAATTAAACATATTTAAAACAGTTTGATAAAGAGTTTTGTTTTCGACATTTACAAACTCCACTGTTCCATCTTTTTGCATAACCAAAAATCCAACTGGCGAAACACTCATTCCACCACTGCTTCCACCGCTCATTGGAAAATGATTTGCCACACGCCTTGCAGACAGGTCGGCATATTCACCACCACCTACAACAAAACCAACTGTCACTTTTGAAATCGGAATAATAGTTGCTCCGTCTGGCGTCATAATGCTTTCACCAACAATGGTGCTGGAATCAACAATGGTCTTTACTTTGTCCATTGCACTTGAAATAAGGTCATTGATTGAAGTTGTGTTTGAATAGTTTTTCATAATTACTCCTTTTTGCATAATACACTTAAAATTGTGTGATATGAAACATAACACACAACATCTTGTGCAATTATTTCATTTTAGTTATGATAACCGAATATATATAAGAATATGCAACATCAAACAAAGAAACAGAAATACTGAGAAATCCCGCAATCTCACAAGCCTGTTTATTATAGGAAACAGTGTCATAAACACAAAGTGAAGCAGTTGGTTTATGACTTTTAACATAAAGGAAAAATTGCATAATCAATACATTTAAAAAGCCACACACAAGAGCACTTGAATATGCGTCACCCGTTCCGATTTGATAGTGAATTAAACATTTTCTCAGCCGTAACTTATCTTTAATCTGACGACCAAATTCTTCAATAACTTCAAACTCTGGACTGGCAAATTCAATTTCTTGCATCTTGGTTTCGTTTTCATTTTCAAGTTTGATATACTTTCCATGCAAAGAAACAATATAATAAAAAATTTTCTTTTTAAAGATAAATAATGCCACAACACCACGATTGTAAATCGGATTGAATGACACCCTAAATTCCACCAAAATAGGAAAAACTAAAAGCAAAATAACGACTGCTGGAATTATTAAATAAAGCGAAGTTTTTAAATCCATATATGTTAGTTTGTTTTTTCATAACAAAAAAATACGGCAATTAAGCCATATTTTTTTGTTTTATTTCTTATTTTTTCTGGCATGCTTTCTGGCACGATTGACAATTTTATTAACCTTGCCATAGTCTATTTTTTTCAAAACATTCGTGTAATCTGCATCAGGTTGTGCCATGATAAGGTCAAAAGTTTTTTCAATTCCATTCATTTTCATTTTAAGCAAATTGTCGCTCATTTTTTCCAGTTTTTCTGGATGGTTTAAAAAGTCTTGGATGTGTGAAATAAGTTGTTTCTTTGTGCGATATGTAACCGCCCCACCTTTACTTTTAATAAATTCCATATTATATTTTTCTTGCCCTGGAATTTTTACGGTGCAAATAATTGGCAAGCCTTTAACAATACTTTCTGTGGATTGAAGTCCACCTGCTTTACCCACAATTACATCGCTGGCACTCATGATGACATCGATGTTTTTAACAAAACCATAATTCTTGACAACAAAATTCTTAGGAAACTTTTTCATCTCTTTGTCAATCTTGTTTTTAGTTTTTTCATCTCGACCATTAACGATGACAATTTGCATTTTTTGTTTAATCTTACTTCCAACAATAGATTTCAATATGCGATGTCCGCCATGCCAATGACCGCCACCAAAAAGAATGAACACGGTAAACAAATCTTTTTCTAAACCTAGTTCTTCTCTGGCTTCTTTTTTACCTTTTTTCTGAAAAAATTGTTCTCTGACAGGAATTCCGGTATAAATAAGTTGATTGTCTTTAAACCCTTCTTCGATAAGTTCTTGTCTAAAATCTTCATGTGCCAAAGTCAAATAATCCACACCAAAATTGGCTTCCCAGAAAGGAGAAACAACATAATCCAACATGCAGACAATTGTTTTACATGGCAAATTGTAAACTCTTTTAAGATTAGTCAAAACCATGCCCGCATAATAAGATGTTCCATAAATGACATCTGGTTGAAAATCATAAATCAACTTAAGCATCTGTTCATTGACATGTTTTAAAGAAGCCTGTGCCGCACAAGTGTTTTCCTTTCTAGGGTCAACTCTTTTATAATGTTCATAAAAAGCGTCATAAATTGGACGCAAATAACCAACAGCTAAATCATAGCCCTTATCAATTGTCCAAACATTAAGTTTTGAAGTAAATTCCTTAATAAAGTCAACAACCTTAACTTCAACTTTTCCAGTGCTTTCCAATTTTTGTTTCAAAGCATTTGCGGCAGAATTGTGACCATTCCCCGCTGTAACGGTTAATATTAATACTTTTTTCATGACTTTATTATATCATATTAAAAATTTTAAAATCAAAGAATTTTTATATTTTTATCAAATTAATTTGATTTTAGCCAAATTTAAGTTATAATAAGATTATTGAAAAGGAGCGTTCTATGAAAAAAACAACTGAAAACAAATCGACAGAAAACAAATCATGTTTTGACAACGAACTTTACTTAAAATTGCAAAGTGAAAACATCAACAAACGAATTAAAAAGTTTCACAACAAACTTTATTTGGAATTTGGCGGAAAAATCTTTGATGATTTGCATGCTGCCAGAGTTTTGCCAGGGTTCGACCCAAACATTAAAATCAAATTGCTTCAAAAATTGAAAGACAAAGCAGAAATCATCATTTGCATAAGTTCCAACGACATTGAAAAAAACAAAATTCGTGCTGATTTGGGACTCAGTTATGACAATGAAGTGTTGCGTCTTGTTGACAACATGCGAGAACTTGGTCTTTACATATCTGCTTTTGTCATCACACTTTATAAAGGTCAACCAAGCGCCACTAAGTTTGGGAAAAAACTTGAAAGACGCGGAGAAAAAGTTTATTTTCATCACTATACAAAAGGTTATCCAAATGATGTTGACACCATTGTTTCTGATGAAGGATATGGTGCCAATCCTTACATAAAAACAACCAAACCTTTGGTTATTGTCACCGCTCCTGGACCATCCAGCGGAAAACTTGCAACTTGTTTAAGTCAACTTTATCACGAACATAAAAATGGCATTAAAGCAGGTTATGCAAAGTTTGAAACTTTCCCAGTTTGGAATTTGCCATTAAAGCATCCTGTCAACATTGCCTATGAAGCAGCCACAGCAGACCTTTATGATGTAAACCAAATCGACCAATATCACTTTAATGCTTACGGAAAACTTGCCGTAAATTACAATCGTGACATTGCAGTCTTTCCAGTTTTGCAAAACATATTAACAAAAATCACTAAGAAAGATATTTATAAATCACCTACTGACATGGGCGTGAATATGATTGCTTCCGCCATCACTGATGATAAACTTGCAAAAATTTCCGCCAAAAAGGAAATTATCAGAAGATATTATCGTGCGGAATGCGATTATAAACGCGGTCAGGCAAATTATGAAACATTGGAAAGAAACAAAGCCCTTCTTGTTGAAGCAGACGCAAAGACAAACTTATTTAAAGTGATTGAAACTGCAAAAGATGTTTCCAAAAACAGCAATCTTCCTTGCATCGCCCTTCAACTTCCAAATGGAAAAATTGTCACAGGAAAAACAAAAAACATTGTGTCTGCAAGTGGAGCAGTCATTTTGAATGCACTTAGAACTCTTGCTGGTCTTGGCGATGATTTTGATGTAATCACCGATGACATTTTACTTCCAATTGTTGAATACCGCACAAAAATTTTGAAATCACATTCCAGTGTTCTTACTCTTGATGATGTTTTGGTTGCACTTTCAATTTGCACAGGAAAAAATGAAAAAGCCAAAAAAGCAATGATGCAACTTGAAAATCTTAAAAATTGCGATACACATTGCACATACATTCTTTCTTCCACAGAAGAACAAACACTTAAAAAAATTGGCATAAATGTAACTTGCGAACCAGTATTTTTAACATCAAAACTGTTTGAAGACTAAAACAAAAAAAACACCAATATAATTGGTGTTTTTATTTTGAATTATAATAAAACCAAAACCTTGGCAAAAATTCTTGTGAAGATGTCACCATGAATTGAAGTTGATAAGCAATTTCTTCATCAGAAACAAAACTTTTCAATCGCCTTGCAACCCCATTCGCTGAATCAAAAAATTCCACTTTATTTTCAAAAACTTCATTAATCAAATCTTTCACAGCAATGTAATGAGTGCATCCCAAAACCACAGCCTTAGGTTTTAGTCCTTGCAATTGACTTCTTAAACTTTCTTTCAAAAGCATAAGTTCATCCAAATTATTATCGATGTCACTTGCCAAAGTTGGCATAGATTTCAAAATCAAATTGGGTGTCTTGTTTATTAAAACATTATGTTTAATTGTGACTTCCGTTGCCAAGACCAAAATATCTTTCGCTTCATAATCTTTCAAAGCAGGTTTAATTGCAGGCACAGTTCCAATAAAAGTTTTGTCTGGAAAACTTTTTCGACACAATTCCAAACAAGTGCAAGTCAAAGTATTACAAGCCAGAATAACTATGTCAAATTTAAAAAAAGAATAAATTTCGTTTAAGTTTTTCAAAGTGATTTTTTGCAATTCTTCTTTTGATTTGTTTCCATATGGCAAATTCTTATTGTCACAAAACATCAAATAGTTGCAACTAGGAACAATTTTTATGCATTCTTTTAGAATGTTAATTCCTCCGCTTCCGCTGTCAATCAAAAGCACATTTTTCATAGAAATATATATGCCAATTCAAAAGAAAAATTGACTAAAAGAAATTTGTTTAAAAGAGAACAAAAACTACATCAAACCATCAATAACTTCAGCAATCAAAGAAGAAAGAAATTCCACTTTCTCTTTGGTGTCTTTTTCTGTCAAAATGACTTCCTTTTTCTCGCCTAAATTCTGAGAAGAAATCATCATTGGAACACCAATTGAAATGCAAGGAACATTTAAAGTAGACTTATTTATCGGCATTCCAAAATTATTCATGGCACTACCCGGAGTTAAACCTGCATCATTAAACTGAATGGATGCCCCAAGTCTGGACAACGAATTTGTGGCAAGTGAATCCACCAAAACCACAGCAGAAATGTCAAATGCTTCAACAAACACTCTGATTATTTCATACGCATTAAGCCCAGTGTTGGAATAGGTGTTGGGAATTATTTTAAAAATTCTGTTGTTTTTCTTAAAAGGGAAAATAGAAATTTTTTCAACAGTTTTAACCCCAATGCTATCCGCCATAATCTCAGGATTTCCAATGCCAACAAACAAAATTTTGTCTGTTTTTTTAATTTTGTTTTCCTTAAAAAGATATTCCAGCCTGTAAGCCATTTCGGCAGCCAACAGTCTGTAATGTTCGCTCATCAAAGAAGAAAGCATCGGCGCATTTAAAATAAAATAATGTCCTTTACCAAACCCAACTTTTTTTGCTTTTGCGTTTGTGTCCACAAAAAGTTTACTGCAAGTCATTTTATACTTGCTTAAATTGACTGTTTCATAGCCATAAGTGGTTAAATCTTCTCCACTTTCATCCAATAAATCTATCATAACTTAAATATAACCTAAAAAATATCAAAAAATAAGTTGATTTTTATTTTTTTCTATGATATAATAATTTAGAAATTTTTTAAGGAGAAAGACATGGCAAACATTAAATCAGCAAAGAAAAGAATTTTGATTGAAAGAGAAAGAAATGTTGCAAACAATTCTGTTAAGTCTGAAATCAAAACTTATATTAAAAAGTTTAAATCTGACCTTGCTGTTGACACTACAAAGGCCGAAGAAACATTTAAAACACTTACTGCAAAACTTGACAGTGCTGCAAGAGAAAATGTTATTCACCAAAACTCTGCCAACAGAAAGAAAGCACACTTTGCAAAATTGTTAGATGACGCAAAGAAAAGCAAATAAGTCACCCAACAAAGCAAACTAACTGCTTAAAAGCATATTAAAAAACACACCAATTGTTTGGTGTGTTTTTTTTAATAATTTTATTTATCATCTTTTTCACGGTCTAAATTGCTATCCCCGCTGGATGTATTTTGTTGAAGCATTTTACTGAGATATGAACAATAAATTTCTGTTTCTGGATCTAATTTTTGTGAAATTACAGAAACAAGCATTCTGTTTTCTTGTGAATCTCCACGGGAAAGTAATTCTTGATATATCAATTTTTTTGCTTGTCTTGTAAAAGATTTATCAACTTTAAAATAATTTGGGATTTCAACATCATTATCTGCTAATATCTCAGGATATTTGCTTAAAACCGTAAACCAATTTTCATCACTAAATTCTGTTACAAAAGGTTTAAAAACAACATAATCATCTTTGTCAACAAGGTTTTTAGGAATTGTTAAATTGATTGAACCACTGTTATAACAATTTTTAAAAGTTTCATATCCAACACTAATTAAACTGTCAGGCAAACAAATATTTCTTAAATTAATACAACCATTGAATACATTATGACCTAATTTTTGAACACCATTTGGAATATTAATTGTTTTTAAACTTTCACATCCTCCAAAAACATAATTTTCCATATATTTTAAATTTTCTGAAAATTTTATTTCTTCTAAACTTAAACAATTTCTAAAAGCACGAGTTCCAATTCCGACTAAATTAGCTGGTAAAACTACTTTTGATAAGTTGATACAACCTTCAAACATACAATGATTCAAATATTTATTACTTAAACTAACTTTTGAAGCATTAACACTCTTTAAATTTTTACAATCTGAAAATAAATAGAGACCTAAATCTTTTATACTCTCTGGTAAAACAACATTTTCTAATGACGAACAATCACTAAATGCTCCTGTATTTAAATATTTCAAACCTTCATGAAAAATCACATTTTTTAATGATATACATTTAAAAAATGCATATTCATCAACCATTTCCACAGAACTTGGTATTTCAATTTCTTTCAAAGACAAACATTGAGAAAAAGCTTCTTCTCCTATGACTTTTACAGAGTCAGGAATTTTAACTGTTTCTATAAAATTGCAATTCTTAAAGGCATCTTCTCCAATTTCTTTTACACCTTCTGGAATAACTATATTTTTATCTTTACCCCCACTATAAGAAACAAGAACACCTTTTTTTATTTTAAATTTTTCCATAATCATCTCCTTATAACTAATTTTAACATAAACAAAGCAGGTTGTCAATAGCGGATTAAAGCGGATTAAAACATTTGACTTATAATTAAACATGTGTTAAACTGAACATATGATAAGAATAACAAAAAACTGGTCAGAACTTTTAAAAAATGAATTTGAAAAACCATATTTTCAAGAATTGCAAAAATTTTTGGAAAAAGAATATTCAACACACACAATTTATCCTGCAATGGAAAACATTTTCAATGCACTTAATTTTGTTAAATATGAAGATGTTAAAGTTGTAATTATTGGACAAGACCCATATCATGAACCAAATCAAGCACATGGCTTGGCATTTTCTGTGCAAGATGGCATAGAAATTCCACCTTCTCTTGTCAACATTTACAAAGAAATTGAAACCGACATTGGGATTACTTGTTTAAGAACTGGCAATCTTTCACGCTGGGCAAAGCAAGGAGTTTTGCTTTTAAACACTTCTCTTACTGTCAGACGCGGTCAAGCAAACTCGCACAAAGATAAAGGCTGGGAAATTTTTACAAATGAAATTATTAAAATTCTTTCAAAACGCGAAGACCCCATCGTTTTTATTTTGTGGGGTTCAAATGCTCAACGATTTGAAAGCGAAATTGCAAAGCAACACTTTATTTTGAAATCCCCTCACCCAAGTCCACTTTCTGCATATCGTGGTTTCTTTGGGTGCAAGCATTTTTCTAAAACAAACAACTTCCTTATCGACCACAACAAAACTCCAATAGATTGGCAATAAAAAGGAGAGAAAAATTATGTATATAAAAAACATAGACCTTTGGTTTGACCATAAACCATCTCAATCTATAGATCCTTTCATAGTTGATTATTTTGACAAAAAAACAGAGACATTTAAATATGATAAAATTATTTTTGCACCAAATCTTTGTGGGCATACTCAAATTATTTTCCACGAAAAAGAAATTGATCCATCATTAAGCCCAAACTTTGATGGTGGAATTATATTTCTTGAAAACAACAAACCAATCAGACTTTATCTCTGCCAAACCAACGAAATTGTAACAAAAGAACTTGGCTATAAATATGGAATGCGTGATATTGTGGCTGTCGTTAGGTCTAAAAATAAAATTACAGGAACAAATAAATCTTTATATCAACTTTTAAAACAAAATCAAATTAAAATTGAAGTTGATAATTGCATTAAATCAAAATTTGTTTCGAAAAACGGTTATAAACCAAAAAATCATCCTGTGCTTGAAAGTGCTGATCATTTATACATTCTTAAAGGTCCAACTTTTTTAGACAACTTAAACAACTGGGAATGTGCAAATTTCTATCCTGACATTGAAATGAATTTGTGTGTTTTGGGTCAAGATTTTGAAATCAATGTTGAACATAAGGGTTTTATTCAAGGTATTAAACAAAACATTTCTGGGCTTAGAGAAAGTCAAAAAGGCAAAAAACTTTATGGAATAGCATTACAAAAAACAGAAAATCCTGTAATACACTCTCAAATGACGGAATACGCACAGAACTTTACAAACCATCTTGCTGTTAGACCGAGCAATGAAACTCGCAAAATTGACTTAGCAAAATCACTTCTTGATTTAAAATAAAAGTGTTGATTTCTAACACTTTTTTTATTTTAAAATTTCTTCAAACTCATTTTAAATTTTTGAATTTTCAGAAATATTGTGCCGTTAACTACGACATAATTTTTGCTTTTAGGCAGAACAATGTTGCTATTTTTTTACTGACTTTCGTTTGGTCACGGAAATGAAAAAACAAGCATCAAAACGATATGTTTGATGCTTGTAGCAAAACTGAGCATTCAGCACAGTTTTTTCATCTGGAGCGGAAGACGAGATTCGAACTCGCGACATTTGCCTTGGCAAGGCAACGCTCTACCACTGAGCCACTCCCGCATATTAAATTCTATGCTTTTGCAATTGCAATCGCTCTAATAATATAACAAAATCCAAAGAAAAAATCAAGTATTTTCACACAAAAAACAAACATTTTGAAAAAAATTATCAAAATCGCTTTAAAAATAACATATTTTACATTATTTTCATAAATATTAAATAAAGAAAAATTGCAAAAAAGTTTGACAAACATCTTGTTATATGTTATATTGAATAAGATTTCTAATATATGTTTGGTACCATCGCCAAGTGGTAAGGCAAAGGTCTGCAAAACCTTTATTCCCCAGTTCAAATCTGGGTGGTACCTCCAAACAAAAAAACAAACCTTTTTAGGTTTGTTTTTTTTGTTCAATTAAAAACTATTTAATAACCACTGTGCCATTTGTCCAAGATTCAATATAACTTTCCAGATTAATTCTTGCAGTTTTACTAAAACTTTCAATAAGTTTTTCCGATGAAGAATTTTTAAAAGCATAATCTTTGTAATATTCTTTCAAACAATTTAACAACTTTTTTTCGCCAAGTGTTTGCCTTAAACTTTCAAACAACAACATCCCCTTAGTGTAAGTGCAATTTACATATTCTGGCTCGGTGGCAAATTCGTTTAGATTTCTGTTCATGCTTTCATCCAAACTTTCATAAATACTGGAATAAATTTTAACAAAATGTTTGTAACTTTCTGTTGCGTTATCCATTACAACATCAAAATCAAAACCATATTCTGTAAATTCTTTAAAAAACAGCGCTGTTGAAAATTCCGTTAAACCTTCGTCCACCCAAGCATTTTGAAACTCGTTATTGCCAACTATGCCATACCACCATTGGTGTGCAATTTCATGAACTATAACATAATTTTCTGTTTCATTATCAGCCAAATCATCTGAAATCATAACTAAATTTGGATATTCCATGCCACCAAAGCAAAAGTTTGTTTTGACCACACTTAATTGCTTATAAGGATAACTTCCAAAGTCTTTAATAAATTTGTTGACAGACTTAACAGCGATGTCCAAATGTTGCTTTGAGTTTTCATCATCATAAAAATAATAAAAAACATCGACATCCCCTGCTTTTCCACTTATGACTTCAAAATCCTTTGAAAGCACAAAACAAAAATCTCTCACTTTATCAGCAATGCATTCCACTTTTTTGTTTTGTCCATCAATTGACTCAATCTTGTCACCAGTTGACGCCACGACATAATCTTTATCGCAATTTATTTCCACTTTAAAATTGGAAACATCACTGTAAAAAGGATCACCATTTGGTGAAAATTCATTTTTAACAAAACCATTTTCATAGACACAAGCTATTGGAAAAAAGTTTCCAAAATTACAAGCCTTATTTCCATAACCAAGTCTGTGATTGATGTTTGCAAGATTGACAGTAAAATTTAAGTCAATCTCGATAACTTCATTTGGATAAAGAGTGTTTAAAAGGTCAACTGTCAAAATATTTTTGCTTTCTGTCAAGTTAATTTCAACTTCTTGTCCAGCCACAAAAACACTTTCAAAAGTTAAATTCCCAAAACTTTCTCCGTTTGGATAAGCTCGATTGATGTAAGAAGTCGGAACTGCCTTAACGCCTTCATCAAACCCATTTGCATAAACAAAAAAACAAACTTCTTCCAAAGCATTTTCGGAATTGTTTACATATGTCACCTTTTCATTACATTTTAAAGATTTTTCTTCATCATTAAAATTTGCGATAATAAAATAAGTATTTAATTTTTCTTCATTTCCACAACCAATTAAAACAAATGGCAAAAACAAAACCAATGCCAAAACCAAACAAATCTTTTTCATAGTTTATACTATTCGACAAAAGGTCAAAACATTCTTTTAAAAACTTGTAAAAATCAAATATATGTGCTATCATATACTTAATGTTTATAAAACTAAACGATAGAGGAGTTTAATATGGCTTTTTGTAAATTTTCAGTTGACCTTATTGCAAACAACACTACCAATGTTGATAACATCTTCGTTAATAATTATTTGCCATATGCAGATGCAAAATTTGTTAAAATCTATCTGTATGGTCTTTACAAATGCCAAGATTCCAACAGCAAGGATAACACAATTGAAAACTTTGCAAATGAACTTAAATTAAAACCAGAAGAAATTGAACAAGCATTTACTTACTGGCAAGAACAGGGACTTGTGCAAATTTTAAACATAATTCCATTTGAAGTAAGATATTTGCCAATTAGTGATGTTTTAACAAACACAAAAAAATATAATGCCAAAAAATATGAAAGTTTTAACGCACAAGCACAAGAAATTTTAAGCGGAAGAATGATTACACCTAATGAATATCGCGAATATTACGATGTAATTGAAAGATTTCATGTGGAAAAAGACGCCCTTCTCATGATTATTAAATATTGTGTCGACATAAAAGGCGATAATGTTGGCTATGCATACATCACAACAATTGCAAAAGATTGGGCAAACCAAAAAATAACCACTGCCAAGCAAGTGGAAGAAAAACTTTTGGAATTTGAAAATTTACGCAGTGGTTTAGAAACTATTTGCAAACTTATGGGCTACAAAAAATTGACAGGAATTGAAGAACGCAACCTTTACCGCAAATGGGTAGAACAAGGTTTCAATGACGAAGTTTTAAATTATGTTGCCAAAAAACTTAAAGAAAAGAAAAAGCCAAACTTTACTTACATGGACAACCTTTTAGAGCAATATTTTGCCTTAAAGCTTTTTTCACAAAACGAAATTGAACTTTATGAAGAAGAAAAGAAAAGTGCAACACAAATTGCCAAAACTGTTACCCGCAACTTGGGGCTTTACTTTGAAAATCTGGAACCTGTTGTCGACAATTATATCTTCAACTGGCTTAGACTTGGTTTCAATGAAACAATTTTGCAAGCAATTTCCAATTATTGTTTCAAAACAAACACACGCACACTTGAAGGCATGGACAAAGTTTTAAATAAATTTCATAAAATGGGAATTTTGACAGAAAAAGCACTGAGTGAATATTTTGAAGAAGTGCTTGTTCAGGATAAGAAAATAAAGAACTTATTGGAAAACATCGGACTTTCCCGCAATGTAAATCAATATGATCGTGATAAATACAAAATTTGGAAAAACTCATGGAATGTTCCTGATGATGTTTTAGAATACGCATGCACACTTGCAGTCGGAAAAGACCAACCTATGCAATATCTTTCCAGCATTATTTCAACTTTCCATGACAAAAACATTCGAACTGTTGAAGATGCAAAGAAATCCTTTGAAATCATAAACACCAAATCCGTAAATTCCAATTTTTCAACGGGCCGCACCTATTCCAAAGAAGAATACAATGCCTTATATCAATCCATCGAAGAAATTGAAATATAGGGGGCAATCATGAAACAAGAAATTATAAAGAAAGCACAAAATAAAATTCTTGAAAAAAAACTTCAAGCAGAAAACACATATGAAAATGAAATGAAAGCACTTTATCAAAATGAGAACTTTGCTTCCCTTGAAAAAGAATATACTCGCATAATCATTGCAAATGCTCAGAAAGAAAGTCAAAATGAAAAACCAGACACAGAAAAAGAAGAAGAACTGAAAAACAAAATTTCATCTTTAAAAAAATCATATAATGTTTCAAATAATCCGAAATACTCATGCACACAATGCAATGATGAAGGATTTTTAAATGGTGAAATGTGCAACTGTTTGAAAAAGGAAATTTCAAATCTGATGCTTAAAGACAGTGGATTTGAAACTTTAAAATCTTTTAATGACAACAAAGACAGCACACTTGCCCCACTTTATAAACTTATGAAAGATTGGTGCAACAAAAAATCTGAAAAAAATCTTATTTACATTGCAGGACCAACAGGAGTTGGCAAAACCTATCTTTTACAGTGCATGGCAAATGAACTTATAAACAATGGCAAAATTGTAAAAATAGTCACCGCTTTTTCCATGAACCAAGATTTCAAGACATTCCAAAAAACTGGCGAAGATGACTACTTGCAAAAATATCTGGACTGTGAAGTTTTGTTTATTGATGACCTTGGAACAGAACCATTATATAAAAATGTGACTTTGGAAGATTTATACATCATCATCAACGAGCGTAAAACACGAAAACTCAGCACCATAATTACAACAAACCTAACTTTGGAAGACATCAGAAATCGTTATGATGAACGCATTTTTTCACGAATCATAGACCGTCAAACATCAATAACTTTTTCCATTGATGGAGAAGATAAAAGAAAAAAATAAACCGTTTTGCGGTTTATTTTATTATTTCGTCCAATTTTTTAAACAATTTATCATATTCCCCTGTATGCCACTTATAAGAAACCGATTCGTCTTCATTTTTCATTAAATTTTTAAAATTCTCATAATCCATATAAAGTAATTCTGATAATTCTTCTTTTTGAATTTTATATTTTTCTATTGGTTTATTTTCAAAAATATAAAAATGATGTGAAAAACAATAATTATTAGGTTCTTTCCTTTTAACAGTTTCTAATTTGAAAACATTATATTTTTTTAAATCAAGCCCCAATTCTTCACTTGCTTCTTTAAAAAGTGCTTCTTCAATGGTTTCATTGCTTACAACATGACCAGCACATAAAGCCAATTTATTGGGATTTAACTTTTTGTTTGGGCTTCTTTTTTGAAGCAAAACCTTTTTATTGTCTTTATCGATAATCCATAAAGCAACTTCATTGTGAAACAGTTGCCTTGCATGAACTTCACTTCGTGAAATCTCCCCCCCCCGCTTCATTTCAGTTAGAATCTAAAACTTTAAACATTTCTTCTTTATCAGCCAAATTTTTCATAACAACTCCAAACTATCTACTTAAAAATTTAATCCAAAGATTTGCAACTTTATCTTGCACTGGTTTGGAATTTTCTTCGCCATGTCCTGAAAAC
>CATKYT010000016.1 GCA_949841245.1 uncultured Eubacteriales bacterium | reverse complement strand
GACTTCTTATCAGTCACCCAGATGCAAAAGATTTAATTAAAGATGTCTTGATGATGGGTGCGTCACCAAACGGAATAAAGGTGGACCCAAACCACAAATCATTCAATATCCGCACTGACCCAAATGCTTTTAAACAAACAGTTGATGCAAAATTTCCAATCACACTTTGCCCATCAAGAATAGGCAGAGATTCAACACATTTTACTTTTAAACAAGTTAATCAAATTTCTAAGATGAACGATGTAGGAAAGATGTTGTCACTCACCTATCAAACTTATTGGGAACCACACTATAAAGATAAACGAATTGCCACATGCGACCTTAGCACACTTTATTATTTGCTTTACCCTGAAATTTACAAAACTGAAAATGCAACTATTGATGTCGATGTAGACAAAAATCCAGGGAAAGTTACCGCTAAGTTTGACAAAAATGGAAACGCAAAATTTATAATGAAAGTAAACCGCAAAAAGTTTATGAAGATTGTGTTTAATCAAATCCATAAATTTGATGGCATAACAATTGAAAACCTTAAAAGACAATAAAAAAAAGTAGGATATAATTCCTACTTTTTCTTTGTGCAATCATAAATCCAATCAGCATATTCTTTTGTTGTGTAAGCAATATTGGTTGCAACAATCTCTGCTGTTTCATAAGAATGATGTCTTTTAATAAAATCTTTTAATTCTTTTAAAAGCGATTTCCTTGTTTTTAAAGTCAAAATAAATTCTCTTGAAACCACTTTTTCGCCTTTCCAAGTATAAAAACTTTCAATTTCACCAATTTGCCCACAAGCAACAAGTTTTTCATTGACCAACATGTCAGCCATCTTTTGTGCTTCTTCACGATTTTCAAAAGTGGTAGTCACAGTAACAAACTTCATTTACTCTCCTTAACTAAGTTCAATTTCTTGTCCTATTTCTGGCAAAATATATTCCACACCAATTTCATCCAAAGTTTTCTTTACATTATTCAAATCAACCGGATACTCTTTTTCATTATCCAAATGACAAACAATCAATTTTTTAACACCCATATCTTTTGCCATCAATCCCGCTTCATATGCCGACATTGTAACACCATGACCAGTAACTGGTGCAAACATATAATCAGCATGAAAATCATTATGAAAACAAATTGTATCTGAAGAAACATAAAGTTTTACACCATCAACTGAAATTATAAAACCAATATTTTCATAAACTTCACCACCACTATATTTCATTTTTGGTAAAAAACCATGAACAGCCTTTACAACTTCAATATGAAAATCTTTCAAATCCAACTCATCACATTCTTTAATAACAGTGAAATCAAATTGTGGATATTTATTTGCCACTTCACTTGTTGAAAATAAAGGTAAGTTCAACTGACTTACAGCATCTGTGTAAAAGTGGTCGCCATGTTTATGTGTAACAAACACAGCTTCCACTTTTCCCCAGTCTTCCAAAAAACTTTCTTGATATTTTAATTTACCAGGGTCAATTAATATCCCCGACCCCGAATTAGATGTAATAAGAACACAACTTTGTGGAAACTTTTTAATTTTCATATTTCTCTCCTTATTTCTTGTTTAAAACTTTTTGCAAAAATTTTGCAATTTTTTCATCTTTGCACATTTTAAAAAAATTATTTCTAAAAAATTCATAATCAATTGTGTCTATCAAAAACTGTTGATCAATTTCTTTTAAAACTGAAAGCATTTCATTATGTGTGATTTTTTTCACATCATCTAAAATTTTTTTGTTTTGTTTTTCTGGAATAGCTCTCTCTTTTGGATAACCATTTCCGCCTTTCGTGCATAAAAGTTTGTCAAACATGTTTTCAAGGTCAAGTTCGCTTCCCCAACCAAAACCTTTTGCAAATGCAAAACTTGCAGCATTGCCATCATTTATTTCGCGAAACATAAAAGCGTCAATTGCATCAGTTATATGTCCACATAAAACATTAGGAAAACTGTTGAGTGCCAGCATTGCACCTTGACCTGTTCCACAACCTGTAACAACAAAATCAACTGCTTTGCTGTTAAGCAAAATTCCAGCCAAAAGCCCAGCCTTGACATAAGTTAAACTATGTTTGTCATTATCATCATACATTCCAAAATTTACAACTTCATCTCCATGTTTTCTAGCCACTTTTTCAAGCACATCAAAAATAAGTTTATTTTTTCCAGCCTGACTATTTTCATTTATAAGAGCTATTTTCATATTTCTCTCCTTATTTTTGTGAAATTAATTGTTTAAAAGCAATTTGCAATTTTTCCAAAGTTTTTGTGGCAGTTTTCTTGTCTTTTTCCCTTACAGAAAAATAAATTTTAAGTTTTGGTTCTGTTCCAGATGGTCGAGCACAAATAAAACTTCCACCTTCAAGTTCATAATAAAAACAATTTGTAACAGGAAAATCTTTTTCAATTTCACTTTGTTTTTCATTTTTCATGTCAATTTTAATGTTTTTTGAATAATCTCGAACAGCAACAACTTTGGCAGTTCCAATTTTCTTTGCAGGACAAACTTTCAAAGAATCAACAACCTTATTCATTTCTTTCATTGCATTCAATCCTTTGAAAGGAATGGAAATGTTGCAATCTAAAATGTAACCAAATTCATCATAAATTTCTTGTAATCTTTGATAAACAGTTTTGTTTTGTGTGGCATAATAACAAACCATTTCAGCAGTAAGCATAGACGCCACCACAGCATCCTTATCACGAGCATGTGTACCACGAAGATAACCACAACTTTCTTCAAAACCAAACACAAATTCATGCGAATGGTCTTGTTCCCAAAGTTTAATTTTTTCGCCGATAAATTTAAAACCAACAGGTGTTTCAAAAAGTTTAACTCCAAATTTTTCACAAATTGGTTTTGCCATGCCTGTTGAAACAAAACTTTTAACAACTGCTGCATTTGCAGGAAGTTTATTGTCTTCTTTAAGTCTGGTCAAAACATAATCCAAAAGCAAAATGCCAACCTGATTTCCAGACAAACCTTCAAACTCACCATCTAAGTTTTTCACAACTACGCCAAGTCTGTCACAATCTGGGTCTGTTCCAAACACCACATTTGCGCCAATTTTGTTTGCCAAACCAATGCCCATGGCAAGTGTTTCTTTAAACTCTGGATTTGGCACTTCCACCGTGGAAAATTCAAAGTCTTTTGTTGCCTGTTCCATGACCACTGTGGTGTTTATTCCAATCTTCTTCAAAATGGTTGTAACAGGAATATACCCCGAACCATGGACAGGAGTGTAAACAAGTTTTAAGTCTTTTCCAACTTTCTTTACTGCCTTTTTGGAAAGTGTAAGTTTAGTAAGTTGCTTATAATATTTTTTGTCAACTTTCGCTGGCACATTTTTAATAAACTTCTTTTTTTGTTCTTCTGTTGGCACAGGACTGCCAAGATAATCAGAAATTTTGTCAATAAAACCAACAACAACATTTGTGTCTTCAACACTCATCTGAGCGCCATCTTGACCATAAACTTTATAACCGTTGAATTGTTTAGGATTATGAGAAGCAGTAATCATAATTCCAGCAATTGCATTCATTTCTCTTACAGCAAAAGAAAGCATTGGCACAGGATGCACATCATCAAAAACATAGGCAGGAATTCCATAAGAAGCCAAAACTTCGGCGGAACCAAAAGCAAACTCATCACTTTTAAGTCTGGTGTCATAAGAAATGACAACACCCTTTTCCACAGCCTTTTTACCAAGTGTTTTAATAAATTCACAAAGTCCTTGTGTCGCTCTTTTTACAGTATAAATGTTCATCATGTTTGTGCCATAACCGATAATTCCACGCATGCCAGCAGTGCCAAATTCAAGTTCCCCACCAAAACGATATTCCACTTCTTCTGCATCTTTTTCAATTGCTTTAAGTTCTTCCTTTGCTTCAAGACAAAGCCTTTCATCTTTAAGCCAAGATTTTAAAATTTTCAACTCTTTATTTTTATCAGCAATTTTTTCTGTTGTTTTTTTCATTTTTCACCTCAACAAAATTATAACATAACATCTTTAATCATCAAAATGATTTTGAAAATAATAATCGAAAAAACTGCCTATTGACAAACACCCCCCCCGTTATGTTATAATGTCATTATTAAGGAGTAAGTATATGAAAAAGAACGAATATGAAGTTCCACAATACTTAAAAGACCAATATAAAGAATTTGCTGAATTTATTGTTAAAAACGACTGCAAAAGAAAAGGAGAAGTAAATGGAAAAAGATAAACATATATATTTTGATCTTGATTCAGATGCTTTACGAATACTGACTGAAATTGATAAAGAAACAAAAAATGGAATTTTTTTTAATTACAATGATTCAAATAATCCACTCATAAAAAAATATTTTGGATATTTCTATGCAATTTTACAAGCAGCAAAAAATGATTATATTCGCCTTTCAATCGGAAATACAATTTTTCATGAAAATAACTATTCTAAAGCAAGATTAGAATTCATGAAAAAATATTGTTACTTCCCAAATATTGACATGATAAACTGTTGTGATAAACTTGCAGAAGTCGAAAAACTTGCAAATTTATATTGCCTACCTTATAAAACTAATAAGGGCGAACAAGACGCACCTATGCAAAAAGTTTATAATGCAGCAATACAAAAAACAACACCACCAAATGATGCATATGCAGTAGCTGATGCAGTTGTATGGAATTCATATTTCCTAACTGCTAATGGACAAGATTTAACTTTTAACAAATATAAACCTAAGGATGGTAATATTCGTTCAAAAGGTATAACTGAAATAAATATACAAAATGGATATTACATAACAAAAAATGGTTTCACTATTGTTCCAAAACCATTATGCATTTCAACAATAGGTCCAATTATTAAGAATAAATTAAAAAATGTGTCTTTAATCCAAACAGCAGATTCCACAAAGATTAAAGCAGACAAACTTTTAGATAAATAAAACAAAAAAATCTCAAAACTGATTTAGTTTTGAGATTTTTATTTTATTCTTCACTAACCTTTCCGTGTTCAAAATAAAATTTTCTTTTGCAAAGTTTTTCTGCAATTTCAGGTCTTGTGCAAGCCAAGATAAGAGTTGTGTTTTGCGATTTAAGTTTTTTAATCAAACTTAAAATTGCTTCCACATAAACATCAGAAATTTCATCAAAGATGTTGTCAACCAAAAGCAAATCAATCTTTCTGAAAGCAAGACGAACAAGTGACAATATATATTTATCTTCTTTGCGAATGTTTTTAAGTTTTTCATCTCTTATTCTTTCCAAAGAATATTCGATAATGGCATCATTAATCATCTTTTCTGCTTCTGCAGGCTTATAACCTTTTTTATTTAAAATGTATTTAAAATTTTCATAAACCGTTTTATTTTCCAAAAACACTGGACAATAAGCCATGTAACCAACATTAATGTCAGTTTTGAAATCAATTTTTTTAATTGGAATTTTGTTTATATAAATTTCACCACTGTCAAAATCTTCAAGTTTGGCAATCACACGAAGAAGCGTTGTTTTTCCACTGTCTCTTTCACCAATAAATGCCACGCTTTCACCAGTGTCAACATCAAGGCAAACATTTTCAAGCGCATAAAATTCTTTTGTGAATTTCAAATTCAAATTTTTGATTGATAACATATCATACTCCTATAATAAGAATACAATATTTAATCAAAAAATAAAAGCAAAATCAAACAATAACATTAAAAAGCATTACTTTTCTTTATGTTTTTTGACATTTACAGTCACTTCATCAGAAACTTCTTCACTTAAAAGCAAAATCTTTTCTTGGGTTTCAGGATTTTCTTTAATTTGACCTGCCACCACTCTGAAAGTCAAATCTACATCATTGTTTGATGTGAACATATAAACATGATTACCAAATTCTTCATATTTAACATAATCACCTTCAGCCGAAACTCCATTTGCCATGTTAATTAAATAAGTCAAGTTATACCAATAATCTTTTTTGGCAAGAACAAGAGTAACAGGTTTTTTGTTTTCTTCATTAAAGTTTAAAACTTGACCATCAAGACTGGACTTAATTTGCACATCAGCATATTTGTCTTGCAATCTTTCATCTTCATCCACAACCACTTTAATGGAATAATCAGTGCTTAAAGCACCAGTGGTTTCACTTATATGAACAGTTCTAAGCACCGTTTCATTTTCACAAGCGGTTGCCATAAAACAAAAACAAACACAAAGAATAATCAAAATAAACTTTTTCATATTCATATTGTGTTCGTTTTGCGTTAAAATATTTATTAAATCTCAAATTTTAGAAATCAACTTCAATTAAGCCATATTTATTGTCAGCACGCTTATAAATTACATTGACTTTCCCAGTTTCCACATTAAGGAAAATAAAGAATGAATGGTCAAGTCTTTCAATGGCATCTTTGGCATCTTCCACAAGCATAGGTGTAATTGTGAAAGATTTTTTTCGAATAACATCTGGAAGTTTAACTTCTGGTGCTTCTTCAATAAATTCATATTGAGCCTTAGGTGCACGCTTGCTTTTTGTCAATTTTTGTTTGTTTCTTACAATTTGTCTTTCAAGTTTTGGAAGTGCCAAATCAATGTTGTCATACATATTTCCACTTACAACTTCTGACCTGTATAACACACCTTTGTTTGTGATGTTGATTTCCAGTTTTTCGTTGTTTCCTTGTTTAGAGCAAACTACACGAGCATTGGAATCATCACCAAAATATTTTTCCAATTTTTTCAATTTTTCTGTCAAAACATCCTTAAAACGACTGGCGATTTTAAATTTTTTTTCAATAAATGTTACTTTCATAACAACCTCCTTTCTCTAAGATTATTGTAACAAATTATATGCGATTTGCCAAACAAATTTACATATTTTCAGAATCAAAAACCAATTTTTCGCCAACAAGGTTAACTTTAATCAAGCCATGTTCCGAAAGTTGACCAAGCAAAATTTTTTCCGCAATTCTATCTTCAATTTCCTGCTCAATAAACCTTTTAAGCGGTCTTGCACCATAAATTAAATTCGAGCCTTTTGCCACGATGTATTCAATGGCATTTGGAGCGACTTCAATTTTTAAATTCTTGGATGACAATCTCTTGTTAAGTCCATCAATCATAATGTTTGAAATTTTAATTAAATCTTGTTTAGAAAGCGTGTCAAAAATGCAAATAACATCAATTCTGTTTATAAGTTCTGGTTTAAACTTTTTCTTTAAAGCGTCCATATAGATGTCGCGTTCGTTTACTTTTTCTCTGCTTTCTGTGCCAAAACCAAGTTGACGCTGTTGTCTGATTTCATTTGCACCTATATTGCTTGTCATAATTACGATGGTGTTTTTAAAACTTACCGTTCTTCCCTTACTGTCTGTAAGTCTGCCATCATCCAAAATTTGAAGCAAAGCATTTAAAATTTCAGGGTGTGCTTTTTCAATTTCATCAAACAAAACAACACTGTAAGGTTTTCTTCTGACTTGTTCTGTCAACTGTCCACCTTCATCAAACCCTACATAACCTGGTGGAGAACCAATAAGTTTAGAAACAGTGTGACTTTCCATAAATTCACTCATGTCAATTCTTATGATGTTGTTTTCATTGTCAAACATTGCTTCGGAAATGGCTTTTGAAAGTTCGGTTTTACCAACACCAGTTGGTCCCATAAACAAGAAAGACCCAATTGGACGCTTACTGTCTTGAAGTCCAACTCTTGCCCTTCTTATTGCTTTTGCAACCGCATTAATTGCTTCATCTTGACCAATAACGCGTTTATGCAAAATTTCTTCCAAACGCAATAATTTTTCTTTTTCGCCTTCTGTAAGTTTAGTAACAGGGATTCCTGTCCACTTTGAAACCACTTCGGCAATCTCGTTTTCTCCGATTTGTCCGCTTCCACTTTTCTTAACAATCTTGTCATTATGTTTTTTAAGTTCTATTTCAAGACCGGCAATTTCAGACTGTAACTTTGCGGCTTTTTCATAATTTCTTTGAAGCGAAGCTTCATCACGGCTGGCAGAAAGCGACTTGATTTTGTCTTCTAAATCACGAACAACTTGTGGCTTTAATGTAAAATTTACTTTTGCCCGCGAACAAGCTTCATCAATAAGGTCAATCGCTTTATCAGGCAAACTTCTGTCAGTGATGTATCTGTCAGAAAGATTTGCCGCAGCAATAATCGCTTCATCTGTAATCATGATTTTATGGAACGCTTCATAAGTGTCCTTCAAACCTTTCAAAATCTGGACAGTCTGTTCCACAGATGGCGGATTAACCATAACAGGTTGAAATCTGCGTTCCAAAGCCTTATCTTTTTCAATATATTTTCTGTATTCATCAGTTGTGGTTGCTCCAATGGTTTGCAATTCGCCCCTTGCAAGATAAGGTTTAAGCATATCAGCAGGGCTGGTTTCTCCTTTTTCACTTCCCGCTTGTGCAAGCGTGTGAATTTCATCAATAAAGACAATGATGTTACCACTGCTTATAATGGTTTCAATCACATCTTTCAATTTTTCTTCCATTTGACCGCGATATTTAGTGCCAGCCATAAGCCCACCAATTTCCAAAGCATAGACACTTTTGTCTTTTATTTCTTCTGGAACATCCCCACTTGCAATTGCTTGAGCCAAACCTTCAACAACAGCGGTTTTTCCAACTCCCGCTTCTCCAATTAAACAAGGATTGTTTTTTGTCTTACGGCACAAAATTTCAATAACTCTTTGAATTTCTTCTTCTCTGCCAATAACAGGGTCAAGTTTATGTTGTCTTGCTTTAAGTGTAATGTCACTGCCCATTTCCAACAATTTTTCTGGCAAAGTGCTTCCAACCTGTGAATTATCGTCCGTTCTTTTGCTTTGTTCAGAACTTTTAACCACTTGCAAAGAAGCCAAAAGTTTACCCCTTATTTCGTCAATGTTTACACCATAAAAATTTTCCAAAATCTTGGTGGCATAACAACTTTTGTTGGAAAGAATGGCCAACAACAAATGTTCTGTGCCTATGAAAGAATGACCCAAATCCAAAGCCAACTGCTGTGCAATTTGAAACAATTCTTTTGTTCTTGGCGTCAATTCCACACTTCCGAACAAAGAAACTCCACTTGCAGATTCTTCAAACAGTTGAAAAAGTGAATTTTCCGTCACTCCATAACCATTTAAAAGTTTGCTTGCAGTGCAGTCTCCAACACTTACAAGACCATATAAAATATGCTCTGTTCCAACCAAGTTACTGCCAAAACGCAAAGCAATTTTGCTGGCATTTTTGATAACCTTTTCAATGCTGTCAGAAAATAAACCATTATTTAAAGCCATAAACCACCTCCAAAGATTTTATCCAAAACTTATCATTTTTTAACAAGTTCTTTTATCTTTCTATTTATATACTTGCTTCGAACATATTCTTCCTTTAAATTAAAGGAAAAATCTTCTGTTTCCTTTAAATTTGCACTGGAACACTGCACAGCAAGTCTGTCAAACGCTTTATGGTCAAGAATTTTAATAAAACCAAGCGAGTCGCCAAATTTAATAAGCGACAAAAATTTAATCATCTCTTTTTCTTCCAAAAAACTGCATTCTTTCAAAATGCCATAAGCCCTGTAAATTTCATCAACAAGTTTGTCATGATTGCTGGAAAGGATGTCTTCTCTGGCAGAAACTTCCATTTGAATGATGTTGAAAACATAGTCAGAAACACCATCGATGATTTCTTTTTCACTTTTTCCAAGCGAATTTTGATTGGAAATTTGAAAATAACTTCCATAATCATCACTGCCTTCGCCATAAAGTCCCCTTACTGTAAATCCAGACTTTCTGGCTTCTTTCTTAATCAACTGCATATCTTTACATTTTTCCAATGCTGGCAAAAACAACAAAACAGATGCACGCATACCTGTTCCAAGATTGGCAGGACTGGAAGTCAAAAAACCATAATCGGATGAAAAAGCCATGTCAATCTCTGACAGTAAAAAATCATCCAATTTTTTTATTTTTCTGTAAGGCAGATAAAGATTAAACCCATTTACAATAAATTGTTCTCTTATGTGGTCTTCTTCATTAACCATGACAATCATATGTTCGTCATCACTTAAAGCCACCATGGAATAATCTTTATTCAAAATAAGTTCTTTGCTTATAACATGTCTTTCCAAAAGCACATTACATTCATTAAGCGACAAGTTGTTAAGTCTGATAAAGTCAAAATCTGAAAATTTAACAAGTGCGCTGGACACTTGTTCCAAAATGGTTTCAGCATCTGCTTTGTTTGTTAATTTCGTGAAAAAATTGAAGCCTGAGAAATTTCTGGCAAGCCTTATTCTTGAAGAAATTGCAATATTTTCAAAGTTTTCTTCCATTCTCTCTCCAATTATTCTTTATGTTTCTTTCCGCCATACATCTTGTCAACTGCTTTTTTAATTTGTGGTAAGTCATAACAAAACTCACATCCAACAAACCCAGTTTCCAAAATTTCTTCCACCGAAGTGTGACAAATTGGACATTTTTCCATGTTTATTCCTTTTCAATGCCTTTCATAGTCAAAGATATTCTTTTCTTGGCAACATCGATAGACATAACTTTCACTTCCACAACATCGCCAACTTTCACAACATCACTTGGATGTTTAACAAATCCATCAGAAAGTTGAGAGATGTGAACAAGCCCATCCTGATGCACACCAATGTCAACAAAAGCACCAAAGTCAACCACATTTCTTACAACACCAGAGAAAACCATGCCTTCTTTCAAGTCTTCCAAGTGAATAACATCACTTCTAAGCACAGGTTTTGGCATGCTTTCACGAATGTCACGACCTGGTTTAAGAAGTTCGTTGGTAATATCTGAAAGCGTTGGAACACCCACTCCACAAGCATTCGCCACTTGTGTTTCACCTTTTTGTTCCACCATTTTTGGAAGCAAAACAAGATTATTGTTTTTGACATCTTGTTCTGTCAAATCAAATAGTTTCAAAAGTTTTTGTGCTGCTTCATAACTTTCTGGATGAACAGCAGTGTTGTCAAGCACATTATCTCCGCCAACAACACGCAAGAAACCTGCACATTGTTCGTAAGCCTTTGGTCCAAGTTTAGGAACAGACAAAAGTTCTTCTCTTGATTTAAACCCTTTTGACTTAGTTCTAAAAGCCACAATATTTTTGGCAATAGACATGTTAAGTCCAGAAACATAAGAAAGAAGACTTGGAGAAGCAGTATTTAAATCTACACCAACACTGTTTACGCAATCTTCCACAACACCAGTCAAAACTTCGGTAAGTCTGTTTTGTGGCATATCGTGTTGATATTGCCCAACACCAATCGACTTAACATCAATTTTAATCAGTTCAGCAAGTGGATCTTGAAGTCGTCTTGCAATGGAAACTGCACTACGCAAATTTACATCATATTCTGGAAATTCTTCCGCAGCAAGTTTTGAAGCAGAATAAACAGAAGCACCTGCTTCGCTTACAACTGCATAACTTACTGGATGATTTACATGTTTAATAAGTTCAGCAACAAAAATTTCTGATTCTTTGGATGCAGTTCCGTTTCCAATTGCAATAATGTCAACTTTATGTTTTTCAATCATTGTTTTAAGTTTTTCCATCGCTTCTTCTGTTTTAGAGCGTGGTGGAGTTGGATAAACAACAGTTGTATCCAAAACAGAACCATTTTTGTCAATAACAGCAATCTTACAGCCGTTGTGATAACCAGGGTCAAAACCAAGAATAGTGTTGTTTTTAAGTGGAGATTCCAAAAGAAGTGGTCTTAAATTAACTTCAAACATCTTAATTGCTTGTTCGTTTGCACTGTCAGTCAAATTGTTTCTGCATTCTCTTTCCAAAGATGGAAACAAAAGTCTTTCATAAGCATCAGCAATGGTTTCATCCATCAAAGCATTTGTGTCGGCATTGTCTTTCTTGAAATATTTTTCAATCACAGGAATGGTCAATTTTTCATCAATAACAATGTCTACTTTCAAGCATTTTTCATTTTCACCGCGATTGATTGCCAAAATTCTGTGGCTTGGAAGCGATTTAACTTCTTGTTTAAAGTTGGCATAAGTTTCATAAGTCGCACTGTTTTCATTTTCAAGAAGTGAACATTGAATAAATGATTTTGTTGCCAAAATTTCACGCAAATCTTTTCTAAGTTCAGCACTGTCAGAAATGCGTTCGGCAATGATATCCTTAGCGCCTGCAATGGCTTCTTCAACTGTTTTAACTTCTTCTGTAATATATTTTTCTGCTTCATTTAAAACAACATTGTTTTTAGATTGTGCTTGCAAAACATCAGCCAAACCTTCCAAACCTTTGGCAATGGCAACAGATGCTCTGGTCTTGCGCTTTGGTTTATATGGACGATAAATATCTTCCACTTCTGTAAGTGTCATCGCTTCTGATAAAGTTTTTGCAAGTTCATCTGTCCATTTACCTTGTTCGGTAATAACCTTTTCAACTTTCGCTTTTTCATCTTCCAAATTTCTTAAATATTTCAATCTGTCAGCAAAATTTCTCAACACTTGGTCATCACAAGAACCATGCATTTCCTTTCTGTATCTGGCAATGAATGGAATGGTGTTTCCTTCATCAATAAGATTGATAATGTTTTCAGTGTAATCTGCTCTTAAACCAAATTCACTTGTCAATTGTTCGTTTATTTTCATTTTTTAATCTCCTTTACTTTTTTGCTTAATCGTTTGATTAAGTCATCATATGTGCAATTTAAAAGTCCACAAAAATTTCTGTTTTGCCAAATTTCCCCACACATCACAACAAGTTCAACATCATGTTTAGATTTGTTCCAAACCAATTCTTTCATTAAATCTTTTTGCAGCGGCTCGTCTTCTTCAAAGGCATTGTTAATCACAACAAAATTTGCTTTTTGTCCTTCACGCAGTTTTGTAAATTCAAAAATGTCAATCGGATTTTCACAAAAAGAAGTTCCTGAAAAAGCCATAAGCAACACATCTTTTTCTGTCAAACAATTTTCATCTTCAAAAATGCTTCGCATCGTCAGCAAGATTTGTCGCATATAAGCAAACATGTCCACAGAATAAGAATAACCACTTCCCAAACCAACAACAAAGTCCAAATTTTTAAGTTGCAAAACATTTGTCATTCGTCTGCCAACTTTGCCATCTTCACTTGGACAAATTACAAAATTAGAAATTTCATGTTCTTTCAAAAATCTGAAATCATCTTTTTCCAAACAATTTCCACCAATAAGCACAGGACAAGTTCTGTCAAGAAAACCAAAATCTTCCAAAATGTGCGTAAGCGGTTTTTTATATGTTTTGTCAAGAGTTCCAAGTTCGTCCAATGTTTGTCCAACTTTCATATAAAGTTTCAGTTTATTTTTGGCAACATTGTCACTGAAATCATTTAATTCTTGGTCTGACATTTCATCAATATCATTTAAAATTGCAAAATTCTTATAACCATTTTCCGTTCTTGAAAAATCAGTTACCATTGCCCCAGACATAAGATTTTTAACCAACATAACATTTTGCACAAGTTTGGTTGTTTCTTGATCAAGTTCATTAAAATCATATTCTTTTTTAAATGCTTTCAAACTGTCACAGAATGCATTTTGAAAAGGCGGAATGACATAACCAAAATGGCAATCAAAACAATTTCCAGCAGAATCACAGTGTTTTTGCCTTTTTTTATGGTCTAAATCATCATTTTTTCTGATAATTTCAGAAATAATTTCATTTTCAACAACAATATCACAAACTTCATCACAACAATTTATAAAGTCAACCAATCGCACATTAATAAAAATTGATTTATTTTGTTTTTTCAATCTGATGACACGATTACTGTCGCTTTCCACATCTTCAAACTTTTGCGGAAATGCAGTTTTCGAAAATTTTACAACATTACTTACATCTTTGTTTTGCATAAATATATCAGAATACTCCCATAAATATATTACATAAACATTATAACAAAACACACTTAAAAAACCAAATGAAACAGCAAACATTCAAACATTAATTTTAAAAGAAAGGAAAATGAAATGGCAAAATATCCCACCATCTTGCATGTTGATGTCAATAATTTTTTTGCATCAGTGGAATGTTCCACAAATCCCAAATTGAAAGACAAACCTGTTGCTGTCACAGGTAATCCAAAAAAAAGAACAGGAATAATCTTAGCAAAAAATGAACTGGCAAAAAAGCAAGGCGTTCAAACAGGAGAAGCAATTTGGCAAGCACAACAAAAATGTGCTGACCTTGTTACAGTCGGGCCGCATTATGATCTTTATGAAAAAATTTGCAAACAACTTCATGCACTTTATTTAAACTATACTGACCTTGTTGAACCGCTTGGATTGGATGAATGCTGGTTGGATGTGACACCATCATTAAACTATCTCAAAAAAGATGGAAAACAAATTGCAGATGAAATAAGAGAAAAAGTAAAACAACAATTTGGTTTTACAGTTTCTGTTGGTGTATCTTTTTCCAAGATTTTTGCCAAACTTGGAAGTGACCTTAAAAAGCCAGACGCCACAACCATCATCGAACATGAAAAGTTTAAAGAAAAAACTTACAACTTGCCACTAAATTCCATTATCGGCATAGGTTCACGATTGACAAAAAAATTTGAAAAAATGAACATAAACACCATTGGCGATTTTGTTCACTTGGAGGAAAAGTTTGTTCAAAATATAATGGGAAAAACTGGAGTGGAACTGCACCAAAAACTTAGTGGTGAACTTCTTGTTCCAGTAAAATGCTATTATCATTTAATTCCGCCTAAAAGCATCGGTAACGGAACAACAACAATTACAGACATAAAAAACGAAGAAGACATAAAAAGTGTGGTTAATTTTTTAAGTGAAAAAATTGCGCAAAGACTTGCCAACAAAAATTTTCAAGCATCTTGTGTAACTGTCACATTAAAAACAAATGAATTTGAAATATTCCGGCATTCTTACACTGTAAGCCCAATCCGAAGCAGTGAAGAAATTACAGAAACCGCCATGCAAATAATAAAAAAATATTGGAAATTTGAAAAATATGTTCGTGCTGTAAGAGTCAGAGTTTCCACTTTGGAAAAAATTGATAAAGTGGAACAACTTTCTTTTTTAAAAGAAGAAAAAAACAATCTTCAAAAATCGATTCAAAAAATTAAAAACAAATATGGAAATGACAAAATTTTTCTGGCAAGTGACAAAGACATATTCATAAATCACAAAAGCAAAGAAGAATCACCCACAGAAAATTAAATAAAGCAAACATGTTTTCTATTCACATATCACAGTTCCATGCACTCCTGCCAAATCAACACTTAATTTTTTAAGAATCGCGTCAGGCACAAATTTTATTGATTGCAGATAAGCGTCAAGTACCCCTGTTTGTTTAACATAACCTAAAGTAATGTGCGGAATGTTGCCATTGCTAATTAAATATTTATGAGGAACAATCAAGTCTTTTAATAAATTCAACATTTCATCACAATCTTGTTTAAATAAATTTGTGTCATCAACTTCAACAAAAATATAATTATTTTTCACAAAAGGAGATTGAAATTCAATTTTTTTATCTAAAACTTTGGATTTAAAATTTTCAACCAACTTACTAATTTTGTCTAAATTCTTTTCTTCAATTTCACCCATCAATAAAGTTATATGCGGTCTGCATTTACCATCAGCAAAATCAATTTCATTTTCTGTTCTTAAAGAAATTTCTTTATTAACATTTCTCACCCAGTTAGAAACATCTTCATCTAAATTGTAATTTATATTAATTCTCATCCCATTCTCCAAAAAACATGATATAATCATAATATTGAATAAAAATTTTAAAGTCAACTTTTTAAATATAAAACTTACAAATAATTATTTTTATTGGAAATTAATGATTTTAAATGACAAAATTCAACAAAATATGCTATAATTTTTATTGGAAAGATTTGTCACTTAATTTATAATATCACATTAGAAACTGTGAAAATTTGCCTAAATAATTATCTTTCAAGTTCAATTCAAATTAAAAAAGTGCAAATCTTATAAGGAGAATAAAACAATGACTGGAATCTTCTATTTCAGCGGAACTGGCAACACATTATGGATTGCCCAACAAATTCAAAAAAGTTTTGGCGGAGAAATCAATTACATTCCAACTTATAAAGGAACTGCAAGCGAATATAACCGAATTTTCATTGCCACTCCTATATATTCATTCGGCATACCAAAACATGTCTATGAACTTTTGCCAAGACTTGACAAAACAAAAGAAATTTATGTAATTCAAAACTATGGCGGAATGTCAGGCGGAGCAGACAAACTTTTCTATGACATATGCAAAGAAATCGGCTTAAACATTAAAAGCATACACCTTCTTAAAATGCCTGAAAACTTTACGCTTTTCATTTCTCCACCAAATTTTTATAAAAATGGTGTTTTGAAAAAAGCAAATGCAAGATTGGAAAAAATCATTACTGACATTAAAACCGAAAATTTTCAAATTCCAAAAAACAAAAAGACACATGAAGACACATGGCAAAAAAATATGTCCAACTGGCATTTAATAGGCAAAGATTTTCATGCAAATGAAAAATGCATCAAATGTGGCAAATGTATTCAAGTCTGCCCTGTTCAAAACATTTCAATGGAAAATGGACAAATTGCATTTTCTGATAAATGTGTTGCTTGCCTTGGCTGTTATCATCGTTGCCCTGCAAAAGCAATTGTCTATAAAAAGAAAAAGAAAAAAAGCCGATACTTAAACCCAAATATAAATGAATATGACATCGGTAAAGATTTAAAATAAAACAATTTTTAATTAATTAAAACATAAAATCATTTAAACCCAATAATTAAATAAAAAAAACAAATTATTAAAAAAATCTTCGATAAAGAAGATTTTTAACTTTTATATTTGGGCTTACACCCCATAATGCCTGCTTTTGATTTCCGCATTTGATTTTGCGATTTTGATTTTTTCCGTTTGATTTTGCGGAAATCAAAATGTTTACATACGTTTTCCTCTGTTTAAATTATTAAAATATTCAAAACATTAAAAATAAACCAGCAATTTTTGAATATACTCTCTTATTATTTACACACTTTTTAATTGGTTTTCTAAAAATTCAGTAAGCTCAGCAATTTCTGAGTTCTTATTATTAAAAAGATACTCGACAATTAATTCTATCAAATCACTATCCTCTTTCCTAATTTGGTGTAACTCGTGACGCAAAAGTCCATATAGCAGTTTTCCATTATTGATTCTTTCGCTATCAGTATAGATTCCATTTTTTACATTGTTATTATATGTATTTATTATATCTATTAAAGACTTCCCTTGAAAAATATAATCATTGAGTTCTCTAAATAATTCATGATTAACTTGTTTAATAAGATTTTGTAAAAGAAATTTTTCTACGCTTTGAATTGGCAAATAATTTGGTTTAATAGAAAAATTAATATTTTCATCTTTTAAAAAGCCCGGAACCAAATCCTTGATATCTCGATCTAGAATTATTAAGATTTTTGTTGTTTTTATCATAAGGTTAGAGCGTATAGAATCATATGCAAATCTCAATACCTGAGTCCATCCTCCTACCGAAATGACCAACACACGCTTATTCCCCAATAATTGCTTCTGCTTTAAGATTTTTTCAACTATCTGCTTAGATAAATCATCTTCAACCATAATAATATAATCATGTCCATAATTGGAAGATTCAAGATTCCTAGTTGCATATACAGGATAACATGGATTAATTAACTCCAAACTATCATCAACATGTTTCTGCAAATAATAAATATTTTCAGGCACAATGCTCCTTATCAGCTCAATTGAATGAGTTGAAAATAGCACAACGAAATTGTGGGTTTCAGATAAATCTTTTAAAAAATATACCAACCTCCTTAATGCTGAAGAATGAAGTGCTAGCTCAATTTCATCTAACAAAATAAAAGCAGGTTCTTCACCATAAGTATCCCTATTTACTCTTAGTTCTATCGAATAGAGTATAGAAAGTAAAAGATTTTCTCCTGTTGACATGTTAAGCTGATTAATTAAAATCCCATTTCTTTCATAATAAAATGTTGTTCTCAGAAGATTAAATTTCTTTTGACACGATTCATTCATTACATACAGGTTGTCATAATATTCTTTATTGTCATGGAGAATAGCTCCCAGATTTTCTCTGATAAAAGGCGAAGCATCTTCTAATTGGCTTTTGGATATTTGTGATAACTTCTTTAATAGTCTAAAATCTATATCTTTAAATCTGTTCCCAAAAACCAAACTCCCCTCAAAAAAACCTGTTATTCCAAGATTACCTCTTGCTCCTATCCAACGATTATCATATGAGCCAACACTTCTTTTTTTATTTCCATATTCAAATTCTATTCTAGAACCTTTATATGGCTGCCCAAAATATGAATATAACAAAGGATTATAAAACGCTGTTGAAGCACACGAAATTACAGTACTTTTACCTGATGCATTTTCCCCTGTGAGAGCATATAAACCTTTATTTGTTGGAATATCAAACTCAAAATCTGCAATAGATTTTATGTTGTGTATTTTCATTTTAATACTCATATTTTCTCTCCTTAATTATAGATTGCCTTTCCCATTTACTCTTGAAAAAAACAACTGCAAAAGTATCTTTTTTTTCATAAACCCATTTTGTAATATTATATAATAAACTCATATTAAATCAAAATCTTTTTGAAAATTTTTTAGTAAGATTTTCAATTTTTTGCACTCCCAATTATATTTTGCACTTTCTCAAAATCTTCTCTTGAAATTATTGCTGGATGCCCATTCTCTACATAGTAGCTTTGAACCAAACCTTCATTCTTCTTCACTATGTTGTTTCTAAAATCTGTTGTTGTATATTTCCCTAAGTGTGCATCCCCTACATAATTTTCATTTTGCAAAATCTGTTTTATTTTATTTGGATACCATTTCGAGTTGCCTGCCCCAGTAAGCAAGCCATCTCGTTCCAAGCCTCTTGCAATTTGATAGAACTTCTTTCCAGCAAGAAACTCAGCAAAAATCCTACGAACAATTTTTGCTTGATCTTCAACTATCTCTAAACCATCATCTCCAAATTTTCTATAACCCAACAAATTAGTCGCATTAAAAGCATAGTGACCTTCACTTTGTCGTTTCTGTAGTCCCCACCTTATATTTTTAGACTTCTGCACACTCTCTTCTTCGTTAATAGCCGCTTGTATTTCAAACGCCATTTCGGCTGCTTTATCATAAGTAAACTTTTCACTATCAAACATAATCTTTACTCCTTTTCTATCTAATAGTCGGACAACATTCATAATATCCACCGTATTTCTTGAAAATCTTGACATAGATTTTGTCAAAACAATATCAACTTTTCCATTGATACAATCTTTAATCATCTGCTGAAATTGTTTTCTCTTTTTTATATTAATGTCTGACTTTATGTCAATATATATTTTATAGAGTTGCCAATTAGGATGTTGCTTTACAACTTGCATCAAGCCTTTAACTTGCCACTCAATGCTGCTACTTTTCTCTTTATCTCCTTTACTAATTTTACAATAAATCGCAACATTTTGCAGCAGTTTCCCATTGCAAACTTTGTCATATTCTGTCTTTTTCGGTTTTAGTCTTATCATTTGTTCTCCAAAATAAAAAGCGACCCAAATTGGATCGCAAGTCTATTTTAGGTATAAACCTAAGCATGGAGCTTATGATGGGATTCGAACCCATGACCTCAGCCTTACCAAGGCTGTGCGCTACCTGCTGCGCCACATAAGCATAAGACACAAAATTTTGTGTCTTTATTTTATATCACAAATTCTTGATTTTTGTCAACAATTTGTGAAAAATTATAACAATTTTTAATACCTACTAAACTGGCTGTTATATAAGTTATAATAAAATCCTTTTTGTGCCAAAAGTTGTTTATGCGTGCCTTGTTCAATGATGTTACCTTTGTTCATAACCAAAATTATGTCAGAAGATGTAATAGTCGAAAGTCTGTGAGCAACCACAAAACTTGTTTTGTTTGCCATCATGGTTTTAAACGCATTTTGAATCGCCATTTCTGTTCTGGTGTCGATGTTGCTTGTTGCTTCATCCAAAATAAGCATAGGTGGTTTGGTCAGCATCAGTCTGGCAATACAAATCAACTGCTTTTGACCTTGCGACAAATTGTCACCATTTTCATTTATCAAAGTGTCATAACCTTTCGGCATTGTTTCAATAAACACATCAGCACCCGCAAGTTTAGCCGCTTTTTTAATTTCGGCATCGGTAGCATTTGGTTTTCCATAAGCAATGTTGTCACGAATGGAAGCCGAGAAAAGCCAAGTTTCCTGCAAAACCATGCCATACTGGTCACGCAAGCTTTTGCGCTTGACATCAGTAATGGGTTGGTCGCTCACCAAAATCTGCCCAGAATCTACATCATAAAATCTCATAAGCAGATTAATCAAAGTGCTTTTTCCACAACCTGTTGGACCCACAATAGCAACTTGTTGTCCTTTTTCCACATGTAAATTGAAATTTTGAATAAGTTTTTTATCCTTGGTGTAAGAGAAATCGACATTCTTGAAATCCACACATCCATTAGTCATAACAATATCAGGTAAATCAGCATCACTAACTTCATCTTTCATGTCCAAAACATTGAAAACTCTGACAGCAGAAGCAAAAGCCGCTTGCAAATCAGTCACAACATCAGCAACATCATTAAAAGGACGAGTGTATTTGTTTGCATAAGAAAGGAAAGTGGAAATTGCACCAATTGTCATTCCCCCGTTTAAAGCAGACATACAACCCATAATGGCAACAATGCCATAAAGAACGCCATTTATAAATCTTGTAATAGGTCCAGTTAAGCAAGAATAATAAATTGCTTTGTAATTGGCTTCTTTAAGTTTAGAATTTATTTCATCAAACTTTTCAATAGAGCGGTCTTCATACAAAAATCCTTTAACAATTTTTTGATTTCCAACCATTTCTACAAGAGTGCCAGACAAATTGCCAAGTTCTTTTGTTTGACGCTTAAAAAGTTTGTGGCAAAGTTTGGCAATGAAACCCGAAATAACCAAAGAAACAGGTGTTATGCAAACAATAACAATAGAAATGTTGACATTTAAACGGAACATAAACACAAGAGTTAAAACAATGGTAACTAAACAATCAAAGAAATCTTTAATTCCAGTTACAAAACCATCAGTAATTTGGTCAACATCGTTTACCATACGACTTTGCAAGTCACCATGGCTGGAACTGTCGATATATCTAAGTGGAACTTTATTAAACTTGTTGAAAATATCGTTGTGTAACTGTTGTTCGATGCGATATCCCAACCCTTCAGCAACTCTGGAAGTCAACCATTTAAACACAGCAAATCCCACTGTGCAGACAGCAAGAGCACAAATATAAATAAAAATCTTTTCAAAATTAACATTTTCAGGTCCGACAATATAGTCGATTCCTTTACCAATAATAAGTGGAATAAAAATTTCAAAAACAGAATTAATAATGCAACAAGCCAAAGTAATTAAAACAAGATACCAATATCTTTTCATGTAAGATAAAATGCGAAGCAAAGTGTTTCTTTTCTTAGGTTTTCTGATGGAAGCAACCTTTTCAATTCGAGTTGAATTTGTGTCGATGATTAAAGGTGCATCAATAATTTTAGAGCCTTTTTCGTCAAAATTTAAACTTTGCTTTTTGTTTAAAGTGGCAGGAACAACAGTAGGAACACTGACTTCCTTGACTGGTTGGATTTTTTCAGGGTTATTAAAAGAAGGCTTCGGTAAAGCAGCAATAGCCTTCTGCTTCTTACGAAACTCTTTTTCTTCCGCCCTTGTTCTTTCTTGTGGAACATATTTTTTATCTTTCTCAGTCAACTTTTTTCTCCTATTTCAATTGAGATTCATAAATTTCTTTGTAAACAGCACAATTTTCAAGCAAGTCTTTGTGTTTTCCGATGCCCGCAATGTTTCCGCCTTCCATGACAATAATAAGGTCAGCATTTCTGACAGTGTTTGCACGCTGTGACACCAAAACAACAGTTGCATAAATGTTTTCTTTAATGGCTTTACGCAAGTTTGCATCAGTGGCAAAGTCAAGTGCAGACGCACTGTCATCCATAATCAAAATTTCTGGGTCGCCAACAAGCGCTCTGGCAATCGTAAGTCTTTGACGCTGACCACCAGAGAAGTTTTTTCCACCTGCCTGAACTTTATATTCATATTTGTCAGTAAGATCTTTGACAAATTCTTCACTTTGTGAAATCTTAACTGCTTTTTGAATTTCTTCCAAAGAAGCATCTTCCTTACGCCAACGCAAATTTTCTTTAAGAGTTCCTTTAAACAACACCGCTTTCTGTGGCACAAGCCCAATCTTATTTCTAAGTTGCAAAAAACTGTAATCTTTAACATTAACACCATCAACAAAAACTTCACCTTTTGTGGTGTCATAAAAACGCGAAATCAAATGAATAATACTGCTTTTACCACTTCCAGTTCCGCCAATAATACCAATTGTCTGCCCCTGATAAGCCTTAAAACTTAAATTCTTAACCGCTGGCTTTGCAGAATTAGAATAAGCAAAAGAAACATTTTTAAATTCAATTTTAGGAACATCTTTGTCTGGCTGTAAATCAATAATTTCATCAGTTCCTTCAACCACACTTGGTTTTGTGTCAAAAACTTCGCCAATACGCTTTCCGCAGTTGATTGCCTTAATGAAAGACACAATCAAATTTGCAAGCGAAACAAGTGCAGAAGAAATTTGAGTAAGATAGTTTACAAACGCAATTATTTGTCCTTGTGTAAGGTCGCCAATGTTAACTTGAAGTCCACCAAACCACATAACAGCAATGATGGCAAAATTTATTATTGTTCCAGTGATTGGATTTAAAAGTGAAGACACAGAAACAACTTTCACAGCGGACTTACGCAAATTTTTTGAAGCCCTTGCAAATCGTTTTTCTTCATATTCTTGCTTGTTGAAAGCCCTTACAACTCTTGCACCTTGCAGGTTTTCTCTGGTTATTTCCGAAACTCTGTCTAAGTTTTTCTGAGTGCGATCATATAATGGTCCTGTCTTTTTTTAAATGATAAACACCGCCAAAAGAATAAGTGGTGCAATCAACAAAAAAAGAAGTGAAAGTTTTATGTCAATAATCATCGCCATTATGGCAGAACCAATAACCAAAAATGGCGTTCTCATAATAGTTCTCAAAAATGTTCCAATTGTGGCATCAATTCGAGATACATCATGAGTAATGCGGTTGTTTAAAGTTGCCGTTCCAAACTTGTCAAGTTCGGCATGCGAAAATGTGTTGATGTGAGCATACATACCTTTGCGGATTTCATAACTTATTCCCGATTGTGCTTTTGCAGCAAGTCTTGCACATATGATTGCACTTGAAATTCCAAGCACATTCAACCCTAAAACTATCCCACCAAAAGTAAGAATATAACCTATATCATGTTGACTTACCCCGATGTCAATCATATTTGCCACCAATAAAGGAATGACAATGTCTGTAATTGTCTCCACGAACTTAAAAATAGGAGCGGCAATCATTTGTTTTTTATAGCCACGAAAATATTTAAAAATATGTTTCAATAAAGTCACCTATATCAGAGAAATTATAACAAAAATTACATAAAAACAAAAATATTTTAAATTCAAAACCAAAAATTCTTCAATTTTCGACAAAAAACATTTGTTTTAACAAAAATTTTCTTTCAATCTTCTAAACCTGCAATGTAATCCAAGGAAACATTAAAATATCCTGCCAATAATATAACTGCATCTAAATTTGGAACGCGTTGATTATTTTCCCAATAAGCAATGGCACTTTTTGAAATTTTAACATTTTTAGCTAATTCATTTTGACTTAACCCTGCTTCTTCCCTTAATTCTTTCAGTCTTTCACAAAATTTATTCATATTACACTCCATATGCAATTTTTACACACAAATATTATAACCACAATTGTGGATAAATACTTGACTTTCCACAATTGTGGACAGTATAATGATAAAAAGGAGAAAAAAATGAATAAAATAATCAAAACAGAATTAATTGAAAACTATATAAAGGAAAACAATCTAACAAAAATTAAGTTTTGTAAATTGTGTGACATTTCAACCAAAACACTTAATTTGTTGTTGAAAAACAAAGTTAAAATTAAAATTGAAACTTTGGTCAAAATTTCAAAACTTACAAAAATTTCTATTGATGATTTTCTTGGTTTAAAATTTCCTATTCCAAAGAAAAAAGCCTGAGTTTACTCAGACTTTTTTTTTATTTACTTTCTTTTTCTTCCTTAGGAACAATGCGTTTAAGGTCAACTCTGCCCTTTTCATCTATTTTGATTACTTCAACTTCAACTGAGTCACCAATCTTAACAACATCTTCCACTTTTTCAACGCGTTTGTTTGAAAGTTTTGAAATGTGAATCATTCCTTCTTTTCCACCACCAAGGTCAACAAAAGCACCGAATGCCATGATGCGAACAACTTTTCCGTCATAAACATCGCCAACTTCCACATCTTCAGTGATTGAAAGAATAATTTTCTTCGCTTTTTCGTTCATAACAGCATCAACAGAAGCAATAAACACTTTTCCGTCATCTTCAATGTCAATCTTAACACCAGTTTCAGCAATAATTTTGTTGATTGTCTTTCCACCAGAACCGATGACATCCTTAATTTTTTCAGGGTCAATTGTAAAGGTAATAATCTTTGGAGCATATTCAGAAAGATTTGCTCTTGGTTTATCAATGCAAGCAAGAAGTTTGTCCATTATATACATTCTTCCAATTTTTGCTCTTTCCAATGCTTCGGTCAAAATAGCCTTATCAATTCCCTTAATCTTAATGTCCATTTGAATTGCAGTTACACCTTTTGCTGTTCCTGTAACTTTAAAGTCCATGTCGCCAAGGAAATCTTCCAAACCTTGAATATCAGAAAGCACAGCAACCTTTTGAGAATTTTCATCTTTAATAAGTCCCATAGCAATGCCTGAAACAGGAGCAGAGATTGGCACACCCCCATCCATTAAAGCAAGAGTAGAACCGCAAACGCTTGCCATTGAAGAAGAACCATTTGAAGACAAAACTTCTGAAACAATGCGCAATGCATAAGGGAAAACATCTTCTTTTGGCACAACAGGTTCCAAGGCTCTTTCAGCCAAAGCACCATGACCAATTTCACGGCGACCAGTGCTTTTAATCATTCTTGCTTCACCAGTTGCATAAGGTGGCATATTGTAATGATGAACATATCTGTTTACTTCTTCATCATCCAAACCTTCAAGTTTTTGAACATCGCCAACTGTTCCAAGTGTCAAAGCAGACAAAACTTGTGTTTCACCCCTTGTGAACACAGCAGAACCATGAACTCTTGGAAGCATTCCAACTTCACACCAAATTGGACGAATTTCTTCCAATTTTCTTCCATCAGGACGCACACCATCATTCAAAATTTTGGCTCTAACTTTTTCTTTCTTAACTTTATAAAGCACATCGCCAATTTGTCTTTGCATATCAGGATAGATTTCTGCAAAATGTTCAAAAATTTCAGCCTTTGCTTCTTCTTCGCGAACTTCTCTTTCAGCACGAACAAAAGTGTCAAGCACATGATCATATTTGTCGTTTGCATAAGCACGAACAGCACTTTCAAGGTCTTCTGGAATGGTGTAATAAGAAATTTTTGGGTTTACAGGTTTTCCAATTTCAGATTTAATTTCTTTAAGTTTTTTAACAATTTTCTTAATTTCTTCATGAGCAAGCATAATGGCGTCAAGCATAACACTTTCAGGCACTTCATTTGCACCTGCTTCAACCATTAAAACGGCTTCTTCTGTTCCACTTACTGTCAAAGCCAAATCACTTATTTCTCTTTCTGCTTGATTTGGGTTGATTATAAATTTCCCATCAACCAAACCAACTTGAACAGAACCTGTTGGTCCAAGGAAAGGAATGTCAGAAATGGCAAGTGCAAAAGAAGAACCAAGCATTGCCAAAGGTTCTGGGCTGACATCTGGGTCAATAGAAAGAGCAGTTGCAACAACAACTACATCGTTAAAGAAACCCTTAGGAAAAAGTGGGCGAAGTGGTCTGTCAATAAGACGAGAAACCAAAATCGCTTTATCAGAAGGGCGACCTTCTCTCTTTTTAAATCCACCAGGGATTTTTCCTATTGAATACATTTTTTCTTGATATTCAACAGAAAGTGGAAAGAAATCTTGTCCTTCCTTTGCTTGTTCGGACATAGTTACATTAACCATAACAACAGTGTCACCGCTTCTTACTAAACAAGAACCGTTTGACTGTCCACACAATTTGCCTGTTTCAAAAGAAATTTCTTTTCCGGCAACATCTAAAACATACTTTTTAAATTCCATAATTAATCCTTTTTTTCTTTATTTTTGTCTTTTTCTTCATTTTCATGAGCGTCAAAAGTGTTTTTCCCAAATTTTCTTTCTACAATCAGCAAAGTTACACATAAAACAGCCACAAGCAAGAAGCATCCTGTTGCAGCATAAGTGTAAGCACCAATTTTTGTTGTTCCATAAAGAATTGAAAGAACCATGGCAACCACACATAAAGCAAAATTCAGTGAAGTAATGATAATCTTAAAAATCTTTAATTTGTTCATAAATTCTCCTTAAATTTAAAAAAAGGGAGAGCAAAAAAACACACCTCCCCCTTTTTTAAATTATTTAATTTCTCTGATGCCCAAATCTTTGATAAGATTTCTATAAAGTTCAATATCTCTGTCTTTAAGATATTGCAAAAAGCCCTTACGCTTTCCGACCATCATCAAAAGTCCGCGTCTTGAATGGTTATCCTTAGGATTTTTCTTCAAGTGTTCTGTCAAATGATTAATTCTTTCAGTCAAAATTGCAATTTGAACTTGAACAGAACCAGTATCATGTTCACTTTGCTTATACTTACCAATAATTTCAGTCTTTTTTTGCTTATCCATAACGCCCTCCATAATATATTTTAAAGCCTAAACGAAGTAAGGGTCGAAGGTCTCCCAAAACTGCGTCATAGGTTATCGACTTTGAAAGTATAACACATTGCTACCAAAAAGTAAAGAGTTTTTCCTTATTTTCGAAAAATTTTATAACAAAAAAAATTCTAAGCAATTTACGAAAAAAAAGACTAAGGATTGAACTTAGTCTTTTTTGTTTTCTTTGAATAAACAGTGTTTTAGATTTTCGCAAGTTATCTAGCCTTATACTTATTCTTTGAAGTTATCTCTAACTTCGAATCCAT
>CATKYT010000015.1 GCA_949841245.1 uncultured Eubacteriales bacterium | reverse complement strand
ACGTCTTAACCGCTTGACCAAGGGGCCTTGTTTTCAAGTCTTTTTATGTTAACATTTTTGTTTGAAAAAAGCAATTTATTTTAAGACATTTTGAAAATGATTTAATTTTACCAATCAGTAAAATATTTTTAAAAAACAGTTGGTTTTATTTGGGTTTAATGTTAAAATATATCGAGTTGCGAGGTAAGAATGAATATAAAAAACAAATTTGCGGATATTACTAAAAATTTTAAGTTGCTTTTTTACAAAAACATGTTCAAACGAATGAATGACAAAGAAGAAGTTTTGACTTCTACTGAGTATTTTTGTTTGGAATGCATTTATCTTATGGAAAAGCCAACCATTACTCAATTTGCTCAGTTTTTGGAAATTTCTTCACCAAATGCTACATATAAAGTTAAACAACTTATTAAAAAAGGTTTTATAAGAAAAGAAAAGTTGAAAAAGGACGGAAGAAAATTTATTCTTGTTCCAACCCAGAAGTTTTTTGACTTTTATGACAACAAAGAATTTGATGAAAACATTTTAAATGACATAAAAAAAGATTTAAGTGAATTGGATGATGGCGTGCTTGTCAAGAAGTTGCAAGTGATAAACGAAAAGAAAAATGAAAAGAAAGAAAGGAATGTTTTGGTTAAAGACATTACAATCAGATTGGCAACAATCAAAGATTTGAAATTGTGCCAAGATTTTAGAAATCAACTTTATACTTATGAAATTGAAAACTTTGACAACAACATAGTTGAAAATTGGTCATTTTCAAGTTATGGAAAAAATGACATGAAAATGGCTTTAAAAAATGGAAAAATCTTTTTGGCGTTTGATGGAGTTAAAGCGGTTGGTTATTTGAACAGTTATGTAATGGAAGAAACATATTTAAAAGAAAAAGTTGCCAGACTTGATGAAATTTTTGTCAGAGATGACAGTCGTGGTCAAGGTGTTGGCAGACTTTTGGTTGATGCTTTTATTGATTTTTACATCAAAGAAGACATTCACATTATAAGAGTTAAATGTGACTTTAAAAATGATGACGCAATTTCATTTTATAAACATCTTGGTTTTGATGATTTGCATTTGGAATTGGATAAGAAAATTTAAACCAACGAAATAATAAAAAGACACAATAAAGTGTCTTTTTTTTATTTAAATTTTTTCGATGTATTTTTTTATTTGATTGGCATAGAAATCAGCTTTTGATTTTTGTGGAAGTTCCACCATAATTCTTATTAAATCTTCTGTTCCGCTGGCTCGGACCATAACTCTGCCAGCAGGAGAAGTTTCACTTATTATTTTGTTGATAAGATTGTTTAATCCTTCATTATTTAAAATTTTTATTTTGTCTTTAACCAGCATGTTGATGTTTGTTTGTGGTGTGATTTTTGCATCGAAAAGTTCCGACAAAGTTTTGCCTGTTTTTTCCATGATTTCGCAAATTTTTAAGGATGTAAGAATGCCATCGCCAGTTTGTGACATCTCTCTTATTATTATATGTCCAGATTGTTCTCCGCCAAGCGATAGATTCATTTTTTCCATTGCTTCAATTACATACTTATCGCCAATATCTGTGCGGATTAAATTGATTTTATGATGGTTGAGCCCAACCATTATTCCACTGTTGGTGTGGCTTGTTCCCACAACAGAATTGGCATAGAGTGTGCCTTGTTCTTTCATGTATGTTGCCAGAATATAAAGCAATTTATCACCATCAAAAACATTGCCGTTTTCGTCAACAGCGATGACACGGTCGGCATCTCCATCATAGGCGAATCCAACATTTGAATTTGTTGCAAGGACTTTTTTAATCAAGTTTTCAATATGCAAAGAACCACAATCACAATTAATTAAATTTCCATCGTTGTGGCAAGCAGTTTTATGAACCGTTGCACCAAGCATGTTGAAAACTTTTGGGGCAATGGAATAAGATGCACCATTGCTGGCATCTAAGCATACTTTAAGTTTATCAAATTTTGTGTCTACACTGGAACAAAGATGTTGGATGTAGTGATTTTGAAGACTTTTATTTTCCACAAACTTTCCTGCTGTTGAAGAAAGAAAATTGTTTTTGAAAAATTCTTCCAAAAAGTTTTCTTCTGAAACACTGAGTTTTCGTCCATCACTGTTGAAAATTTTTATGCCATTATAGTTTGGTGGATTGTGAGATGCTGTGATTATTATTCCAAAATCCATTTTCATTTCTTTTGCCAAATAAGAAATTGCAGCGGTAGGAATTGTCTTTACACTTGTAACATTTCCACCACCTTGGACAATTCCCGAACTTAAAGCAAGAAGCAAAGCGTCTGCAGAAACACGGGTGTCATGACCAATGATGACATTAGGTCGCTTTTTGATTTGTGTTAAAGCATTTCCAACTGCAAAAGCAAGGTCTGCCGTCAAGTTTTTTCCATATTCTCCACGGATACCATCCGTTCCAAAATAATTTTCCATGATAACTCCTAATTGTTTTTATGATTGAAAATGATTAAAAGTTAAATATTTTTCTTTAAATTCTCTTGCAAAAAAAAGTTAAATAATATAGAATTTAATTAATAAACATAATTAAAGGTGATTAAATGATTGATAAAGATGGAATAGACAGACCAGATAATCCTGACGAAATTGCAAGACCGATTATAAATGAAAAAAGAAAAGTCAAGTTTGATGAACATTATAATTTCAGATCAAGAAGTCTTTTCTTTCGTTTTTGGTCATTCTGTTTTATCATCTTTGCTAAACCAATTTTAAATTTGTTTGTTAAAATTAAATGGAATTATAAAATTGTTGGGAAACAAAATTATAAAGCTTTGAAGAAAAAAGCTTTTGTAATGACTTTAAACCATGTTCATATTTGTGATGATGTCAGCATTGGAACAAATTTGTGCTTTGGCAGAAAAATTTATTTTACAGGGCTTGACAGAAGTTTCAGAAGACCTATGGTTGGGTTTTGGCTTAGAACTTTGGGCGGAATTCCAATTCCAAATTCCAGCCTTTCTGGAATGAGAAAATTTAATGATGACATAAGTTTTTTACTTAAAAAGAAAAAGCCTGTGCTTTTTAATCCAGAATCTCATATGTGGCTTTATTACAGAGATATTCGACCTTTCAAGCGTGGTGCTTTTGTGACTGCTGTGAAAAATGATGTTCCTGTTTTGCCACTTGTGCTTTTGTTCAGCGCAAAGAAAAAAAGAAATGGAAAATTGAAATATAGTTTGACTTTAAAAGTTTGTCAACCTATTGAAAAAGATAAAACTTTAAGTGAAAGAGAACAAATTGACAAACTTATGAATGAAACTTATTTAGTTACAAAAAACACTGCAGATGAGTGGTATAGTCAAAACAGGGGTTTTGAAAATTAAAAAATAATTAAAAACTTATAAAAAAATCATATTTTTTTGCAAATTTTGCTGTTTTTAGATAATTTTAGGGACTTGACATTGTTTCTTTGTCATGTTATAATTTATTAATAATTTTCTTAATATTCAATTTTTCTGATAATTAATTTGCTTTATGGAGGCAACATGAAAGTTGTTGATGTTAAACAAAAAGAACTTAGATGGTTCAACAGAAATTATTTTTATATCACTACAATTTGTTTAATTACATTGTTTTGTATGTGCTATTTTTTCCTTAATTCTCAATTGGCAGGAATTATTGAAAACAAATATTGGAATTTGATTTTAAGCACTTTCAAACATAACAGTTTAATTCATTTAATTTGCAACATGGTTTTCTTCTTTATCATATCTTTGTTTTTGGAAAGACATTACGGTTCGCTGGTTTATCTGTTGATTTTTATTTTTGCTGTTCCGTTCACAAATATGGCGATGTTTGCCATAACTCAAAGCACTAATTTTAATGGTGAATGTGCAATAAATTTCTTTATGTATGCAGTTGCCATTGTGACTGTTATTGTAAGATTAAACTGGTATTTAAATTGGAGAATTTTCTTTCCTTTAATTGAAGTGGGTTTTGCTTTGGTTTATATGTCAATGAGTTGTGACACAGCAACATCGGTAGGGGAATTGTTGGCAATCTCATTTTTATCAAATTTGATTTTTGTTGAAGCACATTGGAGCGCTATGGTTATTGGTGCTTTGACAATGATGTTTGGTTATATGTTTGTTTTTGTTCGTTCTAAATCTGTCAAAAAAGATAAGTCAGGAAAAACTTTGCATGGAGAAATTAAGAAAGACAAAAATAAGAAATTTAAAGTTCAAAAAATTTTAAAAAGTGAAAAACTTACTGTTTTGAAAAATCCTAAAACAAAATTAATTGCAAAATAAAAAAGCCTTAATCTAAGGCTTTTTTTTAAAACTTGCTTTTACAAATTTTTAGAATCTTTTTAATTTTTTCTTCTTCGTGGTCGACTGCTGTGTCTATGGAATCGGCAAAGACAACATATCTTTGATAGATGAATTCGGTTACAAAATTGATTAACATAGAAATTATTGTCACAAGTGTGCCATCAATCACACTTTCAAGTGCATGACCCCACAAAGTGGAAGCAGGGGTAAAAACCAAATAAAAACAGAATGTCAGAAACATGGCATAAGGAATGTTTTTTGCCGATTTAAAAGTGTATTTTCTGTTGAATGTGAAATTCCATAAAACAGAAAGCACCAATGCAACGACATATGACACCCAATAATCTATATGTAATAAATCATATAAAATAACGGATGAAACAAGTTCTATCGCACCTGCTGAAATTGAAAATAAAACAAATTTTAACGCTTGCCAATATTCTTTTTTATTCATGACTTTATTATATATTCTTTTTAAAAATATGTCTAGTAATATTTAAAAAATTTTAATAAATTTTAAGTGGACTTTTTTTTAATTAAATGTTAAACTATGTCTATGAATATTAAAAGTGCAAAATATTTAACAAGTGCAGTGAATGTTTCTCAAATTTTGAAAGATGAAGCAGTGGAATTTGCTTTTGTCGGCAGAAGTAATGTCGGCAAATCTTCCCTTATAAATGCTTTGGTTGGACAAAAAAATTTAGCAAAAACTTCTTCCACTCCTGGGCTTACAAAAATGATTAACTATTTTGTGGTGAATGACCAGTTTCGAATTGTCGATTTGCCTGGATATGGTTACGCAAAAACTGGGCAGAAGCATATTGCAAATTGGGCTGGACTTATGGAAAAATATTTAACTATGTCTCCAAATTTAAAAACCGTTTTTGTTTTGCTGGATTGTCGCCATAAACCAAACGAACTTGACAAAATGATGTTGGAATTTTTGCAGACTTACCAAATACCTTTTATGTTGATTGTCACAAAAGTGGACAAAATTGCCAAAAGTAAAATTCCACAGGCGTGCAGTCAAATTGCCAAGGAACTTGGTGTAAGAAAAGAAATAATTATGCCATTTTCATCTGAAAACGGCATTGGAAAAGAAAATTTGTTAAATTACATTGAAAGCATCATCTGCTGATGATGCTTTCTTTATTTGCATAAATTACAATATCTTTTTTGTTGTCTTCACTTGTTAAAGAGGTTGGTGAAGTCACTTTAATAGTTTTGCAGTTAGGAATTTCTTTTTTAATAGATCTTGTTAAATATCTTTGATTTTCTGGATTTGTGCATTGAAAAATATAATTTAAACTTATTGTTCCGTTGTCATTCAAATGGTCATAAATGTTTTTTAAATATTTGTTGTAAGTAAGTTCATTCTTTTTCATAAGCAAATAAGCACCATAAATGTTTGAAAGAATGATGGCATCTTTATTTAAATTTGAATGTGCAATGTCTTCCGCAGAACAAACGGTGTGGGTGATTGATGGTTTATTCAACAATAAGTTTTTCATTTTTAAATAAGTATAATCGTTTTCAAGGTAAGGATTAGACATTATGATTTGTTTTTGATTGGTAATTAAATCTTCGGCAATGGCATCGAATTTATATTCACCTTTTTCTGCAAAATCATATAATTGTCCAAAAAAGTAGCGAGTTTCTGATTTCAATTTAAGTTTTATTCTGTCATAATGTTTTTTGCAAAATAAGTTTGAATAAGAATAGAATTCCAAAAATTCTTTTCTTGACAGATATTTGATTGCTGTTTCTTTAACATTGAAAAAATATTGTGTAATTGAATTGATGTCAAATGTCTCAACTGAGTTTGCTCCATAAAATAAAGAATTTAATGCTTGATCACCACTTGCTGTTGGCACCAAAACATTATCATTTGGTTTAATAAAATCTTTTAAATAGTTGTTATTTTCATTTGTGAAAATATAAACCTTGTAAACAGGGTTTGAATTGTTTTCTCTATAAAAATTAGTGTATGATGAAGACATAAAATTAGCAAAGCCATTTTTAAGAATTTCTTTGGCTTTAATAATCTGTTCATCTATTGTTGGCTTTAATTTCATGAAAAACTCCTTTTGAAATTCTATCATATAAAAAGCAAATTGTCAACACGGAATTTTTGTTGTTTTTGCATAAATTAAAGAAAAATCTCATATTATGTGAGATTTTAAAATTCTATTTTTCAATTGCATTATCTTTTTGGTTTGCATTATCTACGGCATAGATTACATCATATTGGTGAATTCTTGACCATTTTGGTTTAACATTTACTATACGATAATTTAATGGAAGTTTATCCATATTAATCATATATCTTTCACGAATGTCTGATGGCGTTCCAGCATAAAAGTAATTCAAACTTGCAGTTCCATTTTCTTTTAAAAGATTTGGAATTTCTGTTATATAAGGTTTTATATTTTCATTGTTTCTGATTTTTGTTTGCATATAAGCTGAATAGATGTTTGACATAATTATAATGTCTTTTTTATCAAAATTGTCTGTTATTTCATCAGCAGGACAAAGAGTATGTTTAATCGGATTTTTTAATTTTGCAAGTTTATGTTGCAAAATTTTGTATGTGTCATCATTTTCCAGATATGGGTTATTATAAATCATGTCAAAAGCCATGTCATAAGTTCTTTCTTCAACTATGGGATGTAAAGTGTTTAAATATTGTTTATGGTCGTTATAATCATCAACAAATTTAAAAATTTCATCAAAAAAGAACTTTGTTTCATCTTCAAGATGGTTTTTGAATTTATCATAAATGTTTTTATCAAGCAAATCATGAAAACTGTAAAATTTTAAAAATTCTGCTCTGGTTAAATGTTGTATGGCACAGGTTTTTAAGTCAGAATGATATTTTGCTATTGAATTGATGTCAAATGTTTCAACGGAATTTGCTCCAAAAAAAATGGCATTAAGTGCATGGTCGCCACTTGCCGTTGGAACAAGAACATCCTTATTATTAAATGAAGTAAGTTGTTCAAAATAATGCAAATTTTCGTTTGTGGAAACATAAAATCTATAAACATAATTATTTTTATTATTTGTGTCATAAAAATCTGAGTAACTTATAGGTTTTAAAATTAAATTGCCATTAAAATATGTTTTAAGCATACCTTTCACAACTTTAAGTTTATCTTCCAACGAAAGTTCTTCTAATTGCATTCTTTTTCTCCTTAATTAAATTTAACACAATAGCCTTGTTTTGTCAACAGTGACTTTGAAAACTATTTTAAAATTTTTGATTTTCCTGCTTAAATTGTTTGCCTTTTATATGCGATTTTTGTTACAATATGTTTGTTACAAAAAGGAGATGTAAGATGAAAAAATATGTTTACTTATTTAAAGAAGCCGACGGAAAAAACAAAGCACTCTTTGGTGGCAAAGGGGCAAACCTTGCTGAAATGACAAAAATTGGTCTTCCAGTTCCACAAGGTTTTTCTATTACCACAGAAGCCTGCACAAAGTATTATGAAGACGGCAAAAAAATTAATGATGACATCATTGCACAAATCGAGCAAAAAATGGCTCAACTTGAAAAAATTACAGGAAAGGCATTCGGTGATGTCAACAACCCACTTTTGGTTTCAGTTCGTTCTGGTGCCAGAGTTTCCATGCCAGGAATGATGGATACAATTCTCAACCTTGGTCTTAACGACACAGTTGTTGAAGGTTTGGCAAATCTTACAAATAATGAAAGATTTGCATATGACTCTTATCGTCGTTTTATTCAAATGTTCAGTGATGTTGTTATGCAACAAGATAAGTCTAAATATGAAAGAATTTTAGACCAAATTAAAGAAAAGAAAGGTGTTAAACTTGACAAAGACCTTTCTGCTGACGATTTGAAAGAAATTGTTAAACTCTTTAAAAAACTTTATAAAGAATCTCAAAAGACAGATTTCCCACAAGAACCAAAAACTCAACTTATTGAAGCAGTTAAGGCTGTATTCCGTTCTTGGGACAATGAAAGAGCAAATGTTTACAGAAGAATGCACGACATTCCTTACAATTGGGGAACTGCTGTAAATGTTCAATCTATGGTTTTCGGAAACATGGGTGAAGACAGTGGAACAGGTGTTGCTTTCTCTCGTGACCCTGCAACAGGTGAAAATGTTCTTTATGGAGAATATTTGATGAACGCACAAGGTGAAGACGTTGTTGCCGGAATTCGCACTCCACAAAAAATTGCAGAACTTGAAAAGCAAAATCCAGAAGTTTATGCTCAATTTGCTTCAACTGCAAAGAAACTTGAAAAACACTATAAAGACATGCAAGATATGGAATTTACTATTGAAAAAGGCAAACTCTATATGCTTCAAACAAGAAATGGTAAGAGAACTGCTAAGGCTGCTCTTAAAATTGCCGTTGACCTTGTAAGTGAAGGTTTGATTGATGAAAAACAAGCACTTTTGATGCTTGACCCTAAACAACTTGATGCTTTGTTGCACCCAACATTTGATGAAGATGCTGTTAAGAAAGCAAAATGCATTGGCGAAGCACTTCCTGCATCTCCTGGGGCTGCTTGCGGTAAGATTTGCTTTACAGCAGACAAAGCAAAAGAACAAGGTGGAAAAAATGGCAAAGTTGTTCTTGTAAGACTTGAAACTTCACCAGAAGACATTGAAGGTATGGCTGCTTCACAAGGCATTTTAACTGCTCGTGGTGGTATGACTTCTCACGCTGCCGTTGTTGCTCGTGGAATGGGAACATGCTGTGTTGCTGGATGTTCTGAAATTAAATTTGCTGATGATGGAAAATCTTTCACACTTGGTGGAAAGAAATATAAAGAAGGTGATGTAATCTCCTTTGATGGTTCAACAGGAAAAATCTATGATGGTGAAATTGCCACACAAGAAGCAAAAATTTCTGGTGAATTCTCTACTATTATGGAATGGGCTGATAAATATCGCACACTTCAAATCAGAACAAACGCTGATAATCCAAGAGATACTGCTGTTGCTTTCTCTTTTGGTGCAGAAGGTGTTGGTCTTTGCAGAACAGAACACATGTTTTTTGATGCTGCAAGAATTCCTGCTGTTAGACAAATGATTGTTTCTTCAACAACAGAAGAAAGAAAGAAAGCACTTAAAAAACTTTTGCCTATGCAACAAAAAGACTTTAAGGGCATCTTCAAGGCTATGAAAGGGCGTCCTGTTACAATTCGTTTCTTGGATCCACCACTTCATGAATTCTTGCCACATGAAGACACAGAAATCAAAGCTCTTGCAAAAGAAATGGGCTTGACTTTTGAATCTTTGAAAGCAACTGTTGAAAGTTTGCACGAATTCAACCCAATGATGGGTCACCGTGGACTTAGACTTGCCGTAACTTATCCTGAAATTGCAGAAATGCAAACAGAAGCAGTTATTAAGGCTGCAATTGAAGTTCAAAAAGAAGATAATGTTGATGTTATCCCTGAAATCATGATTCCTCTTACTTGTGACAGCGTTGAATATAAATATGTTAAAGATGTTGTTACATCAACAGCTGACAGAGTATTACAAGCTGCTGGCGTTGAAATGAAATATAAAGTTGGAACAATGATTGAAATTCCAAGAGCAGCAATCACTGCTGACCAAGTTGCTAAGTATGCAGAATTCTTCTCATTTGGAACAAATGACTTGACTCAAATGACATATGGATTCTCTCGTGACGACTCTGGTAAATTCTTGGATGTATATTATTCAAACAAAATTTTTGAAAGTGATCCATTTGCACGACTTGACCAAAATGGTGTTGGCAAACTTGTAAGAATTGCTGCTGAACTTGGAAGAAGCACACGCCCAGACATCAAACTTGGAATCTGTGGTGAACATGGTGGCGACCCATCTTCAATTGAATTCTGTCACAGAGTTGGACTTAACTATGTTTCTTGCTCTCCATACAGAGTTCCTATTGCAAGACTTGCTGCTGCTCAAGCTGCAATCAAATTTCCTAAAAAGAAAAAAGGTTTATTCAGCAAATAATCAAATTTGATTAAAAAAACACTTCACTTTTGTGAAGTGTTTTTAATTTAAATTGATTTTTATCATAGATTATGTTATCATTTAAAAAGCATGGGGGTTATGTATGAAATATGATGATGATTTTAACAGAGAAAGAAAATATTTTGGCGATGATGATTTAGCAGATTATGAAGTGGAAACAAGTGGAGAAGTTGAAGAAACAAGAAAACTGCTTGACAAAAAAGAATTTCCTGAATCAAAGCAAGCAAAAGTTTTAAAAATTGGAAAAGTGTGTGCATTGGCATTGGGTGTTATTACTTTTGCATGCAATTTAAGTTCGATATGTCTTTATGCTGCAAATTCGGATAAAATTGAAAAAGGTCAATATCCAAAAGAATATGTCGCAAGCATTTCAACTGGATTTGGAAGTGCAGTTGCATTGTCGACAAGTTATGCATTTGTTGCTTTTATGGAAAAAAAGAAATTTCGAAAATGCAAAGAAGAAAATTTTAATGGCACAACATTAAACAATAAAACAAAAGACAATAAAGAAAATGTTGTAAACCACGACAGAGAAAACATAATTTAAAATAAAAAAAGACCGTTATTTTGCGGTCTTTTTTGTTGCAGATGATTTTGTTTTTGCTTTTGATGTCGAATTTAAACTTGATTTAGTTGTTTTTGGTTGAGATTTTTTAGCAGAAGATTTAACATCAGTTTTTAAGTTTAAAGTTTTAGGTTTTGACTTGTTTGTTGGTTTATTTAAACTTTCTGTGCTTTTGGAAATCTTTTTAACAGAAGGTTTTGATGATTGTTTGGAAACCTTTATTTCTTCATTCTTTTTTGATTTGTTTGCAGTTTTCTTTTTTATTTCTGTATTTTCCTTACCTACAATTTGTTCCATTGCTGTGATTGTGTTTAATGTGTCGGCATCATCTATGTTTTCGTTGGCAAGTTCTTTCAATTCTTTTTCAATTTCATCTTCTTTTTTGAATTTAAGTTTTATTCCGTTAAACTTTAAAGCGGTTTTAAGTTTTTTCCAAAGAGTTATGTTGTTTGGAACAGTTCCGCCATTCGCCATTTCAAGGCGATAGTTAAACCATTCTTTCAAATAATAAGCGCCAACAACAAGCAAGATTGTGCAAAGTATAAGTGTGATTAAAGTAACAACAACTGGCATTGTGTAATCTGTTATGGCAAAGAACATGCCGAATCCACTTATTGCACAAATGATTAAAAACGCTGAGATAATTAAACAAAGTTTTCTTAACAATGTTAATGGGAAACAGATCCAGAATAAATTTATAAAAGATGTGAAGGTCAAAAGCAAAGTGCAAAGAGAAGTAAATTCAGATTCTGAAAGTGTTGTTGTGGTTTGATTTAAGGCAATTACGATAAGCATGTTTACAAAAAGCACCAATGCACAAGGGATGGATCTTTTTAAAACTTGCGGAATGAAATCGCCCTTAATTAAACTGCTGTTTGGTTGGAAGGTTAAAATGAATGACGGAATTCCTATTATGAACATTTCGACCAGAAGCAATTGTTTTGGCGTAAATGGATAGGAAATTCTGAATACCAATGTTGTAACACAAAGCATGATGGTAAATAAAGTTTTCATAAGGTATAAGACAGATGAATGCTGAACATTATTGACAATTTGTCTGCCTTCCTTAACAACTGCTGGAAGCGCGGAGAAATTGCTGTTCATAAGCACAAGATGCGATACATTGCGGGCAACTTCACTTCCATCAGCCATGGCGATTGAGCAGTTTGCTTCTTTCAAAGCAAGAGTGTCATTTACACCATCGCCAGTCATAGCAACAACTTTTCCTTGATTTTTCAAAGTTTTGATGATGGCATGTTTTTGTTCTGGTGTTACTCTGCCAAAAACTGTAAACTTGTCGGCAATTTGAGTGACTTCGTTTATGCTCATGTTTTCAAGAGAAATATATTTATCATAATCTTTCACACCCACTCTCATGGCAATTTTTGAAACGGTAAGTGCGTCATCGCCAGATATGATTTTAATTTCTACATCATTGTTTTTAAACCATTTAATTGTTTCAACTGCATCTTTTCTGATGTGGTCTTCCAAGATGAAGAAGGCGATAAGTTTCCCTTTTTTACCAGCCGTTTTTTCGGTGTATGGATTGGAATCTTCCACCAAAGAAATGACACGATAGCCTTTTTCCATATAAGAATTGATGATGTTTTTTTGTTGAGTTGTGATAGGGCAACCTATAAACCCAACTGCACCAATATAATAAGTTTTTCCATTTGTCAGTGTTGTGGCACTGTATTTACGCTGTGATGAAAATTCGATTACTTGTTTTACAGAAGTGTTGAGTTCTTTTCCAAAATGGTCAATAAGTGCAACGCTTGTGGCATTGGAAGTTTTTTGGTTAGACAAAATTATTTTCATTGTTTTGCTTATTGAATTCATGTTGGTTTCATTTAATGGCACTACATCTACAACTTTCATTGTTCCGTCTGTGATTGTTCCTGTTTTGTCAAGACACAGCACATTTGCTCTGGCAAGCATTTCAATGGAATAAAGATTTTTAACAAGAGTTTTTCTTTTTGAAAGTTTGATGACTCCAACTGAAAGTCCGACTGTAATCAACAAATACATTCCTGCTGGAATCATTCCCGTAAGTGCTCCACTTGTGCCTGTAATTGCTTTGGAAATTTCTGCGTTGTTGATTATGATTTCTTTAAAGCAGGTCAGGGCACCAAGCGGAATCAGAATGATGACAATAATTTTAATCAGGCTGTTTAAGTCTTTAAACAGGTTTGAGGTTTGTGGTTTAAAGTCTTTTGTGCGTTCGGCAATAGTTTGAATATAGTTATTTTTGCCGACTTTATCCACGCGTGCATAACAAAGACCTGAAACTAGGAAACTTCCTGCAAGAAGGGTGTCACCAATTTTTTTCTTGATAAGGTTTGATTCACCTGTAAGCAAACTTTCATTGGCTTCCACCATGCCGTCAACAATGATGCAATCGGCAGGAATTTGATTTCCGTTTTCCAAGATGACAATGTCGTCAAGAAGCAAGTCATCGCCTTTGACTTCCATTGTGATGCCTGTTCTTACAACTTTAATTTTTGGAACAGTGACCATGGAAAGTTTTTCAACAGTATTTTTGGCTTTGATTTCTTGGAAGATGGAAATTGCAGTGTTTGCAATTACGACAAACAAGAAAAGCATATCTCCCCAAGCACCAACGCACATAAGGGCGACAGCGATTACAAACCAAATTAAGTTGAAGACTGTAAATATATTTTTTGCAAAAATTTGAAGGTAAGAATTTGATGTTCTGATTTTTGTTTCGTTGGATAGTTTGTGTTCTTTGCGTTCAAAAACTTGTTCCTCAGAAAGACCATGTTCTTTATCTGTTTGATAACGAACAACTGGCACTTCTTGCACTGATTGTTTTTTCTTTTTCTTAACTTTAATTTTTTTCATGATTTCTTAACTTAATTAGTTTATTAAATTTTCAGCAAAATGTCAAATATAATTGACTTTTTTAGTAAATTATATTAAGTTTATTATATCTTATATTGCAAAAATTTGGAGGAAAGATGTTTTTAGAAGTGTCAGACAACCTTAAAAAACTTTCTAAGTTTTTCCCTGAAAACTTATATATAGTTGGTGGCTATGTCAGAAATGCCATCTTAGGTTTGGAATATTCAGATGTTGATTTGACTTCCAGTGTGGATGTTGAAGAAGTTTCAAAAAGACTTAAAGATTCTGACTTTTCAGTTAAGATTAAAAATCTTAAAATGGGCACAATTATTATAAGCAAAGAAGATGAGTCTTATGAATACACCGCTTTCAGGAAAGAAAGTTATAAAGGCGGAGAACATGTCCCTTATTTAGTGGAAAGAACTGACAAAATCGAAGAAGATGCTGTAAGACGAGATTTCACAATTAATTCCATTTATTACAACATAAACAAAGATGAAATCGTTGACCTTTATCATGGAATTGTTGACATTGCACAGAAAGTTATTCGTGCAAACATAAGTCCAGATGAAGTTTTTAAGCATGATGGTGAAAGAATTTTGCGAATGGTGCGAATTGCTGGCGAATTGAATTTTAAAATTGACAAAGCCACTCTTAAAGGTGCAAAAAAATATATTTCAAATTTAAGTGATATAAGTGGCAACAGAAAACTTATTGAAGTGCAAAAAATTTTGAATTGTCAAGAGCGTTTTAATTTAAGCAAAAAAAGTTTGAAACAGACTTTAAGTTTACTTAATGGGGTGTGGAAACAATTTGGACTTCAAAACAGTGAAGTTAAATATGCTATGGTGTTTAAATGTTCTGACAGATTTCTTGGTCTTTTAATTGACATCATTGACACCGAAAAGCCAGACTGCCTTGAAGCGTTTTTGGAAACATTTTTAAAAGAACAATTTGGTTTTTCTGCTTTGATTATAAAAAAAATCTTTGTTTTACTTGCAGGCTATTATGATGCCCTTGGGGGAATGTCTAATAAAGAATATTTCTTTAAATACTTTGAAAACTGGGGTGAAATAAGTTTGCTTTTAAGATGTAAATCTAAGCATGTTCAGACAAAATATAATTTCTTTTATAAATACATCATTGAACATGGTTTGACAATCAGAGTGGAAGATTTAAAGTTGGATGAAAACGACATCAAGAAAAACTTTAAAAACATTGATAAAAGAAGTTATAACAGAATTTTAAATAACCTTTTAAGCAAAGTTTTTGATGGCAAATTGCAAAACGAAAAAACTATGCTTTTGGATGAAATTGAAAAAAATCTTCAAAATTACTAATTTTTGCTTTAAAATTAGTAATTTTTTCTTATTTAAAACAGTTTTTGTTTGTTTGATAATTTTTATTTCTTTTCACATAATAGAAACATGAAAAAAGAAAATAAAGTAAAGAAACAAAAGAAAGGCAAAGGTTTTGCTTGGTTTATAGGGGTTTCTGCATTGTCAGTGGCACTGTTGTTGTGTTGTCAGTTTTTCTTTGCGGAAGCCATATCTGGAAATGAAAAGTTTTATGAAAACACAAAAATCAACGGCATGGATGTTGGTGGCATGACTGTTGCGGAAGCGGAGAATGTCATTTTGACAGACATGTTGGAAAAGCGTTCTGAAATTGAAATTGAACTTTATAACAAAGATAAATCTTGGCAATTAAATGGAAATGATTTTGAAGTTTCCAACAAAATTCAACCTATGGTTAAAGAAGTTTCCAAATTCGGAAGAACAGGAAATTTTTTCCAAAACTTAATCAGTGAAAAACAAATTAAAGAAAATGGCAAAGATTTCAGCATCTCTTATTCCAGCATTCTTGGAAACTTGGATGAAAAAATTAATGACATTGTAAGCGAAGTGGAACAAGAATCTCGTTCGGCAAGTTTGGTTTTTCAACCAAATTCGGAAGAAACTTTTTGCATAGACAAAGGTAACAATGCCATTCTTGTCAATCGTGACAAACTAAACAATGACCTTGAACAAGCCTTGTTGAAATCAAGAAAAGTTAAGTTGGAAATTCCTATAATTGAAATTGAAAATGATGTAAACTTGGAAGAATTAAAACAAAGTGTTGTAAAAAGAAGTGAATTTTCCACTTCTTATGCAAAAAGTTCGCCTGATCGCAAAAATAATGTTAAAAAAGCGATTGAAAGTTTTAATGGCATGATTGTTCAGCCAAACCAGACTGTTTCTTTCAATGAAACCACTGGCCCAAGAACGGTGGAAAATGGATATAAAGATGCACACATTATTGTTGGTGGAGTTTATGTAGATGGAGTTGGCGGTGGAGTTTGTCAGGCTTCCACTACACTTTATAATGCATTGATTCTTGCGGATGTGGAAGTTTTAAATGTTAACCATCACTCACTTCCTGCATCTTATGTTCCACTTTCATTTGATGCAATGGTTTCTGGCGATTATTCTGATTTGGTTTTTAAAAACAATCTTGAAACACCAATTTATATCAAAACTTCTGCCGACAACAACGATGTTAAAGTGGAAATTTATGGCGAAAAGTTTGATGATGGAATGACAATAAAACGCCGTGCAGAATTGGTTAAAATTTTGCCACACAGTGGTGATAAAGTGGTGTCTGACAGTAAGGGTGAATATTCCAACAAAATTTTATATAAAGGCGAATATCATCGTTTGAAATATCCACGCGAAGGTTATGAAAGCAAAGGATATGTTCAATATTACAAAAACGGCGAACTTGTTGAAGAAAAAGAAATCAGACATGATTTCTATCAACCGCAAAATGGTGTGGTCATGGAAGGTGTGGAAGATCCTGTTGACGGAATGACAATTCCTGCCAGTGATGTGAAAATTATAAAACCACAAAAAGTGACTACAGCAAGCGAACAAGCCGTTCGAACTAAGTTGGAAAAAACAAATCCAAGTGAATTTAATCCATAATTGTTAATTCTTTATAAATTGAATATAATAAAATTATGTCTGAGCAACAAGCAAAATCTATGTCTTTAAAGAGTAAGATAATCCGTTCTTGCATCGTTTTCGGTGCAATAGGGTTGTTTCTTACTCTTATTTATTTTGTGCTTGTGTGGACAGGATTGTGGGAAAACATCAATTCTGTCGAAAAAATAAGACAACTTATTCTTTCATTGGGGTTTTGGGGAAGACTTACTTTTGTTTTGTTGCAATTTTTGCAAGTGACTTTCATTCCTATTCCGTCCACAATCACAACACTTGCTGGTGTGCTTGTTTATGGCCCACTTCAATCGGCATTTTTAAGTTTGTCGGGAATTTTGATGGGAAGCGTTCTTGCCTTTTGGTTGGGTCGCCATTTTGGCAGAAAACTGGTTGTGTTTATGGTTGGTCAAGAGACATGTGAAAAATGGCGTAAGTTTTTGACAAATGCCAAATATTCCTTTGTCATCATGATGCTTTTGCCAATTTTTCCTGATGACATTCTGTGTTTAGTGGCTGGACTTACGGACATGTCGTGGGCATTTTTTGTCATAACAAACCTAATTTCCAGACCATCCGGAATTTTAATTACTTGTTATCTTGGAAGCGGTGACATCATTCCGTTTCACGGATGGGGACTTGTCATTTGGGCTGTGTTGGCGGTTGCAACCGCAGTGCTTATATATCTTTCATTTAAGTTTCAAAAGCAGATTGAAGCCTTTATGCAGAAAAAGTTTAAAACCAAAAATAAAGAGAGTTAAGAAATATAAATTTTCAAATAAGCAAAAAAGACATTCTGTTAAAAATTGACAGAATGTCTTTCAATTTTAATTAAAGTAATCATAACCTATTAATTCAACATCGTCAAATACGCCTAAATCTTTTGCTTGTTTCAAAGCAATTAATTCTCTTTCGCGTGAATCTTGGCTGCTTATTTTACTTGTATATTCGTCTATATATCCAGCATGAGTGAGTATTTCAATAATCTTTTTTGTTTTTTTGAATTGATTTAGAATGTTTTTCAGTTCTTCAACAGTATTGCTTTTAAAAGAAAAACTTGTTATAAATTCATCTGGATGCTTGCATTTAGTTTTAAAATGGGTGCATTTTCTTATAGGAAGATTTTTTTGTAAGCATATTTTTTCCATGACTTCATTCATTATTTGGTTATCTTCAAGATGATGATGTCTTGTTATATGATTTATCCTAATCTTCCCCCCCCGCACTTTTCAACAAAATTAAACTGTGCCATAATTTCGTTATAAATTTCTTCTGCATTAAGATTTGGATTTTCAATTTGCTTTCTGTTATATAAAAAATTCCCATTTTGATCAATTAGGCTTGGACAATTTGTCAATGGTTTTCCAATTGTCAGTGTTACATGTAAACCAATTTCCTTTATGTTGTTTTTTATCAACTGTTTAATTGCATATTCGGCATATTCCATATTTGCCATGATTGATGTTGAAGAAATGCAACCATAGTTTATGCCTTCAATAATTCCATCGGTGATGCTTTTTGAATAACCAATATCATCTGCATTTATAATTACTTTCATATATTTCATTTGCTCCCTATACAAAATTATATAATAATTATAACATAAACTTTTAAAACTTGCATTAAAAATAAAAAGAATTATAAAAAACTTATAAATTGTCATTTAGACATGTTCTAGGTTATACAAAGTCTTGGAATTTGTATAGAAAGACTAACTTCTTTCACGGCATAAATTAAGCCACAAAAAAGAACTCTAAAACAATAGAGTTCTTTTTAATTTTTTTCAGTTTAAAATGTTTTTCAATCATTTATTTTTTTAAAATTATAAACATTCCTTCTTTAATTTGTTTTGGTGACATTTGATTGTCAAGCAAAATTTTTGTGCTGTCTATGCCATATTTTTGAGAAATGATTTTCAAGTTTTCCCCTTTTTTTACTTGATAGAATGGAAATGGTGTTTTTATCATGCTCATGTTAAACCTCACTTTTTCTTTTAATAGGAATATATTTCAAAAGTTGTTTATAAATTACAATATATGAAATCAATCTTTAAAAGTGTTGCAGTTATCACAATATTTACTTTGCTTACAAGAATGCTTGGCTTCTTTTTCCGAGTGTTTCTTTCAAGGGCAATTGGTGCAGAAGCGCTTGGAATGTATCAAGTGGCTTTATCTGTGTTTATGGTGCTTTTAACCATCGTTTCCAGCGGTTTTACACTTATTATTTCACGAATGACGGCCAATTACAGAGTTAAGTCAGACAAAAAAGCCATGGGAAGTTTGGTTACTTCTGGAATTTTTGTTGGACTGGCTGTAAGCATTGTTTTGTGTTTAGTTATTTTGCTGTTTCGCAATTTATTTAAAAATCTTTTTACTGACGCGAACTGCATTTACATTTTAATCATTCTTTTGCCTTCACTTATTTTTTCGGCAATCTATTGTGTGTTTAGGGGTGCAATGTGGGGGAATGACAATTATTTTGGATTGTGTGTTTCCGAACTTTTAGAACAAGTTGTAAAGATTGTTGTTTGTGTGCTTTTGCTTGCATCGGGAATGTCCGCTTTGCAATCAGCTATGTCTGTTGCATGGTCTTTCACTTTGTCGTGTTTGGTTTCTGCTTTCTTTGTTATGCTTCTTTATTTCTTATATGGCGGAAAGATGAACAAACCAACAAACATCTACAAAAACATTATCAGTCAATCGGCACCAATTACAGGAGTCAGAGTTGTCGGTAGTTTTGCTGCACCATTGATTGCATTAATTTTGCCGGCTCGCCTTATGGCATCTGGTTATACTTCCACACAAGCAATGAGCCTGTATGGAGTGGCTATTGGAATGGCATTTCCATTTTTGTATGTGGCGACATCTTTAATTGGTTCGCTTTCGACTGCGCTTGTGCCTGACATTTCTATGGCACTTGTGCAGAACGACCAAAAGCATGTTGAAAATCGTGTAAAATCTTCAATTCTTTTTGCTTTGTTTGTATCCTTTTTAATTGCACCAATTTTCATTGCAATTGGGGACAAGTTTGGCACTTTCATTTATGGTGAACCACTCAGTGGAACTTTGCTTCAATATTCTGCTTGGATAATGGTTCCAATTGGTGTGACCAACATTACTTCTGCCATTTTAAATTCCATGGGATTGGAAGTTAAATCATTCATCAACTATTTAATTGGTGGAGTTTTCATGTTTCTGTCCATTTTGATTTTGCCACAATTTATTGGAATAAATGCTTTGGTGGTTGCCATGGGTGCTTCGACAGTGATTTCTTCAATTTTAAACATAAGAATGATTGAAAAGAAACTTAAAATAAAAGTTCACAACAAAAAGAATTTGCTTATTTTGACATTGCTTTCCATTCCAACCATTGCCATTACTTCATTTGTAAGTTCGCTTTTAGGTCACTTTTTGCCAACTATTTTTGACCTTACAATTTCCACTGTTATTGGCATGTCAATTTTTACTGTTTTGTGTGTAGTTTTTGATGTTATTAATATTTCAGTTTATTTCACAAGTTTCAAAGAAAAGTTCGAAAAAAAGAAAAATAAAACAAAAAAACTGGCAAAAAGTTAAAAAAATTAATAAAAAACCGCTTTTAAATGCAAATAAAATTGTTTTTTACTTATAATAAAAACATGTTAACTATTGTATTTAGAGCGGTTATTATTTATTTAGTAGTGCTGTTTTTATACAGACTTATGGGCAAAAGGCAGTTGGGGCAGATGCAACCTTTTGAACTTGTTTTAACTCTTATTATTGCTGACCTTGCAACCATTCCTATGGCAGAAGTTTCTGTGCCAGTTTTGCACGGAATTGTTCCGCTTTTAACACTTGTTGTGTTGCATTTTGTTTTAACTTATTTAAGTAAGTTGAGTGGTAAATTTTCCGCTTTTTTAAGTGGTAAACCTGTCATTGTAATTAATCCAGATGGAATTGATTACAAAGCCATTAAAAACCTTAACATCTCTGTTGATGACATTTTTGAAGCCATTAGGGGATGTGGCTATTTCAGCATCGAACAAGTGCAGTATGCCATTATGGAAACAAACGGCAAAATGAGTGTGCTTCCAAAAAGTGATTTTGCACCAGTCACAGTGCAAGACATGAAACTTCAAGTTGAAGAATCATGTGTGCCTGTAAACATTATCAATGAAGGAAAAATAGTTAAAGAAAATCTGGAAATTGCCGGCATTAAACTGGAAGATGTAAACAAAATTTTAAACAAAGCAAACATTAAAAAAGTTAAAGATGTTTTAATTTTAACAGTGGACAAAAATGGATCTGTTTATGTTCAAGAATTTGGACAAAAATTTCAAACTTTGCAAATAGAACCATTGGGGCAGGTGGAAGCATGACAAAAGTCGGTTGGTTTAAATTGATTTCGCTTATTGCCATTGTTGGAGTGCTTATTGCCATTTGCATTGTAGAGGACAGATTGGTGATTAATTCTCTTTCAAATGTAAAGAACTATTGTTATGAAATTGAAAATGCCATTGAAAAGAATGGCGGAATTGTAAATGGTGAAGTGGCAAGTCTGGTTGACAACATGGAATATTCTTGGAAACAAGATGAAAGTGGATTGTGTTTTATGGTCAATCACAAATCTATTGAAGCACTTGGAATTGAAATTGTCCGTTTAAAGACATACATCAATGAAGAAGAAGATGTTGAATTTTTGACATCGTTGGAAATCATTAAAAGTTATGTAGAAACATTCCAACACTTCATGGGTGCAAGTTTTCACAACATATTATAAAATAAATGACGACAGATGATTAATCGATGTCGTCATTTTATTTCTTTTTTTTGTTTTCAATTCTATTTTGTTTTGATTTAGAAAGTTTTAAGTGAAGTTAGTTTAAAACAAATGAAATGGCAATTAATGCAATTGAACAACTTACACTATTGTAAATTTATTATATTTATTTTTGTGGAATGACATTTACCAAACACCTTGTTTTTTCTTTTTTATGAATATAATCAGAAAGACAATTCCGCCGATAAGAAGCGTTGCAAGTGCTACAATAAGCCAAATCCACCAATATGATGAAGCGGGAACTTTAATGGTGGAAAATTCTCTTGTTTGCAAAGTTGTAATTTCGTTGTCATTTTTGTCCACAATTTTTAAAAATGCTTTCCAGTTTCCTTCGATGTTGTTGGAATCAAAGACAAAACTTGAACCTGTTATTTTGCTTCTTTCAAGTGTTGGCCAAATGCAACGATATGTTATGAAGGCATCATCTTTATCTTTATTTTCTTGGCATAAAACATATTTAATGTTTTCTTTGTCTGTGCCAGTGACATTCCATTGCAAACATTCAGGATTTACATAATCAAAAAGTGACAATCTGTCGCCGTTTACATTGGAAACAAAAAGGCGATAGGTGTTTAAAAATTTATCCGAACTTGAAACATCATAGGAAATTGTAATATTGTTTGGAATCTCAATTTTTGTTATGTCATCTGGTAAAATTGCCACGCCAATTTTCAATGATTTGTCTGACACCAATTTGTCGGCATCTTCATCTTCATTAAATTGAAAATAGGAATAAACAAAATCAAATTGATAAAGTCCAAAGCCTTGTCCGATTCTCAGTTTGTCTTCGCTTTCGGCTTCATCATCAGGCAAAATCACAGTTTTATCAGTGTAATAACGATAAGTTTTAGAATTGTTTGAAAGCATGCCAGTTAATATTGAATTTTCAGAACCATTACCAATTGGGAAATTCAAATCATCTGATTTGCAAAAAATTTGTTTAAATTCAAAATTAATGTAAGAGTTTATCGGAAGTTTGTTGACCAAAGTAAATTCGAGAAAGGAAACTTCTCGCCAGTTTATGCAAAAATAACCATTTGTTGGGTCAGATATTTGCAAAGGATTGCCGTTTCGTCCTGTGGTAGTTAAAGTTACAGAAAAATATTCATCAGTGCTTACAGTTTGGCTTAATGAAGTTTCTTGTGAAGAAGCATCAGTTTGTGCTTTTGCTGTGTTTGCAATGGTTGCATTGAAAAAAAATGCACCGAAAAGCACAATCAGTGTAAAGAGAAATAAAATTTTTGAAAAAATGTTTTGATTAACTCTGTTTCTCATAACAACATTTTATCACACAAGAGTGTTTTTTAAAAATAAAATAGCAAAATTTTAAAAAGTCAACATAATTTTTGACTTTTTTTTGTTGATTGTTTATAATATATTCATGGAAATTGAAGAATTGGATGTAGAAATAAGCGAAAATCAAATAAGTTTTGATTTTTTAAATGAACAAGTGCCACAGGTTATGCAAACCACTGAAAGTGTGGAATGGGTTGCAGAAGAAACTTTGGTTGTGCTTGTAAAGGCGAAAAAAGAAATTTCGTCTAATTTTGAAATCTTAGGTAAAAAGATGATTGATTGGGTGGCATTGGCTGCATCGGGTTGTCAACAAAAGATGATTGAAGAACCAACAGAAGAAGAATTGTTAGACAAAATTAGACCACTTTGTGAAGGGTTTAAATTTGTTGCCGTGCTTTACAGTGACACACCACTTTTGAAAAAGTCAACTTTTCTTGACATTATGAAATATTTTTCTTCTCACAGAATGAATGTTTTAAAACTTTCTCGTGGGTTTGTTTTTAAATCTGAATTTTTGCAAACTGCAAAAATTATGCTTTCCACATCTGTGGAAGAATTTGACAAAGAAGATTTTTCTGTCATAGACACAACGCAAAATGTTTCTTATGCTTTCAATGTTTTGAAAGCAAGAATTTTAAATTATCATAAAGCCCAAGGTGTTGTTTTCTTTGGAGAAGAAACAATTTTTATTGATGCTGATGTAGAAATTGAAGCAGGCACTGTTGTTTATCCAAACAATGTAATCAAAGGCGAAAGTTACATTGGCAAGAATGTAATTTTGGAAAGTGGAAATTATATCTTTGACACCATAATATGTGATGAAGCATTTGTTTACCAAAGTTATTTGGAAAAAAGCAAAGTGGAAACTGGAAAAACTGTCGGACCTTTTGAAAGACTGATAAACCAAAAAATTTAAGGGGAAATTTATGAACATAATTGTTGGGCTTGGAAATCCTGATGCCAAATATAAAAACACTTATCACAACATTGGCTTTGATTGTGTGGATGCTTTGGCGGAAAAACTTGGTATAACTTTTGACAAGAAAAAGTTTAAAGCATTGGTTGGAGAAGGTTCTTTTAATGGTGAAAAAATTATGCTTGTAAAACCACAAACTTACATGAATTTAAGTGGAGAAAGTGTGGTTTTGGTTAAAGAAAAATTTAAAGATGCAAGAATGATTGTGGTTGTGGACGACATAGATTTGCCAAAGGGTAACATAAGATTTCGCGAACATGGTTCAGCAGGAACGCACAATGGGCTTAGAAACATTGTGGCACACATAGGCGAAAATTTTGAAAGATTAAAGGTTGGAATTGGCAGAGATATTTCTCTTGACCTTGCCGATTATGTGCTTTCAAAATATGATGAAAAAATTTTCAAACCAATCATTAAAAAAGTGGTTGATGAAATTTGTGAGAGATTGTCGTAAGTGAAAGAATTTGTGGACTTATTTAAAAAATTAAATTTGCCTAAGCAAAAAAACTTGGGCGGTTTTTTTATTGGAGAAAAAGTTTTATATCTTTCTGCTTTTGAAAAGTTTGTCTATCTCTGTGGAGATTTTGTTACTGCCAGTAAGTTGAAAAAAGGGCTTATGTCTTGCAATAAAAAAGTGGCAATAATTTCTTGCGGCAGAGAAAATGAAGACGAAAAAGATGTCAACCTTTCGCTTTTCGCAAGTTCTGTTACTTTGTTTTTAAAAGGTGAATTGGACTCACTCATTTTTCTGCCTTCATCACTTGAAACAAAGTTTGATTTGCAATTTTTAAAACAAGAATTTACGCTTTCATTGGGGCAAAATTTTTCCATTGAAAATTTGTCTGAAAAACTTGTTGAGTTTGGTTATGAAAGAGTTGATTATGTTTCAGCATCTGGTCAGTTTGCAGTTAGGGGTGACATTGTTGATGTTTTTGTAAGCGGACAAGAACTTCCTACCCGTTTGGAATTTTTCGATGAAGAAGTTGAAAAAATCAAAAATTTTGATTTTATGGACATGAAAACAATAAAAAACATTGAAAAATTGCAAATTTTTCCTGTTTTTTTAAAGTTTGGAGAAAATTCTGTTTTTGACTTGTGCGAAAATATTGTGGTTGATGAACCAGTTAAAATTGAAAATGAATGTAAAATTTTGGCACGCGCTAGGGAAGAACTTTCTTGGAATAAACAAGATTTATTCATCAATTTTGAAGAAGCAGATTTGCAAAAATTTCTTGTTTTTTCCAACACTGAAACAAGTGATTTTGAAAACAAAACTGTTGGACAAAAGAGTTACCTAACAGATTTTTTATCGCTTAAAAAAGACATTCAAATTTTCACAAAGGGTGGGCTTAATGTCTTTCTTTTTGCAGGAAAATTCTTTGAAATTTTGAAAGAGTTTTTAATGACAAACAACATTGCTTTTCGTGAATTTAATGGGGAACTTTTTGACAATGTAAGAGTTTATGTATGCAAAGATTATTTTCCTTTTTCTTTCAGTTTTCTTTCATTAGGCATAGTTGGAATTGGCACTGATGACTTGTATAAGTCTGCAAGTTTTGACTATGGAAAAGGTAAACAAAACTTTTCTTACTTACCAAAAGTTGGAGATTATGTTGTTCATTCATTTTATGGAATTGGAAGATGCAAAGACATTGTTAGATTGAAACTTTCGCATTTTGAAAAAGACTATTTTGTATTAGAATATCGTAATGGTGCTTTGCTTTATCTTCCAACCGAACAAGCAAACTTAGTATCTTCTTATGTGGGTGGTGATGACCCAAGACTTAATGCTCTTGGTTCAAGTGAGTGGACAAAGTTAAAACAAAAAGTCAAGGAAGATTTAAAAGAAGTTGCTGTTGCTTTGGCAAAAATTTATAAAGAACGCTCGATAAGAAAGGGCTTTGTTTTTCAATGTGATGAAGAATTGGAAAATCAATTTTCAAACGCATTCCCTTTCGAACTGACACCTGATCAAGCACAGGCTGTTGAAGATGTTTCCAAAGACATGGAAAGTGAAAAAATCATGGAAAGACTGATTTGTGGTGATGTTGGGTTTGGCAAAACCGAAGTTGCTTTTCGTGCAATTTTTAAGGCTGTTTATAATGGGAAACAGGTTGCGTTTTTGTGCCCAACGACCATTTTGTCCGAACAACATTATCGTTCGGCTTTGCAAAGATTTGATGGCTTTGGACTTAGAATTGAAGTTTTAAATCGTTTTAAAACAGAAAAAGAAACTAAGGAAATATATCAGCGTTTGCAAGATGGAAAGATTGACATCTTAATCGGCACGCATAAAATTTTGAATGAAAACATTAAATTTCAAGATTTGGGGCTTTTGGTTTTAGATGAAGAACAACGCTTTGGCGTGAAAGACAAAGAAAAAATAAAAAAACTTAAAAGTGACATTGATGTCTTGACCTTGTCAGCAACGCCAATTCCAAGAACTTTGCATATGTCGCTTTCAGGCATCAGAGATATAAGTGTAATAGCCACCCCACCACGCGACCGACTTCCGATTCAAACTTATGTCAGTCCATACAGTGATGGGCTTTTGGAAGATGTCGTTTCCAGAGAATTATCCCGTAATGGCAAAGCATTGATTTTGTTTAACAAAGTGGCACAAATTTATGAATTCAGAAATCATGTTGCATCGCTTTTGCCAAATGCAAGCATCGGGGTGGCACATGGACAAATGGAAGAAAAAGAGTTGGCGAAGGTCATCAATGAACTTTATGATGGCAAATTTAATGTGCTTATATCCACCACTTTGATTGAAAATGGTATAGATTTGCCGACATTAAACACTCTTTTTGTTGTTGATTGTGACAATCTTGGTTTAAGTCAACTTTATCAGATTCGTGGAAGAATTGGCAGAGCAGACAAACTTGCCTATGCTTATTTAACTTATGATGGTGGCAGAGTGCTGACAGAAGATGCATATAAGCGTTTGGAAGCAATAAAGGAATTCCGAGAACTTGGAAGCGGTTTCAAAATTGCCATCCGTGACCTTGAAATTCGTGGAGCAGGCAATATTTTGGGTAAGGAACAACATGGACATATGCAAAAAGTTGGTTACGACATGTATGTGAAACTTTTGGAAGAAGTGACAAAGGAAAATTCAGGGCAAAAAAGCGGAAATGAAAAAGAAATTAAATTGGAACTTATGTTGGATGCCTTTATCAGTGAAGATTATGTAAGTTCACAATCGGAAAGAATAATTTTCTATAACAAAATCAGTCGAATTTCAAATTTGAATGATTATAAGCAGGTGACAACTCAACTTGAAGAAAGTTTTGGTGCTGTGCCTGTTGAAGTGGAAAATTTGTGTAAAATTGCATTTCTGAAAAATTTGGCTTCAAATTTTAATGTTCAAAGAATCAAAGTTAATGCTGTCGATTGTTTGATTTATTTCTATAAATGTGAAGAAATAATTGATAAAAGATTGTCGAATATTGGCAAATTTTATGATACTTGTTTAAAATTTGAAGACTTACCTATTCTAAAAGTGAATGCAAAGGGCAAGGTTAAAGATAAAGTGGATTTGCTTATTGAAATGTTTTTAACTGCACTTGACAAAAAAGATTGAGAAAGTTTTGTCTTTTGCTTGAAATTTATTTGATATTGTATTATAATACATTGGTATTATGGGCGGAATAACCGACCTGAAACGGAGAAAAGTCGTGAAGAAAAAATTATTTGCTTTAATGCTTGTTGTTATGATGTGTGTATCTGTTTTAACAGGCTGTTCTCTTGTTACGGAAAATGAAAAACTTTTCTATGAAGCAATCATTGTCACCATAAATTTTAAAGATGGAACAACTCAAGAAATAACAAAGCGTGATTTAATTGCTGCT
>CATKYT010000014.1 GCA_949841245.1 uncultured Eubacteriales bacterium | reverse complement strand
GCGGCGGTGGCGGCGGTGGCGGCTGCGGCGGAAGATAAATTTCTCTTAATTAGTTGTTAAAAAAAGACGCAATTTGCGTCTTTTTTATTTTAATTTTATTTAAATTATCTGAAATATGCTTTTATCATTTTTGTTAAACCAATTAAACCAAACAATGTCATAAACGCACCAAACACTATGCAAATAATTTGACCTACAAAGTTTTCATCTGGCAAAATTGCTTCTTCTGGATTGTTTGGGTTTATTTTTAAAACAATTTCATCTCCTTGTTTAGGCATATCTTTTAAAGAATTTATATATTCTTTTATAATACAATTGTAATCTTCTTCATTATAATTATAAACAACCTTTATATGGATAAAGTGGTCTCCTTCATCATCGGTGAAAAGTTGAATTGATTCAACATGGGATGTAATTTCTACATAATTTAATTATTGATTAATTGGAACAATGCCAAGAAATGAAATCATTAAAATTCCCCCAATTGTTACACCTAAAAGGATAATGCAAGGAAATAATAAAAATAAGGAAAATATGCCAAGTTTTGATTTTGATTTCGAATTTGATTTTGATGAATTTAATGCATTGTTTATTTTTTCCAAAAGTTCTTCGCTTTCTTGAATTTCTTTTTCTGCTTCATTAAATTGTTTTTTCAAGTTTGCTTCCATTTTATCGATGTCCATATCTGAAACTTCATCGTCATCTTCAAAGTCGTCATCATCTTCATAAACGAAATCATTTTTTGCGGCTTCTTCAAAGTCATGGGTTTCATAGCGCGCATCAAAATCATAGACATGTTCATCGGAATGTCCTGAATTTTTGCTTAATTTTTTAATGTGAACTTCTTTTTCTTTTTCAAGTTCTTCAAGTTCTTCTTCAATAGTTTTCTTTCTCATAATATATATTATAACATGCAATAATAAAATTTGCAAATAAAGTTTAAAAATCTTTATAATTTACTTTTTTGTTAGGTTTTCTGTAACGGCAACAAAATTGCTTTATCATTTTTTATTTTATCGCTGATTTTATAAGAAAAACATTCCGTCTAAGAAACCAATATTTTAATTTGAACCCTAACTTTAATTTTATTTATTTTGCAAAAATTGAAATTCAGAATATGGAATTTTAGTTAATTTCAAAACCTTTTACTCCCAATCTAAGCAATTTTTAAAACATTTTTTATAAATAGGTTTACTTTTTCATTTTTTTTTGTTATACTGGTGTCGCATAAAACTTATGTGCTCGTAGCTCAGCTGGATAACAAATCGTAGATTTGTTGTGACTGCGTCAAGTTCTCTCAAAACTGCAAGCAGTTTGATCGTCCTTTCCTTGTCATAGAGCGTTTGGACGAACAGTAAACTAACTATTATTAATTTTAAATATTTTTATGCACTCGTAGCTCAGCTGGATAGAGCGTTCGTCTACGGAACGAAAGGTCTTGGGTTCGAATCCCCACGAGTGCACCAATAGCGGTTTTACAGCATACAAAACACAATATTTTGTATGCTGTTTTTTTGTTTTGCTTTCATTTTTGCCGAAAGTCTAGTCAAAAGTCTAGTCAAATCTAATGTATAAATCGCCGTAAATTAGGCGTAAATAACGCGGTGGTATGTTTTCTTTAATTTGCGTATATATGTCATTTGTGGTAACAATCGAAGAGTGTCCTAGCTGCATTTGCCTATATTTATCTTTAGCACCTAGGAAATAAAGATTGGCAGAGCAAGTGTGACGGAGACAGTGCAAACAATTTTCCATGTTTGTTTTTTTTAATATCTCGTTTATCTTTTTTGTCACATAGTCCTTTTTAAGCTTGAAAGTGTCAGATTCCATGTTTGTTTTGAGAAAGGTGATAAAACCTTTTGAAACATTAACCAGTCTATCAGAGTCGCTTGTTTTAGTTCCATGTATGTGTATGGTCTGCTCTTTTTCGTTTAAATCTGTAGACAGATTAAATTTTAATGTTTCTTCGCGCCTGCTTCCAACGATTATTGAAAAAATTGTAAAAGTGTATAGTTTAGTTTTCTTGACTGCTTTTAATAAGTCTATTTGCTCATGAAATGTTAGTGGGTGTCTAACTTTTACATTCTTGCGCTTAGGTTTTTCTAATCCAAGAGTGATATCTTTTTTAATTCTTCCAGTTACATAAGCATTTTTTAAAACTTTTACTATGTTCTCAAAAATTGTCTTTTGTGTTCTTTCTCTGTCTATACCATTGATGAAAGTTTGCACTTCTTCTGTTGTTAGTTTATCTAGGGGAACTCTTTGAAACGAAGGTTTAATGTAGTTGTTTAAATATCTTTGCCAATCTTCTTTTGACTTGTCTTTCATGTTTTTAGTTTTTATGTAAACATTTATGTAGTTTTGATAAAAGTCAATTAGTGTTAAAGTTTTTGTCCTTGAATGTTTAACATTTTTAATTAACTTAGGTTTTATGTTTGGAATTATCTCCAATAGTTCACGGTATGTATTGGCAATGCCATAATACAAATACCCATCTTTTTGTTTTGAATATTGCCAGCGTCCATCTGAACGCTTATAGCAGTTTTTTCTGTAACTCATATTTTCTACTCCTTTTAATTTTGGAGTAGACTCTTTTGACCCTAACACAACAATTTTGTTTTGTTGTAGCTTGTATAAATCTGGTTCGGCATCAAGCCAACCTATTAAGAACAGAGTTCTCTGACGGTGCTCTGTTCTTTCTTTAATTTGGCGAGCATCTAACTCAGCAGATTCTACCAAATTTTTTTATGTCAATTTGTTCCATACTTTTCTCCTGGTTTAATTTTGTTTGGTTGTGTTTCATCATGTAGGCGTTGTAAGTAACCCATGGCGATTAAGATTGCATCATCGTCAAGTTCTTTGATGATGCTTAATGCTTTTTGTTGGTTTTCTGTCAGACTGTCTATGTGCATGAGCTGCTTAGTTTCGTGGCCAAGCAAATAGTCAACTGAACAACCGAAATAGTCAGCAATTTTTATGAGTGTAGAGTATCTCATTTGACTTCGTCCACTTTCATATTCTTGATAACTTCTAAGTGGAATATCAAGAGCAGAACATAGTTCACTCTGTGATTTTTTTTCATTAAGTCTTAGTTGTTTTAAGTTCATAATTATCTCCTAGATTGGTTTTTTAATACTTCTTCTAATGGAGTGTTTGTCATTCTTGCAAGGTAACCTAAAAGTAAAATAATTTCGTCATCACCTAGTTTTCTAATCATAGAAATTGCTTTCTGTTGGTTTTCTGTCAGACTATCTAAGTGCATAATTTGCTGTGTTTGATGGCCTAGAAGATAATCAATAGAACAACCGAAATGATTAGCAAACTCTATAAGTCTATCGTTAGTTGTCCCACAAATTCCATTCTCAATATCTTGATAACCTCTCAATGACATATTAAAGATTTTTGCTGCTTGTAATTGTGTATAACCATATTGTTTTCTCAATATTTTAAGATTTTCCATGATACCTCCTGTTAAAATTGTATATTTTTCATAAAAGAAACGTAAATAATGTGTAAAAATGCTTGACAAGTCCAACAAAAACGTTTATTATTTAGTTAAAATATACGTTAAAAACGTGCATAGGAGTAAAAAATGGGAGAAAACAGTATACTGCAACCTTTTCGTATAGAGGGTTTAGCAGAAAATCAACCAAAAAGTAAAATCGCCAGCGATTTAGAGAAAATGTTAGAGCATTTTCCTGTATCGTCTGGCTTTTTTGTTGCTTGGCTAAGTGACAAGAATGAAACAAACCCAGTTTATGTTCATAGCGAAATTTGTGCAGATGTTTTGTATAAGTCATTATTAGGCAATGAAGAAGTCGAAAAATACAAGCTTATGCCTGGCAAGAAGTTAGTTAAATTAGCGTAGGTGAAGTATGGTTGAAGATAAAGAACTTGTCAAGATACTCAGCAACAATTTTAACAGATGTGACGGCAACGAATTTAAAACATTGACTGCAATTATTAAAACATTGAATGACTTTGGTTATTGCTCAATCTCTAACAAATTTTTCGTAAAGATGTTGACACCAGAAGGTGAAAAACCTATCACAGAAAAAAGTGTTTCAAATTGGCTTTCTGCATTAAAAGAAAAGAAAGTTATTAACATTGTCATCAACAGCCATAAGCATCAAAGGAGAATCTACATAAAGGGTTTTTCAAAATATGTGCCACCAGAGAATATAGATGAAATGTCACCAGAGCAAAGGTTGTTTCATGAAGCATTTCCAAACAAGATCATTGATTGTGATGTTCCAAAAGGTGTGAATATAAAACTGTTAATCAATGAAATTAAAGAGTCAGATTTCTTGACTCAGGCTGATAACATGACATTGAAGTCTTATGCAGTTAAATATTATGACAAGATAATAAAAGGGAATTACAGAAATGCACTTTTTAGCAAGCCACAGAAAAATCATTTTAGCACTGAGCGTCCTGCTTACACAAAAGAAGAGTATGATGCACTTATGACTCCAATCGAAGAGATTGAAATTTAAAAGGAGCAAAATATGAGTAAAGCAAAAAAAATTACAATATCAATTTTGTCAGTTCTAGCAGCTTTAATGTTGGCTATTGATATTTGGTATTTGGTGGTTTTGATTAGTGGTGCAGAAAAAGAAATTGTGAACACATTCAATGTTGGACTGATTTCTACCAATGATGAAACTGGGGACGAGCAATATGTTTTGAAAGTAGAATATTTTTCAAACGAGAATAAGAACGGTTACGAATGCTTAGATGTTTGCTTGACTGGTTTTACTGATGAAAGTGGAAAACAGTTTATGTCACAAGGTGTGCAGTTTATAACTAACACAACTAATAATGATTTTTCTATCGATAAAGCAACATACACAGAGTATAAAGAAAGTCAATTCAACTTCCTGTATGCAAAAGACTTCTATGAGATAACAAATCAATTCAATCTTGGAAATGGAGTTACTGCTTATTACTATCAATCTGGTGACAACTTCGAGCATGATTATACGGGTTCTACAAATCCACTTTCAAACAAAGATTACAAAGTTACAATAAAACTTGACAATGATTATTACAGATTTGGTTTGAAAGGTAAGGTGTTAGATCATGAAGACAATGTTGACAATGTGGATTGGTTCAAAGGTTACAACAACAAATTTTACAATAATTTTGATATAAATTGGTTTGCTGGCAAAATTTACAACTCTATAAAACAAACTTCCAACAAAACAACTGCAACATCTTTGTTTGAATTTGAAGACATTTTTGTTTGGGAAAAATTTGATGGACACGCCTATAAAACTCTTGGAACAGAAGAAATGGCAAAACTCAAAGCAACAAGTGCAAATTATTTTGCAGTTCAATATAAACGAGTAGCAGATGGTTTGAGAAAGTCATCAGATAGTATGTTCAAGATTGCAAAAGGAACAACACAGTTAAATATTACAGGTGACGACAACACTTCAAATGATTACATGTATGGAAAAACAGTTGTCATCACAAACAATAAAGCTTTCGATTATGGTATTGTTGCTGGCAATCTTGTTGTTTTTAGACTTAAAGATAGTTTCATTCAAAAGCATAAAGATAAAGCTGATTCTATTGTTCTGTCAGTTCAAATAGATTTGGACGCTCTTGAAGATGAAGGTTATGAGTTTGTAAGATTTGCAGATGCATCAGGTTTAGAGAACTTTGAAATTTTTGAATGCTATAAATATACTATGAAGTCTGGCGAACTTCTTAAGACGGAGATTGAAGTATGAATATAGGACTATTATTTGATGTTAATTTCTGGCTTCTGATTGGCATTGGATTGTTTATATGCTTTGGTATACGATTGTTTGTTAAACACCCGGAGCTTAGAGTTGCAGTCATTAGTGTTGCATTTGTGGGTATAGTAGGATTGACTGTATATTGTGGTGTTAACCTTAATACATACCTTAGTGCATCAGGTGGAATATTTGGAACTCTTACAGGGTACCATCAGCCAGAAGTTGAAATAAAAGACTGTGAATTTGATTTTAAAGGTATGGTGCTTGAGCAACAACTTGACACAGATACTTATTCTTGTAGAATTTTGTCAAGTGATGTATTCTCTTACAATTCAAATTGTGACTATGACATTTTTGCTAATAATAGCCCTTGTAACAATGTTGAAGTCAGAAGCAATTATATAAGTGCAGATTATACTTATTCTTTCTACAATGAAAGAAATGAGTTGATGCACACTGACACTTTGAATATACGCATAACGCTTGATTTAAACAGCACTTATGCCGTAGTGTGGACAGACGGCGGAAGTGAGTCTGTAGGTTATTGGAACCAATATTTACAACGCAACAATTTTGTTGTGGCGCTTAAAGAAACAAAACAATCTATTGAAGAAAGAGAAAATTTTAATGCTGGAGTTCCAGAAGGTTATAATGTTGCATACTTCTATGATGGTGACACACTTCTTAAAACTTGTTTAGTTGAAACAAATAATTATCTTGAAGAAGATCAGATTCCAATAACAAACTCTGAGCGTATTGTGGGTTGGTCGCTTGATAATGAAAACTTTGTTGAACCAACAACACAAATAATGAGCAAAGACCTTGTTTTTCGTGCAATTATAGGAAAAACTCTTGAAGAATATTCATGGGCAGAGATAGCAGAAATAAGCGAAAGCAATCTTGCTTCAAAATATTTCAAAGTAGGTGATACAAAAACAATCGAAATGCAAAAATCTGATGGAAGTTTTGTTGATGCTACTGCTGTAATTCTTGATTTTAATCATGATAATTTATCTGTTGGAACAGGTAAAGCGGGTATCAGTTTCGGTATAAGAAGTAATGCTTATTTTAATAGGAGAGACTTTAATCTTAAAATGAATACAGAAGATTCTAATAATTGCAGCTGGGAAAATTGTTACATAAGAACGAATGTAGTTTCTACTGCTTATGAAGCAATGTCAGAAGAATTGCAATCAGTGATTAAATCTGTAAAGAAAAGAACAACAGCAGGAAATAAATCGACTGATATTATCGAAACTGATGATAAAGTTTGGGTTTATAGTGCAGTTGAAGTTTTTGGTTCTGATAAAGACTCTACTCTTAAATCAAATGTTGGCTATGCACTCGAAGGTTCACAATATTCTTATTGGAAAGAAAACACATATTTGAGAACAGATGTGACTAATCCTTTTATGAAAGTTAATGAAGATATAATTTTCAATAGTGAGCAAATTTGGTTGCGTTCACCTAGTTTGAGTAATAACAGCAATTTTATGAGTATACAAATGGCTAGTCTATATTCTTCTGGGGCTAGTTTCTTAACAGCAACTACTTTATTGGCTGGTTTTTGTATTTAGGCGGTGATGCAAAGTGAAGATGATTTGGAAAATTTTAAAAAGGTTATTACTACCTTTCGTGATTATAGTTTCTTTTGTTATTGCATTGCTTTTTTTACAAAGTAACCAGGACAAGCCAGCACCAGATACTTCAACTTCTGTTGTTGTTCAAATGAAGGAACAAATCGAACAATTAAATGAAAACATGGAAATGATGATGTTAGTTCTTTCAGATAAGGAAGCAACAATACAAGTTATGTCTGTTGAACTTGAAGAAACAACTGACGAATTAAACAGCACAAAGAGAGCAATGGACATACTTTGTGACGATATAGACGCAAAGAATGCTACTATTGCACAATTAGAACAGGACAAAGCCGAACAGCAAGCGAAATTTGACGAATTGTCACAAGATGTTACTGCTAACAAAGAAGAAATTGATAAAGTCAAGGTTGAACTAGAAAGAATTTCAACAGAACTCGCAAAAGAAAAGTCAGATTTAGATGCTCTTGAAATAAAGGTTAATCAAATTGAAAGTAAAGTTGCAGAACTCGAAATAAAAATTGAAAATCATGGAACTGATATTGAAACGATTAAGCAAGACATCAATCAAATTGAAACTAATATATTCAATTTACAAAAACAAATAGACGATTTGCAAAAATCAATAGACGAATTAAAAGCAAATTCTGTTCAAGTTGTTGAAAGTGGCTCCAATTTTATTCGATATACAAGCGGTATTCAAATGAGTTGGGGTAGTGCCAATACAGACAATTTTGTTGGCTTTGGCAAAGCATTTAAAGACACAAATTATTCAGTTGTCTGCACATATATAACTTCAACTGGAGCTTGGGAAAGTGTGTTAGTAACATGGAAAGGGACAGATAGTTGCTATGTTGCATCTGGACAAACTTCCAACAAAATTGCATTTAATTTTCTCGCGATTGGCTATTGGAGATAAATTAAAAATGGCTTAAATAAATCCAAAGTGTAATGGTGAGAAGGCACTTTATAAACAGGCTCACCACCAGCAGAACGAGTCGACATAGTTCTGCAACTCCTATGAGAACTCTCAGCATACCGCTATCAGAGTATAAACTTGGCGGGACAGTCAGGCTGGTGGGATAACAAGACTGTAAACCAACCCACCACCAGCCCTTAAGGGTAATTTTACAAAAGGGGGATTTAATAATGAGTCGTTATGGTGGAACTTCTGCTTGGACAGTTATCAAGGGATTTTTTGCAGGTTTGATTATTCTTGCAATTCTAGCTTGTGCTGGCTATGGAATTTATAGCGCTGTTGACAAGTATGCGATTCAACCTGCAAATGCAGAACAACAAGAAGAGCAGAAAGAAGAACAAAAACAAGATGAAGTACAAACAACACATTTTGCACAATACGCTTCTGCAATAGAAGAAGCATGTTAAATAAAAAAAGAGAACAGGCAAAAACCTGCTCTCATTCAACTCATTATTATTATAACTTATCTGGAAAGATAAGTCAAACAAAATATTAAATAAAAGGTGAAAGGTATGAAAGATAAAATTAAGATCGCAAATGAATTAAGAAAACAAAGCAATCAAGCATTAAGAGAAGTTGAGAAGGTTACTTGTGATTGGACAAGGAAAGTCGCAGATGCTAAAACAACAGGTGAACTGAGAAGAGTGAATAAAGAATATCGAGATAAATACAACAAGGCTGACAAAAAAGAAAGTAAAGCATATGCAAAATATTATGGCTTTGTTCATAAACATTGGGACGAAAAAACAATAAATGAAAGCGGTGGACGTGGAAAATTTGACCAAAAGAGTTTTATAAATAATTTAGCTAAAAAGCCAAGGTAGAATTATGAGAAAGAAATTTTTACAAAAAAATGAAATTCGAACTGATTTAAATCCTGAACATTTTAATAAACATGGTTCGCCACATGATGCAGTTATAACAGCAAAAAAAGGCCATAGATTTAAAGCAAATACTAAAACACATTCAAAATACATTAAAGGTGTTGAAACTTTGGACTTAGAACCTGAATTACCAGAAAATGAAAAGCATCAAAGAATAAGTCCACCATTTTGGCAAAATGAAAAACAGTTTGGTAAAAAACAACCAAACCGTAAAGTATCAAAAAAAGATATGGCAAAGATTAAAAAATATAATAAAAAGTTTGATATATAAAAAAAGAAATCCAGTACCCGCGCTGTGTTTCCACAAGATGTCAACTTAATGACCAATCTGAATTTCTAAGATTATTATACACAATGAAAATAAAAAAGTCAATAAAATTTTAGAAATTTATAGAAAGGTAAAATATGAAAACTTACGATAAACTTTCTGACATGCTCAAAGATGGATTATTTAGTTTGACAGATAATGTGGTTATATGGGGAAAGCGTGGCTCAGGTAAAAGCTCACTTGCAGGGAAGTTGATGTCAGAGTTTATGAAACCACGCCAGGCAAAGCGAGACATTCAAGTAAGTCAGATTATGTGTGACAAGTTGGCAGAAGCGGGGTATAGATTAAAACCATATGAAGACCATTTAGTATTCTGTGATACATATTTTGAAAACGGAAAAACTTCTGCATATTACTTTAAATCAACAGATTTTGGATTGCCAAATGACCAAGGTCACTCTGTAAACATATTGATACCAGGTTCTAGGTTATTCTGGGATGAAGCGCAAGATTTATTTGACAGTCATAATGCTGCACCACCTACATTTGTGTCTAAGGGTTTTGAATTAGGGCGCCAAATTGAAATCTTTACATGTATGGCAATGCAGAGACCAATGCGTTTGCATAAAGACATAAGAGAACTATCAATCTTTATTGAAGTTGTTGAACTTAAAAACAAATACAACAAATACGGACGATTGGTTAAAACAACTTGGACATGCAATATTATCTACAATAATACAGATTTAGAATCATATCTAAATACACATGACAAGCGTTTGATTGATAGAACAGTCAAAATCGAATATATAGGTAACATCTTTAAATGCTATGATACTCATTACTTTATGCCATTATTCTACAAAGGTTTTGAGAACACTATTCCAGTGTATGAAAAAACAACTAGGACAGAGTTTACAGAAGAAGGGTTTAAAGAGTTCCAAAAAAAGCACAGCATAGATATACCAGAAACTTATAAAACACAAGGAGATAAGCAAAGTGGAAACAGAAAGAAAACAGCGTAGTCGTGAAAGACTTGTAACAGTTGATGATTATGAGTATGAAATCAATCGTTTAGTCGATATGTCTGTTTCTATGGACATGGAGAAAAATCCGATTGATGCTACTATTTTCATGCTCTGTAAAAATTTGAAGAAAAAATACAAATATATTATTGGTATTTCAGCGAAATTTAGACATAAGCAAGATATTCTTTCTTACATAGCAGATTTACGCCGAGAGAGAAAAGCGGAAAAGCAGGAAAAGAAAGAACGATTAGAACAAGAAGAGCGTGAACGCATGGCGGAACAGGCAAGACTAGCTCAAGAAAAAGAAGAACAAGAAAAGCGAGAGCAGGAAGAGAAAGAACGAGCTAAGCGGGAACAGACAAAGAGCATAGCACAGGCTGAGCCAGTGGCAATGTTGGAACAGGGAGATGAGACTGCAACACAGAACTCTTCTTCATCAGCCGACATCGGCGAAGACGATGTTTTAAAATTCTGACCACAGAATTTTGCCCTAATAAAATCAGAAAAGCCCGAAGAAAAGAAGGACACAAAAAAGGACAGCGAAGCGTTTTTGTGCCTTCTTTCGGGTTTTCTGATTAGGGCAAAGTATAATTAAAAACCGCTTAAAAAATTATAATAAAAAACTAATTTGAAAAATTAGGAAAAGTGACTAAACCGCCAAAAAAAATTTATTTTTTTTGGCGCGCGATTTGCGTTTTCGCAAATTTGCGAAAAATTTTTGTTTTTAAATTTAAAAATTTTTTATAGAAAGGAGAAAAATTTATGTATGGAATGTGGTGGATTGCAATCATTTTTGGAGTTTTAACTTTAATTGCAGTTATAGGAACAATTTTTATTAAATTATATTTCTGTTTGGACATGATGGAAATTGTCCCAGAAATTATAATTATTATGCTTTTTGGACTATTTTTTATACTCTTTATGTTTTTGTCAATCGTCAATACAAAAATTGCAGACCAAGAGTATAAAGAATTTATTGCAACAAGCGAAATGATAGAACAAGTTTATAAAGAAGAACAAACACTTGAAAATGCTGGATTAAATCAAAAAGTTCTTGAGATGAACGCTTGGCTTACAAATGCCAGAGCAGATAAGGAAGTTTGGGGAAGTTGGAGTATTTACTGCTATTTAGATTTGAACGAAGTGAAATATATATCATTAAAAGGTGGTGAATAATATGCTAAAAGCAAAAAATTACATTGATGAAATTTTGCGTTTTTGTCGAACTTTAACGCAGATGAAATATGATGCATCTGATGACAAGATGTTAAAAAACTTTATAGCAGAGAATTTGAACGCTCTGTCTTCTTTTCCGTCTTGGTCAAAAAATGAATATGTTAACGAAATACTTTGGTTGTGTGATGGTTTAGTCAAAGCAGAGTTTCAATCAGAAGTTGACAAAGATATTAAAAGCAAGATTGCATTTGATTTAGCACTATTTTCAGCTGATTCTATTCAACTTGCAAAGTTAAAGGCAAAGGAACACGAACAAAAGAAAGTGTTGGAACATCGCAGTGCAGCCAACAACATTACTTTTATAGATAAAATTGAGCAAATTAGGCGCTTCCATGATTGGTCAAGAAAAGAGCTTGCAGAACATTATAAAGTGGCACCAAGCACAGTTACGCGTTGGTTTACAGGCGTTCAAACGCCAGGTGGACAACTTTTCTTACAACTTAATCAGGATTATGACAATATTGTCCAAATGGGCGTTTAAGGGGTAAATATGGCTTATATGGAGTTTATACCAAAAGTTGGATTTATAGTCTTTGATGATAATGATGAACCTGAAATCGAAGAAACTTTGGGTGATTTTGATGATGACTACTTGGGTGATGATAAAGACGATTATGATATCGATTATTATAATGATTGGGGGTATCCAAACGATGGCGATGAGTATATTTAGTCAATGTGATACAAGTAAATATTTTAGTCTTTCAACAATAGATAAAAACCGCATGGAAGAGTTAGGACTTAATATGACAGTGAAGCAGCTGCGGGAACAGGCGCGCCATAGTGTGCCAGTAAGTGAAGTGCCAACAGGTTCACACAATCCAGGGCAATTTAGAATGACAAAAATTTATCGTTATTTAGACTTTAAAAAAGAAGGTGATGCAGAGTGAAAAAATTAACAGATAATAAGGTTGAAGAAATTAGAGATTTAACTTTAAAACCAAGAGAAGTTGAAGAAAAGATGAATGTAGTATTTGAGTTTAATAGACTAACACATAACCTTGATAAAGTTATAGTTTTTGACAAAGAAGGTGATTCCAAATGAATTATAGTGATTATGGCGCTAAGAAACTGATTTCAGTTCGTGTAAGTGAAAAAAAGTATGATGCTGTTATGGCAAAACTAAAAGATGAAAACAAAGATAAATATTGGTATAAAACATCTTTTGGTGATTTAGTAGATAAGATGATGGACGATTATCTTAATAAAAAGAAATAAGTCGGCCAAGTGTATATACAAAGGTGATCTGAATTGTATATACATTATCTGCAGATGAAATGTATATACAAAAAAGCTTAAGAAATTGTATATACAATGGACGGCCAAGTGTATATACAAAATACCAGGACAAATGTATATACAGATGATGCACCAATTCTGTATACACTTTTCCAATTTTGGCCAAGTGTATATACAGGTTAGAAGTTCAAATTAAATTTAGCAAAATATTGCCAAATGTTAAAAAGGTTACTTCCCAGGGCGAAATTCCCTGTTTAACATATACAATTAGCATAAATAAGCGTAACGCTGACACAAAGTGCCATGCGTTTTTTTTAGTTAAAAAAGTGATAGAAAAATTTTTCTATCACTTGGAAAAATGTTTCTATCATTAAAGAAAAAAGAAACAAAAAAGAAACTACTTTTAATAAATTTTACTAAAAATTTTAATTATCTGGAGATAATTTAAAATTTAATAATTATATTTATATAATAAGTTTATTTATTATATAAATAAAAGCAAGATGCAACCAAGGTTGCTTGATTGTTTTTTTTAGTATGTTGCATCGGTTGGCTATTTATTGCATCAAAAAAAACATGATGCATCACACCAACGGCGCGACAAGTCGCGAGCTGAAAAAAAGAAAGATATTTGTTTGCTTATTTAATAAACATGTGTTATAATTAAGCGACAAGAGTCTAGTCAATAGTTGTGTCAAAAAAGTCTACTCATGTGTATTTTAGGGCATTGTAGAGATTTGTTAAAGTGCCTACGGAACGAAAGGTCTTGGGTTCGAATCCCCACGAGTGCACCAAATGAAAAAACTGTGCTTGCTGTTTAGTTTATCAGTAAAAATAAATTATAAGAAGGAAAATATGGAAGCAGATTTAAAAGAAGTAAAAGAACAAGGGAAAACTATTTATAAAAGAGTAAAAGTTCCAACAGAAAAACGGACAATTCCTTTTCTTGTAATTTTAGGTGCTGTCTTAGTTGCTATAGGTGTTTTTATCCTCTTAAAAAGCAAATCAGATATTGGATTGATCGCTATGTCGATTTTTTGCTTTATAATGGGTGCTTTTATAATGTTTGGTCTTTCTTTTATTGTTTATAGACAAGTTAAACTTTCCAACGAAACAAACACATATCCTGAAGAAGCACTTATTTTAAGTGATGATGAAGTGGAAATTGTGACATACAAGTCAGAAACTTATAAGTATAATCAAATTAAGTCAGTTCGTGGTATCCGTTTTGTAGGTAACGGCTTTGGTCATTATAAAATTTATTATTTTGGGAATTTAATTATTAAATTGAAAGATGGAAAGAAAATTTTGCTTAAAGGAATCGATAATGTCCTTGATGTAGCAAAAGTTTTAAAACAAAAAATAAAATAATAGTAAAAATTGAGGTTATATGTTAAAAAGAAAGATAAACCAAATTTCAAAAATTGTTTGTGTTTTGATGTTAACAATATTGACTTCTTTTTTTATTTGGATGCAGTGACACTAAGGTTGAGATTTCAAACAAAAACATCACAGAATTTGGACAAACAGGATTTCGTTTTTTTTGTTGATAAAGATATAACCTATAAAGATGAACTTTTAGGAGCGGTAAATGAAGCAATAAAGAAACTCGGGGGGGGGATTTCGGAGTTAGTCAAATTTCACAATGATGTTATTGACGAAAAAACTCCCGAGCCACTTTCATTTGAACTTCTAAATTTGGATGACAACACTGGCAGAGAGATTGATGTTTATTCCAGTGTTGATGGTCCACCTTTTGATTACTTGGGCAAAACAATGAAGTCAAAGGGATGGAAATAGATGTTCTTAAATTTGCCGCAGAAATTTTAAATAAAAAAATTGTTACTCGAATTTGCACTTTTGGTGCAATAGTTCAAAATCTTGCTCAGCAGTCCAACGAATGGCGCATTTCTGGTGTAGGAATGGCCGTTACAGAAGAAAGATTGCAAAAGGTTTCTTTTTCAGATTCTTACTGGGTTATGAAATTGAACATAATAAGTGACGGAAATGATGGGTTAAATTCGGTAAATCAACTTAATGGTAAGAACATTGGTGTTTACACTGGCGAAAGCGGAGCCAATTACATAAACGAATGCAAGAAAAATGGCATTCTAAGTTTAGAAACTGTAATCACAGAATATCCAACACCACAAAGTGCGTTTCAAGGATTTTTGTCTGACAAAGTTGATGTGGTGGTATGTTTAGATTATGTGGCAGGTGGACTTATCAACAGTTTAAGGAGTTCTTTATGATAAAATCATAAATTTGTCAAAATCATATGTAAACTCTAAGAAACAAAAAATAAAAATTTTAAACAATGTTTCATTTTCAGTTAATGAAGGCGACAGATTGGGTATTATTGGAAATTCTGGAAGCGGAAAGACAACATTTTTAAATGTATTTCCAATCTTTTGGAATATGAAGAAGGGTTTGTTATTTATGGCAGAAACATCAATTTAAAAGAGAAAATTAACAAACCATTTGTTAAAAAAATTGGTTTTGTCTTTCAAAACTATGCTTTGTTTACAAACAAAACAGTGCTTCAAAATGTTTTATATCCACTTATAAATATAAGAAAATTAAACAAAAATTTGGCAAAAGAAAAGGCTTTGGATATGCTGAAAAAATTGAAGATTGATGATAAAGCCAATCTTTTCCAAGTCAACTTTCTGGTGGTCAGAAGCAAAGGGTGGCAATTTCAAGGGCAATGGTTATTGAGCCTTTGGTTTTAATGTTCGACGAACCAACAAGTGCTTTGGATGTTCAGTCGGTTAAAGAACTTATTGAAATAATAAAAAACATCAGCAAAGATTGCACGATTTTAATCGTGACGCATTCTTTGGAATTTGCTTCACAAGTTTGCAATAAAATTGCTTACATAAATAAAGGTAAGGTGGAAGAACTGAAATGTGTGGATGAAATTTTGTCTAATCCACAAAGCAACTCTTTGCAATCTTTCATTACTGCTCAATTATAAAAAGACATTTCAATTTGAAATGTCTTTTTGATTAAAGATTTTATTTATAGGTGGCAAAAACTGCCAAAGTTTTTGGTCCACAGCAACAACCCATGGTGTAGTCAATGTTGCCAATAACGATTTCTTTGTTTTGAGTGTTTTGTTTAAAAAATTCTGCGACTTCTTTGGCATCTTCTTCAAAGTTTGTGTGTCCTATATAAATTTTTTCTGGGCTTGATAAATCGGCATTTTGCAAAATTAAATTTTGCAATGTTTTCATGGCTTTTTTTCTGCCAATGCATTTTGCAACGATTTTTAATTTACCTTCACTGTCAGCAGCAAGAATAGGAATCAAGTTAAGCAGTGTTCCAATGTTTGCCACAAGTTTACTAATTCTTCCTGATTTAGTCAAAAATTGCAAATCACTTGGAATGAACATTGTGTATGTCTTTAATCCGTTTTCGTGAAGAATGTTGTAAATTTGTTCGGCAGAGTTTCCTTCATTTGCCAATTCAACTGCTTTTTCCACCATTTTGGCAATGGCAAAACTTCCGCTTAAACTGTCTGCCACATAAACATGCTTTCCATTGTCTTGATTGATTTCTTCTGCGGCAATAAGGGCATTGTTATAGGTGCAACTAAGTCCGCTTGAAAGACCGATGTAAAAGACATCAAAACCTTGCTTTACATATTTTTCAAAGATGTCTGCAAATGTTTGTGTGTTTATGCAACTTGTGGAACAAGTTTCGCACTTTTGCAATTCTTCATAAAATTGATTGGCATCTTTTACAGGATGTTCAAATCCTTTAAATTCTTGATTGTTTACAGAAAATGATTGTTGCACATAATCGACATTTAATTTTTTCATTTCTTCTTGCGTAAGGCTGCTGCAACTATCTGTGATTATTTTAACTTTGTTCATAGGTTTCTCCTTTTTTGTTTTACACTTCAATTTTATGAATAAACGAAATTTTTAACAAGCGAACTTAAAAAAATAATTCTACACTTTAATTTTGAAGTTCGCTTTAAAAGCGAAATGACATTTTTTGCAAAAAATTTTGATGATTATTTGTTTTGAAAATGGTTGTGTCTGTGTTAAAATATAATAATGGAACAAAAGGAAATCATTGCGGTAAACTTGGCTAACTATCGAAAGAAAGCAGGATACAGCCAGTTGGAACTTGCAAAAAAATTGAATTACAGCAACAAAAACATCAGCAAGTGGGAAAATGGTGAAGCCACCCCAAGTGTTTATATTTTAAAAAACTTGGCAAACCTTTATGGAATTGCCATTGATGACTTTTTCAGTGAAAAGACTGTTGATGTAAATCAAGTGGTTGACATGAAAACCAAAATGGACAAAAGAAAGAAAAATTTATTTAGAATCTTTATGCTTCTTCTTGCAAATGCCATTTTGTTTTGTGTGGTGAGTGCTATAATTTATGTGCTTGGCTATTTCGACTTAAATGGTTTTAACAGGTGGCTTTTATATCTTTACGCTTTGCCTTTAAACCTTTTAAGTGTGCTTATTTATGTTGGCGTGCTGTATAAGTTTGTCGAGTTTATTTGTCTTTCTGCAATTGGTTGGGTTGTGTGTGTAAGTGTTTTTGTTTCGTTAATTGAAACTAATAATATAGCCTTTATTTTCTTGGTTGGGGCTGGTTATCAATTCATTGCTATTTGTTTTACATTGTTGCTTAATTTGAAATTTATAAACAAAGTTATGACAAAATATAAAAAGAAAAAGATTTTAAACAAAAGTGAAACCAATAAAAGCGTTTGACAAAATAACTCATAAACTGAAATAAAAATGGAGAGAAACTTATGCAAAATGAAAATAAAGTAAGCAAGAAAACAAAAATAATTTGCATTGTGCTTGTTGCCGCACTTTTAATTGGTGGGGGAATAGGTCTATTCTATTTATTGAGAAAAAATTCAAATTTTGATACTCTAAATTTAGATGTTGATGTTAGAAAGGGTGCTATTGCACAGGGTATTGTGGAAAACGCACAATATACTCCTGACATTGATAAATTTGCAGACAGTGAAACAATAAGCAATGTAAGGACAACAACTGAAACAGATGAAACTATTATGGAGGTTGGTTCTAAAGAAGTCTTTTCAAAACTTATTGATGAATATGCCACAATTGAAACAGAAGCAGGTGCAGGTAAATATGGTGGATATGACATTTATGAAATAAAAGAAGAAATTGCTTTTGTTGTTAAAAAAGTTCCTGCTTTTAATCAGTGGTTCAGAATGCCAGCAATGCGTGAAAAAGAAGGCTATTCTTCAATACCATATTTTGAATTGTGGGCTTATTATCTTGAATTAGATGAAGCAACCAATGGTCTTTCAATAACAAGAGTTTGCTGGTCAACAAGAAGTTCTTATTGGGACCCAAATCTTGGTCAAGAAATTGAAGATCATGCTGACGGAACAAGTTTCGGTCAGTTTGAAGTAATGAAAATTAATTATTATACTGATGAAAATGAAAAAGAAGTTGTTGAAACTTTTATGTATGCTGTTGGTGTAGATAATTTACCAGAAAATCGCTTTAATCCAAATCCAGAAGACTTCTATAGTTTTGAATATGTATATCTTAAAAATGTTGAAGATACTTATTTAGTAAAATATCACATAGTTTCCACTCCAAGACTAAATGTTGGCATGGATATTTTTAACAAGAAAGAATATGGTGTTTATCGTGATTTTATGATTATAAACTATGATGGGTATACAAATATTGACATTACCAGAATCAACGACTCTGTAATTGATGGCGAAAATGATACAAACATTAAGTTGTTATTAGAATCTATTGGATATGAAGAAACTTTGCAGACTACAGACAGTGAGTTTACAGATAAAATTTGCAAACAAATTGTAGACAACTTTGAAATTAAAAACAACTGGCTTAAAATCTATCAGGAAAGTAACGAATCTTACAAAATTGACACTATTGCGGGACCACATAAGGACTTTATGCCTGTATATAACATTCATTCAAGAATAGATTTTGTTTTTGGGAATAATTTTTACTATAATTCAAGTGCTTCAATTTATGATGAGTCTATATTTGATGACAATAAACTTTATTCTTTAAGCATGGCTTTAAAATCAGAAAGTGGGGATATTTACATTATAGGAACAAATTATATTAAAGTTAAAAATAAAAATTACATCGATTCTACTCAAACATATAAAGTTTTAGAATCTGAAAACAGTATTTCCAAATATGACACAACAATCAATATTGACAAAGACGGTGTTTATACGCTCTACACAGTTTTGACCGTAAAAAATGAAGATAAAGATGAAATAATGTTTGACACTATGGAAAAAGTTAGTGTTATCCGTTATGCGGGATTTGAGATTGCAAACACAACTGATGAAAATGGTGTAACTCATACTTACAAGGTTTCAGGAACAGGAAGAAAACTTGTTGTCACAGTTTCAACCTTGGCAGAAAACGACTAAAATAAAAAAGACCCGTTTACTGGTCTTTTTTTTGTTTCTGAAAATATTTTGCAATTTCTATTGCCAACGCTTCATGAATTCCTTTCACAAGACACAATTCTTCAATGCTGGCATTTTTGACATTTTCAGTTGTTCCAAATGCTTTTAAAAGGGCGTCAATCTTGACTTTTCCAAGTCCAGCAATGTTTTCAAGTTCGGAAACTGTTTGAGTTTTTGTGCGAAGTTGACGATGAAAAGTAATGGCAAAACGATGTGCTTCATCACGGATTCTTTGTAAAAGTTTAAGTTCTGCACTGCCATATTTCAAAATGACAGGAATGTTGGAGTAAGGATGAAAGACTTCTTCAATGCGTTTGGCAAGAGAAATCATTTCAATTTTGTCTTGCAAATTAAAACTTTTCAAAATTTCATAAGTGGAACTTAATTGACCTTTACCACCATCAATTACAAGCAGGTCTGGTTTTTCTTTAAAACTATCTCCGTTTTTCTCTGCATATCTTGTCAATCTTCTGGTGATTGCTTCTTTCAAACATTCAAAGTCGTTGTTTCCTTCAACTGTTTTAATCTTAAATTTTCGATAATGTTTTTTTGCAGGAACGCCATCAATAAACACCACCATTGAAGCCACTTTATTTGTTCCGCTTATATGCGAAATGTCATAACACTCCATACGGCGTGGTAAAGTTTTCAGTTGCAATTTTTCTTGCAAAACTTTCAAAGCACCGATGCTGGAATTATACTGACTTTTCTCTTTTTCAAGATGCTTGTTTAAATATTCTTCGGCATTTTCTTTTGCCATTTTCAATAATGACAAATTTACACCATGCGGATTTGAAACAATTTTGACATTTTTGCCAAGATATTCACTTAAAAGAGTTTCATCAATCTGGTGGCTGACAATAATCTCATTTGGCAAAAGGGCATTGGTGTAATATTGACTGATGAAATTGAAAAGGGTTGCACTTTCTTCCAGTTCGGCGTCACTTTGGGCATAGTTCATAATTCCTAAAATTTTTCCGCCACGAACGACCATCTGAGTAACAACCCCAGAAAGTCCATCTGTGTGATAGGCAAAAACATCTTTGTTGACATCTTTGGGTAAATTGGCAACAACTCTTTGTTTAAGTTTTCCAATCATTTTTAAACATTCTCGAAGTTCAATTGCTCTTTCGAAATTTTGCAGGTTGGATGCTGTTTCCATTTTCTCTTTCAAAATCTTTTCAATTTCATCGTCATTTCCATTTAAAAATCGCATGACTTTTTTAAGTTCTTCCAAATATTCCTGTTTACCTATTCTTCTTGTGCAAGGTGCATGACAAAGCCCAAGCGAATAATTTAAACATTCGCGTTTGGCTGGTTTTTGCGTGCTTACTTTTGTTTTGCAAGTTCGAAGTTTAAAAGCAAAACTTATGGTCTTTAAAATTTCTCTGGGGTCAATCCCTGCAAAATATGGCCCAAAATATTTGGCGTTTGCTTCTTTCTTAACTTTTCGAACAACTTCCAAGCGGGGATATTCTTCTTTTAAATCAATTTTAATGTAAGGAAATGCCTTTCCGTCTTTCAATAAAATGTTATAAAAAGGTTGGTGCTTTTTTATAAGATTGCTTTCCAGTGCCAAAGCATCAAGTTCTGACACAGCGATAAAATAATCAAAATCGTCAACATGGTCCACCATTGCTTGCACCTTGCTTGGTTTTGGAGAATTGCGAAAATATTGACTGACACGATTTTTCAAATTTTTGGCTTTGCCAATGTAAATAATCTCGCCCTTTTCATCTCGCATTACATAAACGCCAGGGCGAGTGGTCAGTGTTGAAAGTTTTTGTTTAATTTTATCGTTCATGGTTTAATCATATCACTTTCAAATTATTTTTACAATCAAAAGTTCTATTTATACTTAAATTGTCTTGTTTTGCCTTTTGCTAAGCAAAAATAATTTACATTATTTAATAATTTTTTCAAAAAATGTTGAAAAATGTAATTTTATTTGGTATAATGAGAAAAATAAAACATGAAAGCAAATTTATCTTTGCCTACGCTTTGAATTGTTTAACAATTCTGCCAGCTTTCATAACAAGGAGGAAATGATGTCTGCTTCAATGTTGTTAGGTGTGTTCTCATGGCTAGGTGACTTTTTTAAATCATTATTTGACATTATACCTAAAACAATTTATTTGTTCTGGGCTTCTCTTTCATGCGTTTTGGATATATTGCAACTTTTCTTCCGTAAACTTGCAGGATTGGATGTTTATTACATAACAGAAAATGGCAAAACCACCATGGTTGCTGGCGACATTGTAACTCAGTTTATTGCAGGCATTTTAGGTTGGGATATTGGTGCAGGAAAATATAACTATTCCACACTTTCAACAGTTTTCTATTCCATGATTTTGTTTGGAATTATCGTGTGCTTTGGTTGCATTTTGATTTCCATCATTAAATCTCACTATTCTTATGACGAAAAATCTGCAAAAGGTCCGATGCAATATGTTTATGCTGGTGTTAAATCAGTTGTAAACATGGTTGCAGTGCCTGTCATTGTTGTGCTTGGTCTTTATGTTTCCCAAGCATTGCTTCAAGCGTTGGATTCAATCACATCTATTGGTGCAAGTCAAATTGAACAAATGTATGGTTCAGATGGTGTTAAATATTTAGAAACCGCTAAGACTTCAAGATCTGGTGCAGCAAATTCAACTAATACAGCAGAAATAACCTATTCATTTTATGACATTTTTGGGTTTTCCAGTGGCATTGTTTATGGAGCTGGATCAGGTCCTGTAGACGATAATTATTATCAAGATCCTTGGGAAAAAGCTAAAAATTATTCTAAAGTTGGGGCAACAACAGAAACTTTTTCAGGTTCAATGTTTAAGGTTGCTGCTTATAATGCCAATCGTGCCAGACAAAGATGCTGGTATACAAGAAATAATGTCGATTATGCGTGCAAGGATACATTATTTAAAAACGCTGTAGATGATGAAACTTTGGCAAACATGATTGATACAGCATTTGCAAATCATCTTCATTTAAAAGAAACTGAAGATTTATATAAAGATGGTTTGTTTGGCGGTGATGAATCTGTTGGTTGGGTGTCTCCAACTTACTTTGCGAATTTTTTCACATGGAACATAAGTGCATTTTCAAAGTTTAATGTTGGTGCAGTTTGGTATTTTTATGATTTATGGAATTTCAATTTCTTGGTTGGTTTTGCTTCAATCATTGTTGGCGCATCCTTGTTTGTAAACATTATTATGGGGCTTATCACAAGATTGTTTATGTGCATTGGTTTATTCTTGATTTCTCCACCATTGTTTGGTTTGGCTCCACTTGATGGCGGAAAAGCAGGTAAGTCTTGGAGAGAAAACTTCATGAAACAAGTTCTCATGACTTATGGTGCTGTTGTCGGAATGAACATATTCTTCTTGATGTTGCCATATTTCAATAAAATAAGTTTCTTTGCAATTTCAATTGCAGATTACTTTGCTCAGACATTAATCATCATTGTTGGCTTAATTACAATCAAAGCATTTATTGCAGTATGTTCTGCATTGATTGGTGCGGAAGATGCAAATGCTTCGGGTGCCAAAATTGCTGGTGAAGTTGGTGGAACAATTAAGGGTGCTGCCAAGATGACAGGTGCTGCAGCTAAGTTTGCTTACAAACATACACCTGCTGGTTGGGCTGTTCATGCTGGCGTTGCATCTGCAAAACATGGCATTGGAAAACTTGGTGAAAAGATGATGGGCACAGGTGATGCTCCAACCAAGTTTGGAAAAGCAATTGGTGCATTTAAAGATCCTACTGCTGCCATTGATGCTGGTATGGCAAATAGATGGAAAAAACAATCTGAGACAGCTGAAAAGAAGAAACTTGAAAAAGAATTGACCCATGAGAACATTAAGAATGGAAAAGAAAGTACTGATAAGTTGTTGGCATCTGGAGATAAACTTGCAGAGGTGTTTGATAGATTACGCGATGGTTCTATGACTGCATCTGAAGCAATGAAAAAACTTCAAAATGGTTCAATAGATGGTGCAACATTTAATGCAAGTCAATCTAAGTTTGTTGTTGATCAAATGATGGGTGCTGGAAGCATGCAAGACTTCCGTGATAAGATGACAGGCCTTAAGCGTGACGATAAAGGTAATCCTATTAAAGGTACTGGCACTGAGACTGATAAATTTAAAGTTTGGGGATCTGGTGATTCTGAAGCGAATATTTATAAAAAATCTGTTAGTAAGCCATATAGAGATAATCAAGCGGGTTACATTAAAGATAATCAAGAGGCTTGGAACAGAGCGAAAGCAGTTGGTTCTTCTGGATTTGGCGACATGTATAAAGAAGCCTATGGCAGTGTTCTTAAAGGTGACACATTTAAAGTCTTTGATGATGCAAGAGCCAAGAAGAAAGAAAACGAAGCAAAAGCCAAAGAACAAGCAAGACATGGCGAAGAAATTGCTGCTCTTAAATCAATTGAAGCCGCAATCAAGTCAAATAGACCAAAAAAATAATTGGTCATTAAATTTAGTGTTGGCTTAACCCGCCAGCACTAAATTTTTAAAATCATCACTCAGTTTTGTCAAAGAGATGACAATTAAATTTGACATTACTGTTGATTTCAGAAAAAATGAAAAGGAGAAAAGTAATGGGATTATTAAAAGACCTTTTTGAACCTATAATTAAAAACAATGATTTTCTTGCTGCTTTGATTGACTTAAAAGGGATTAAAGAAAAGGAATATCATAAAGCAGATGAAAAAAGACATAATGAAATAATGAATGCTTTGAAAGATATTGAAAAAAGTTTATAAAAAAAAGACTGAGTTATTCTCAGTCTTTTTCTAATTTATTTTGTTGATTTAAATTAAAAAACTTAAGATTGTTTTTTATTAAAGCATTATTTAATGCAATGAAAAAATTTCAAAAACATGTCATCGAGTTTAACTGCAACTTGCAATTTGTTATAATCTGATTTTTTTTGATAAACAAAAAAACTGCCAATATAAGCAGTCTCTAAATTTGGTGGTGATGACTGGGATCGAACCAGTGACCTTATGGGTATGAACCATACGCTCTAGCCAGCTGAGCTACATCACCAAATTGACTAAACATTGCAATTATACAAAAAAGAATATTAAATGTCAATTATTTTCAGCAAAATTTTTCTTTTACTTGCCTTTTAAGGCAAAAAATCTTATAATTATCACATAAGGAGTTTATTATGATTGAAGAACAAATAAAAAAAGCCAATATACAGGCAATGAAAGATAAGGACACGGTTGCTCGTGCTTTTTACAGTGTTTTGATGAACAAAATTATGTTGGAAAAGATTGCCAAGCGTGAAAGTGGCAAGGAGATTGTGGATGCTGATGTTTCAAACATCATTCAAAAACTTATTAAAGAACTTAATGACGAAAAAGAAAATTACACCAAAGTCGGCAACACAGAACAAGTGGCAAACATAAATCGTCAGATTGAAATTGCTTCTGCTTATTTGCCAAAAATGTTGTCACGCGATGAAATTAAAAACATCATTCTTGGTTTGGATGACAAAAGCATTCCAACAGTGATGAAGCATTTTAAAACCAATTTCAACGGTCAAGTGGACATGCGCCTTGTGCAAGAAGTTTTAAAGGAACTTGCATGAAAATTTTTGCTGTAAGCGATTTGCACTTGTCTGTCAATAATCCTAAACCAATGGATATTTTTGGCCCAACTTGGGATGGGTATGTTGACAAGATTTTTGCTGACTGGAAAGAAAAGGTTGCCGAAGATGATTTGGTTTTGATGGCTGGCGACTTTTCGTGGGCTATGCGACTTGACGAAACAAAAGCAGATTTTGATATGCTTAAAGATTTGGCAGGCAAAAAAATTATTATTCGTGGCAATCATGATTATTGGTGGAAAAGCATAAGTTCTGTCAGAAATATTTTGCCATCTGGATTTTATGCCATTCAAAACGATGCATTAAAATTTGGCGATTTCATTATTTGTGGAACGCGTCTTTGGAATTTGCCTGATGTTGGAAAGGTGATGACAGAAGAAAATGAGAAGATTTACAAGCGTGAACTTATTCGCTTAGAACTTACTTTGCAAAATGCAGTTAAACTTAAAACTGGCGAAGAAAAGATTGTTTGCATGTTGCATTATCCACCTTACACATTTAAAGAAGAAGACAATGAAGTTACTGCTCTTTTGGAAAAGTATGGGGTAAATAAAGTTGTTTATGGGCACATACATGCCTATTGCAGGCAAAATTTGATTTTAAACAAAAATGGCATTGATTATTTTTTGACTTCTTGTGATTTGGTGGGAAACAAACTTATTGAAATTTACTAAAAATTTTTGTTTTATGAAATTTTATTGACTTTTGGGACAATAATATTGTATATTTAAAAAGAATACTTCTGACTTTGGAGAATTGCATGAAAAAATTTTCAACTTTAATCATGGTTTGTTTGATGGGTATTATTTGCTTGTTTGCTGGTTGCGGAACTGTTGACCCTATTGTAAACAATGATGGAAACTTAATATATAACGGAAATTCTGTCGTAAACATTGATGGCTATCTTTATTATGCAAATTCTTTTAAAAGTTATAAAGATTTAACCAATGACAGCGATTACAACAACTCTGTAAAAAATTCTTATTTGGCAAGAGTTAATGCCAATGTAAATTTAGATGCAAAAACCAAAGATCATTCTCCTAAAAAAGTGGAAAATGTTGCACCTGAACTTGTTGGTCAAGAAAATGGTTTTATGTTTGCTTTGGGGGATTACATCTATTATTCCACACCTAACCGTAAGGAAGGTAAAGACGAAAACGGAACTGTGACACATTTTTACAACTATGTTGCTTTATATAGAAGCAAATTAAATGGTGATGGCAAAAATTTGTTTTACACCGCTGATGCAGAAGTTTCTCAAATTGAAGTTTTAAAAGCAAATGACCACTATTATATAGTTATGCTTGCAGGAACAAAACTTATTAAAATTCAAATTGGAAATGATCTTGGAAAACCTGTAACTTTGGCAGAAAATGTTAAGAGTGTGGCAATTCCTGAAACTTATGAGAAAAACAACAGTTCAACTTCTTTAAATTGGAATGGTTACATTTTCTATACGACTGATGCTGGTGTTTACAGAATTGGTTTGGTTGATGGTTCTTCAAATTGTGTTTACACACATAAAGATGTCACTTTAATTGACAGACAAAAAGATGTTTTGTTCTTTACAGAAGGTGACAAAACTACAACAACTTATTATGCAGATTTAACTGGAGACAACAGCAAAAACGCGTTGATTAATAATAAAACAGAACTTGTTGGTTTGTCATCAATAACTGATATTAATTTGGTTTCTGTTAAAAACAGCACACAAAATGGTGGAACAGAAATTTCTGATTTAGGTTTTACATTTATTTACAACAGCAATCTTTATGCTTGCAAGTTTGGGCAGACTCCTGTTAAACTTACAATCAATGACGGCGAAGGAAATGCAATTTCTGGATTCCATGTTGTTGAAGTTGCTGATGGTGTTGTATATTTAACAACTGAAACTGGACTTTTTAAAGTTGACTTGAATGGAATTTTCAGCGAAGTTGACACAACAAGAACATTAGTCGCAAAAACTTTGGCAAAAATGACTAAAGTCTATGTGGAAACAAACTTGACTTCTTATGATGGAAAATATATTTATTACTTTGCTGGCTTAGAAGGCTTGGAAGATGAAAACGGAGAAGTTGAAACAGTTGAAGATGAAACTTATTATTTATACAGAGTCAACATTTCAGGAACAGAAGACTATCAACTTTTAGGTTTGACAAGTTCTGATGAAAGACACTCTTAAAATTAAAGACTGATAATTTCAGTCTTTTTTTTGTTTCCAAAATATTCAAAAATAATTTTTGTTTTGTGGTTTATCTTTAAAATTTTTTGAATTTCTTTCTATTTCAATAACAAAATTTGTGTTTCGCACTTTTACGACAAAAAACTTTTTTCAGCGACAATTATATATCTTTTTCTCTTTTTGATTTTTCCATTTTTGTGTTATCTTAGTCTTGTTTTGCGGGAAGCAATAATTAAAGGAGAAAATTAAAAATGGAAAATGTAAAAGAAAACAAGTTACCAAGAATTTATTTTGCAGATAACACAGAAGATAATGCTGTTATCGATTATTTTAAAAACAATGAAAATTTTGATTTTGTTGGTGCCAGTTTTGATGGTCTTAAAGTTGTGGAAGATGTAAAAAATCTGCAACCAGATGTTTTGGTTTTGGAAGTTATGCTTGCTGGACTTGATGGTTTTGCAGTGCTTGACAAAATTAAAGATTTAAAAGAAAAGATGCCTAAGATTTTCTTTATTTCAAATCTTTCTCACAGCGGTTTTGTGACAAAGGCTATTCAATCGGGTGCAAGTTATTTTATGGTTAAACCTGTTTCTCCTGAAAACTTGGAAAGCAGAATTAACGAAGTTATTTTTAATGGTCGTTCACAGGCAGAAAATAAACAGTTGGATGAAAAGATTTCCAACATCTTTATCAGCATAGGAATCCCTGCACACATTAAGGGTTATCAATTTTTAAGAGAAGCAGTTAAACTTGCAGTTGAAGAACCTGAAATTATTGGTTCAATCACCAAGAAACTTTATCCAACTATTGCAGAGAGATTTGAAACAAGTTCCAGCAAAGTTGAAAGGGGAATGCGTCATGCAATTGAAGTTGCTTGGAACAGAGGAAAAATTGAAAATATTAACAATATTTTTGGTTTGAAGATATATAATAGAAATGAGAAGCCTACAAATGGCGAACTCATTGCTTTAATAGCAGACAAAATGATTATGGACGGTTGATGTAAAAATAAGCAAAATTTATGTAATTTTCGTCCAAAAAGCCTAAAAAAATGGAAAATTTCTTAAAAATTTTCACTTTTTGTATTGAATTAAGATTTTTGTTGTGCTATAATAAAGCCATATTAGGAGGTCTTTATGTCTAGACAACTTTCAAAAATTTTGGTTTCATGTGCATTGGTTGTGACTTTGCTTCTTGCAGTTGTGGGAACAGTCTTTGCATCATACTATTCTTTTGGCACTGTTTTGAATGTTGAAGTGTTTTTAAACAAAACCGTAAGCAAAGAGAACACAGATGAAAGTGTTGCTCCATTTGCACAAGTTCGTTACAACGGAAAAGATGTAAACAAAAATCTTTCTGTTGCTCATACAACAAAAGTTGACTTGGATGTTTTAAGTAAAGGTTATAATTTTGTTGGTTGGTATAAAGGAACCAAGGCTGATTATGAAGCCAAAGTTAAAGCAGGAACTTTAAAAGATTCTGACTATTTGAAAGCAGGCGAAAACAATCGTCTTACTTTCACTGCTTCTGATTATTCTAATTTGGTTGCTGTTTTTGACATCATTGAATATGATGTAACTTGGAATTATTATGAAACAGGTGCAGACTGGAAAGCAGGAGTCAATGAAAAAACTTCTTCGCCTGCTTCTGCAAAAGATCACTATCTTTATGGAGAAAGAATTTCAGCAGATTTAAATGCTTCTGAAACAGGAGAATATGTTTTCTGTGGTTGGCAAATTGCTGGTGATGAAACTAAACAAGATTACAAATATGCAACTTTTGTTGTTCCAGAACAACCAGAAGTAAACAAACCAGATGAAACACTTCCAGAAGAAGGAGGAGAAGAAATCCCAAGTGGTGGTGTTTCTGCTGTTAATGTTGCATCTATTGAACTTAACGCTCATTGGAGAGATGCACAAGCAGTTTCTGTTATGTATTACAACGCTAATGGCACAAAATTGTTGACAAGCAAAGACGTGTCTGAAAAAGAATTAAATTACACATTAATCACTCCTGAAAATTTGGAATCTGAACTTGAAAGTTTAACTCTTAGAAATGGTTATAGATATTACTGGTCAACTGACACAGCAGGCACAAATGAAGTTACTGCATTTGAAAAGTTGGAAGGTGACACTGCAATTTATTTGCAAGAAAAAGTTATTTCATACAATGTAAAAGTTGAAAATGACGCAACAGAATTTGCAAGTTACAACAACAATTCAACATTTACAATCACAGTAGAAGATTACAGCAAACTTACAGAAGTTTTGTCAGATGCAAATTGGTCTAAGAAATATTCATATCATATGGTAAGTGGAGTTTCATATAATGGTGGAACTTACAGTGCGGCATCAAATATTTTGGAAAAGATTTTTGAAACAAATGCTCACACTGCTCTTGATTCTGAAATTGTGATTGCGCCAGTCGTAAGCGGTTATAAGAAAATTGAAGTTCAAGGATTTGCATTTAACTCTTATCTAACCATCAGTGATGGAATTCCAGAAGGAAAGATTTCAAATGTTTATACTGCAAATGGTAATGTGTTTAGTTTGTCAGCCACAGCAGCAAGAGATCTAGTGGTAAACAACGAAGGAACACTCAAAGCATTAAATATATTTGAATTGATTGGTTTGAAATCAACTAATGAAGAAGAAGTTGTAACATTGTATAACAGTTCTGATGAATTAACTCGTGAACAAGTAACATTAAGAGCAATCAAAATTACTATTGAAGGTGATAACGAACAAGATGGAATTGTTGTAAACGGAAATACAACTGTAAGCGACTTTATTGATACACTTATCAAAGCTGGAATCATCAATGCTGACAGAAATCAAGATACTTTAACAATTAAAAATATTAAAGTTATGTTTTGTGCAGAAAGTATTCAAGGATAATTTTTAAAAAAGTTTTAAAAATTGTTTGACTAATGCTTTTAAAGTATGCTATACTTTAAGAGCATTGAGGGAGTTTAGCTCAGCTGGGAGAGCATCTGCCTTACAAGCAGAGGGTCATAGGTTCGAGCCCTATAACTCCCACCAATGGTATAAAAAGCACGCTTTTATCTACAAGATATGGCGTGTTTTTTTGTAAGTTTTTTTCAAGTTTAGTTGTTTATTATGTCTTACTAATTGCAATATAAATATATTATAAAATTTGGAAAAAACTATAAAATAGGTATTGACAAACTGATGAAAGTATTGTAAAATGGATAAAGATATGGAGGCAACAGATGATTAAAATTTATAGTAATGTTCAAAAACTTAAACCATTCTATTTAGACAAGATAGGTGTTGAACAAGTCAAATCAGATATTAAAGAACTTGAAGGCAAAATAGCTGTTATAAATGCAGTTAAAGGTAAGGCTATGGCAAGTGAGAAAAACACTACAGATAATTCTGGCCTTGATTTTGCTAAGAATGAACAAATTGCAATTACGACAGAACTTGAAGAAAGAAAATCTGTGTTAAAACATTGTAAATTAGTAAAATCACATGGAGATTCTGATAAAGTTGATTTATATGACATTATAACCGTTTATGACAAAACTATTGATGATGAATATAAAGTTATTTTAACAGGGAAATATGAGCCTAAACAAAGTGGAATTTTTGACGATGAAGAAGAAATAACATTAAACAGTCCACTTGGAGAATGTATTTTTGGTAAAACTAAAGGTGATGTAGTTACATATGAAATAAGAGGCGTTAAGCACGATGTTCTAATTAAAGAGTTTACCAAAAGTGGCAACACAAATGAAGATGTTGCTGGTTTAGATAAATAAAAAAAACTGGTTTAAACCAGTTTTTTTATTGTCCTTTTCCGCAGTGACTGCAAAACTTGCTGTCTTTGTCAATTTCTTCACCGCATTCTTTACAATATTTTGTGTCTTTGATGCCTTTTTTTATAGCCTTGGCAGTTTTTGTTATTGCGTCACCTGAAATATCTGCTGTTGTATCTACGATATCTTTTAAATCTTCTTTATTATTTTGTTGCAAATATTTTACTGTCTTGATTGCAGTTTTGTTTATATTTGGAATAAAACTTGCAAAAAGTATAGGAAAAGAAAATATGATACAACCAATGCCTGGCATCATAAGACCCAAATTTGGTCCTGAGTTACCAAAAACTGCTGTTCCTAATATAACTAATGTGATTCCAATAATTATTAATAATGCACCAATAAGTTTCAACCAAAAGAAAAGTTTAGGTTTTTCATTTTTACTCATTTTACATCTCCTTATATTAAAATAATAGCACATAATGATAAATAAGTAAAGAAAATAAAATAGTTATCATAAAAAGGTTTTCTAATATTTTAAATATAATTAAAAATTTTGTGATAAATGCTTGACAGTTTTTAAATTTCCAGTTATAATAATACAGCATTTAAAAATATTGATAATATTCTATATTGATATTAAATGTGAATAATGGGATGTAGCTCAGTCGGTTAGAGCACCACCCTGATAAGGTGGGGGTCGGTGGTTCGAGTCCACTCATCCCAACCATGACAACAAAAAACGCTATACAAGCCAAAACAATGGCAGTATAGCGATTTTTTTATTTGTAAATATATTTTATTTAACTTTGATTATTAAGTCAAAAATGACTTTATTTTTATAAATGTGTGAGAAAAGTGTGAGATTTTTTAAAAGTTTAATAATTCAGAAACCTTTTCAACAGCATCTTTTGCCTTCGCTTTTGAAAAATGAGTGTAAACATTGTTAGTTATTTTTTTATTTGAATGTCTCATCCAAAACTGATATATTTAATGTCAATTGTTGTCAAACTTATTTTTGATTATAATTATCTATAATTTATAATTTTATCTGCTATTTTATTTGCTCTTTCTTTTGCAAGTGTCAAATACTTCTCGATTGGCATATTGTCATATAATCTTGGCTCACCGCAACTAAGCCTATGAAGTTCAAGCATAATCACATTGTTGTAACTTGTTTTAGCAAGTTTCTTGCAGACTTTTTCATAATTAATCTTTCCGTCAAATGGCAGCATGTGCAAATCACGAGTATAATCGTAGCCATATTCCCAATCCATTAGATTATCATGCAAATGAATGGCTAAAATTCTATCTCCATATTTTTCTAAAATATCAAAATCTGGTCTGTAAAGGTTATGGTGTCCGGCGTCATAGCACAAACCAAGCCAATCGGATTTAATATTATCTAACAGAAATGTAAAATGTTCAAAGTTTGGAGCATCAAGATTTTCCAAAGCGATTTTGACATTGTTTTCTTTTGCAGCTTGTAAAATTTTATTCATACAATCTATTGCATGTTGACTTGCTGGCAATGCTAAATCAGACGCACCACCTACTGTTCCATGCAACACTGCAATATGAATATCGTATTTCGCACAAAGTTTTATTTGTCTTATAACATCTTCAACATATTCTTTGTTGCTTTCACCTTTTGCCCATAAATCATCAGCAAATTTATTATTCAAATGCACATAAGGGATTTTCAACCCCTGCTTTTTTGCTTCCAAAATTGCATTTTCTTCACCACCAACTTTAAATGCAATCATAATATTATTAAAACCTGCCTTTTTAACATTTGCGCAAATTTCCGCAATATTATTTCCACATTCGTTATTTGAATTTATTCCAA
>CATKYT010000013.1 GCA_949841245.1 uncultured Eubacteriales bacterium | reverse complement strand
CTTCTTCTGCCTTTCCGGTTAATATCCCTATCCATACAGCCACAACTATCGCAATTACAGTTATACAGCAAGTCAACTTCTTCGTTGACTTTTTCATCTTATCTCCTTTCTTCTTTCGTATTTTTTTCAAAGCAAATTATTTGCTTTGAACAATAAAAAAATAAACTTTAATAATTAAAGTTTATTTTCCTATGTTACAACATATCCATCTGAAAAATCAAGTAAATGTTAATGTTTTATTTTTTTGTCTTTGTGTTGGTTGGATTCAAAAAATCTTAATAACAAAATTTAAGTTCTTTGTATAATCATTAAAATTCAATTATCCATCAAAATTTAAAAATAAAAATTAATTAATTTTATTTAAGTGCTTTCCATACCAAATCAACTACTGTTTCATAGTCTTGTTCATCAAAATAAGATTTACAAAATTCAAGTATGTTTGCCTTATGCTTAAATATTTTCCTTATGCATTCTTTTTGAGTTAATTCATTGGCACTGCCACGTTTTAATGTTGCATGACAAGATGGACAAATTTTTGCCAAATTATCAACATCGTCAAGTTCTTTTGTCTTACCTACTGAAATCATATGATGGATTTCAAAATGGAATCTTCCTGTATTTCTCTCCATAAAACTTCTGTTTTTAATATTATAATCGTCACAACAACATACACAAAAGTCATCAGTTCCATATCTTACAGCATTTACTATATTAAAATTTCTTCTAAAATCTTGACTATCATTATTCGCACCTATCAATTTTTTAAACTTATCAAGATCTAGTTTAGTTAACTTTTTACCAAAAACATTATTTGTGTAATAAGCCAATCTATTTTCAAAATTTGTATTTTCAGAATTTATAGGTAATTCACATTTAAAATACGTTACATCTTTTACTTTATAAATCTCTGTAAAATCAAAATTGTTTTTGAAAACTTCAATTTTATAAGTATTAATAAAACCTATATAATTTGCATACCACATAATATTAATTCTGAACTGTGTTTCTCGTTTGATTCCATTTATGTAATCGTTTTGAAACTCTCGAAAATTATAGTTTGCAACATTTACAGGAACATCAAGATAATCAATCAATAATCGAACTCTTTTCGTTTCTTGAGTATTATTATACACATAATCCATAGTAAGTAATTTTCTGTTTCTGTCTATACTGGCTCTAAGTTCACAAAATCCACGAATGAAACTTTTTTTATTTTCAGAAAGTTTTTCTTCATAAATGAAATCAGTGTTATAAATCTTAGTATTTAATCTGTTAAAAAATTGCTCCTTAGTCAAGTTTAAATCATTCCTTAAAGAAAAAACTATGTCCGTTCTAGGAAAACCACTTGAACTTTTGCTCCAAAAAGAATAAGGCTGACAAATTTCATTTAATTGATTTAAGTAATCTTTTTTAGATTGAATGCATAATCTTGAATTTCTATATAAAACACTGTTCTTATATGAAGAATATGTATAAATATATTTATAATCTTTAGTAAACTGAAACCTTCCATAAAAAGCACCAAGCAAAAATGCAGGAATTTTTTGATTTTCTAAAAACTCACTTACTTTCATTACAACCTATCCTTTTAATATAATTATTATAACAAAATAAGTTGCAATTTCAAATAAATAATGATATTATTATTGTTGAGGTATTAAAAATTTGTCCCTCATATGGAGACTGTTGTGGAATTTAGAGTATTAGATTTATTCTGTGGAGCAGGTGGTTTTTCTGCAGGACTGGAAATAAATAAACAATTTAAAACTGTTGTTGGTTTAGATTTCGATAAATTTGCCATTGAAACTTTTTCCAAAAATTTTCCTAAAGCAACTTCTATATGTGGTGATATTTTAGATAATGAAATCAAAAATAAAGTAATCAACGAAAGTCTAAAAAAAGATGTCAATATGATCATTGGCGGACCACCTTGTCAAGGTTTCAGTTTAAAAGGCAAAAACTTAGGTTTAAATGACGAAAGAAATTTTTTATTTAAAGAATATCTAAGCATTGTAAAAACCTTGCAACCCGAAATATTTATCATAGAAAATGTTAAAAACATTTTAAATTCATCAAATCATTTTTTTCGAGATGAAATTTTAAAAGAAATACATTCCTTAGGATATATTGTAAACTGTGGAGTTTTAAATGCAAAAAACTATGGTGTACCACAAAATAGAGAAAGAGCTTTTTTTATTGCTTGCAAAAACAAGTTTATAAATTTCCCTAATACTCTTGATAATGTTGTGACAGTTCGAGATGCTATTTCTGACCTTTCATATTTAGAAAGTGGTCAAGGTGAAATTTTATCACCTTATATAAACAAACCTGAAAGCGAATATCAAAAATTTCTTAAAGGAAAAGTTTTACAATTTCACAAAGCATCTTCGCATTCAAATTTGGCAATAGAAAAGTTGAAACTAATTCCACCAGAAAGTGGAAAAGAATATCTTCCAAAAAAATATATTGGCAAACAAAAGTTTTCCACAACATGGTCAAGATTGGAATGGAACAATATAAGTCCAACTATTGACACAAGATTTGACACTCCATCCAATGGTAAAAATTCTCATCCTTATTTAAACAGGGCTATAACTCCAAGAGAAGCAGCAAGAATACAAAGTTTCAAAGACGATTTCTATTTTTATGGACCAAAAGTTGCTGTTTGTAAACAAATAGGGAATGCTGTTCCACCACTCCTTGCAAATGCCATTGGAAACCAAATTTGTTTAGAATTTGAAAACAGCATTATTACAAAAGAAAATTACACTTTATATCAAGGGAATGCTTATACAATAATTGATGAGCTTATTTCCAAAAATATAAGGGTAAATCACATTATAACAGACCCACCATATAACATTTCTCATGAAAATAATTTCAACACCTTAAAGATTCCAAGACAAGGTATAGATTTTGGAACATGGGATAAAAATTTTGACTTGTTTTCTTGGATACCAAAATATGAACAAATTTTAGACAAAAATGGGTCTTTCATTGTTTTTTGCTCATATCGTTATATAAGTTTCATCATAAAAAAAATGGAAGAATCTAATTTGGAAGTCAAAGATATTTTGGTGTGGAAAAAATCAAACCCTATGCCTAGAAACATCAACAGACGATATGTACAAGATATGGAGTTTGCAATTTGGGCGGTAAAAAAAGGTGCAAAATGGATTTTTAATAAACAAGATGATAAATCTTACATGCGAAGTCTATTTGAGACTTCAACTGTTTCTGGAAATGAAAAAGTAAATCATCCAACACAAAAAAGTTTAAAATTGATGCAGGAAATCATCGAAATTCATACAAACAATGATGATATCATTTTAGATCCATTTATGGGCAGTGGTTCCACTGGTGTTGCATGCGAAAAATTAAATAGAAAATTTATTGGTATAGAACTTGATAAATATTATTTTAATCTTGCTTCTGAAAGAATGAAAAATTTGCAATAAAAAAAGTCGTTCAGACTTTTTTTATTTTATAAAGATTCTTCCAATTGTTTAAGTGATTTGTTTCCTTTTGTCTTCCACTCTTTTCTTCCATTTGCATTTCTTCCCATAATAACAGAAGCCGCTGTAGATGGACTTGTAAATATATAGTCTTTTACAAACTTAAAATTATTGTCAATCACTCCTTCTTTTATCAATTTATCTCTGTAACTAACAAGATTAGAAGGTAAACTGTTTGACACTGGGTTAGCGACTACTGAATTCATTAACACCGCAAAACCATCAGAAACATTTAATCCAATTCCATAAGCTTCTCTTACAGATTTTATGTGGAACATTTTTTCCTGAAAAGTTTTTGAATTTTTGTTGTCATCAATACAGTCAAAAAACCATATAACACAAAATTTTTGATTTTGCGAAATTGTGCGATTTTTGATTTTGCGACTTTTTCTGTGTGACTGCCTGCCCGCTTTCACCCCTTAATCTACCAGAGATTTGACTCCCCCTGGTTGGCAATACAGGTTTGCCGGCAAATCACACTTTGATAGTGTGTTTTTATGACAATTTGTGGTTAAAACAACCATCAAAACAAATAATCATTAATTTTTATTCTATTTTTTGAAGATGTTGTTGTGATTGAGAAGCCTATAGCTTTCCCCTTTAAGATTTATTATTTGACAATTATGTGTCAGCCTGTCCAATATTGCATTCACCATATTTTCATCTTGAAACAACTCTCCCCACTTCCCAAAGTCAAAATTTGTTGTAATGATCGTTGATGTTTTGTTATAAAGTTTATTTACAAGCTCATACATAAGTAGCACATCTTGTTTTTCTAACTTTTGATAACCAACCTCATCAATAATGACCAAATGACACTCATATAAATATTTCACTCTTGCACCACTTGATTTAAACACTTCTTTTGTTTTCAGCAAATAAATAAGATTTTCAAGTGTGGAAAAGAAAACTTTATAATTTTGAGAAAGTGCGAAATGCCCAAGTGCTACCGCCAAATGTGTTTTGCCAGTTCCTGAGTCACCCATAAATATAATATTATATTTTTCTTTAAGCCAATTCAGTTTTTTCAATTCTTCAATCTGCCACTTGGATAACTGTGGTTGAAAGTTTAAATCATATTCTTCCAAAGTTTTAAAACTTGGCAAATGAGCTTTGCCTATCTTTGTTGTTCTTGATTTTTGCTCTCGCAAGATTAATTCCTTATATAAACACTCATACAAAAATTGTAACTTTTCATCGCTTTCGTTTTGCAAGTTGAAATATGCTTTGCTCATATGGTGCAATCCAAGCTTCTTTGCAACTTCTTGAATGTCGGTTATGCTAAACTTCTTCATTACCGCCACCTACAAGTTGCATATACTTATTCAATCCATCAGCTCGTTTCACATAAGTTTTCTTTGTCCTAATTGGCATAATATCAGTTTCTTTTTCGCTATGCGCCATCAGATAAGTTAAAAGTTCAGTTGCATCAAACATCTTGTTTTTATTGCACCACTTTATACCGTTAGCAATTTCTTGAAGGGAATAGTCTTTTACAATTTTTCTAATTAACCCACATTGCTCTTTCACGTATCTCGGTTTTTCTCTGATGATCTCAATTAAAAACTCAACCGCAAGTTTGTTATCCCCTAAACTTTCAACTGTTCGCTTAATAAGCCTTGAATGTTTATTATCATCACCTTTATTTGCAAGTTTAGAAGTTAAACCTTTACCAATTAATAGTTTGTGCCTTGCTACAAACTCTTTGGTTTCAGCATCGTAAACATTTATAAAATCGTCCACAATCTCAATCAAAACTTTGTCGCCTTGCTTAAATCTAAAAGCTGGCAAAGTATAATAATTGCTCCTAAAAATAAAGTTGTTTAAATCAGTTGCCGTTGCAATATACTCATTCTTCTTTCTTAGTGAATATGGTGAGTGTTTAAGCAAATGCTCTTTCTCTTCTTTAAACATATCCCTTGGAGTTCGCCTAGTTGTCATATTGATTTTACCATTGCCAGTTCTATCCAACCAGTCTAGCAAATCACTATTCAAATTATCAATTCCACAAAAATCTTTGTGGTCAAAGAAACTTGTCTTTACAAACTTAACGACATTTTCCACTCTACCCTTGGCGTCTGGATCTTGCTTTTTACAAAGATAAACATCCAGTCCAATAAAATCCTTATAGGTTTCAAATTCTTTCGTGAAAATCACATTCCCACAGTTTTCACTGACAACTATAACTCTGTCTTGATCATACATAATCGTCTTTGGTCTGCCACCAAAATATGCAAACCCTCGTTCATGTGCATCAAGAAAGTCTTTACTGGTAAACACTTCTCGCTTGCAATACACAAACTTGTATCTTGAATACATCAGAACAATGCACCAAAAATAAATTTTTACTTTCACATCATATACATCTCGAATCCATATTTCGCCCATGTCCACCTGCGCAAGTTCACCAGGTTTTGTATCGCCAATCAACTCATATGCTCTTCCAACCTTTCCACTTATCCCAAGCACATTTCTCAGTTTTCGCATATACCTATAAAACGCACTTTCACTTGCAGAAAAATTCGCATCCTTTTCTTTAATTTTGTCAAACAATGTAGTATTTCTTATCCCTGGATTTCCTTTCAACTCTTGCATCAAAAAGTTTCGATACTTTTCAACATCTTCATTTCGCATCAATTTATCACTATCAGCAAAATCATCAACTGAATAATCCCAATACTTTCTCACCGAGAATTGTTTAAGTCCTGTCATCTTCACAACTTCACTCTTCGTGAATCCATCTTCTTTTAATTTCTTAATTTCTAAAAATTCTTTCATCTTCAACATTTCTTCATCTCCATATTCAAAACTTAAAACATCGACCAAATTGTCAACATTTTAGAATGGAAAATCCAAAACACACAAAACAATTTTCATTTGTGAGCTTCCGCTTACATCTCACTTCCGTCCACACTCTCAGCCGTCGCAATTAACCACCAGCTGTTGTAAGCCCTCGCTTACCATTCAAAAATCAGATTTCGCAAATCACCTCCTTTATCTCTCCCATTATAACAAAAAAAGTCGATTTTATATTATACTCAACTCCTTTTTATGCTAAAGTTATATACATCTTAACAATCACATTCTAAACAATAAGTCAAATTTGTTCTTTACTTATGTATTAAATTGTGTCATTTAAAAATTTTTTAATAGAAGTTTTAATATATAATTCATCAAGTCTTGTTAGATACAAATTGTTTTTTATAAGATCGCTAGGCGTCCGAGTACCAGCATTGTTCATAGACAAATGTCTCAAAGTGATTTTTATATTATCAATATTAAACATTCTGGAAATATAATAATCTTCATAATAGTATCCTAGTACAATTATTGGATATTTTGTAATCATTTTACTCCACGCACTATTAACTTTGATTTCTCGATGAGATTTTTGGCACAACACAATTTCCAAGTTAGAAAGCAGTTCTTTTTTTATTCCTTTGTTTTGCTGTTTTTTATAAGTAAAGTATAAATCAAGTATGCCATCGTTTTTAAATGTATAATAGGTCAACATAAACAAAAATATATAAGAATTCTCAAAAGAGCTTGATATGAAAGATAACATCTCTTTATCAATTAGTTTATAAGCACTACGACCAACTTTCATAACAACATTAGAAAATTCAAGTAAGTTCAGCACCTCAGTAAAATAATTTATACATACTGATGAATTCTGCTTTAAATTAAAAGTTTCTTCTATATATCTACAACATTCTTGACGATGATCAACCTTGTTAAAAGTCTCAGAATCACTATAATACTCTAATATGTAATTTGAAACAAAAAACAATGTATCAAATTTATAGCTTTTATCTGAAAGGAATGCCCCTTCAGATTTACTTAGTGAGCAATCCTTAAATAATTCGCGAAAACTATTTTGTTCCATTCCTTACCCCTATATAATAAATAGAATTTGTATCGATGTTCAAGGTATATCTTGAATCGTTTTTGACAATTGCATAATATTTTCTAAAATCATCAGAGGCATAAAGATTTAGATCAAGCAACGATTGATCTGACTTGTCTTTTAAATCCAATATTGCAAAAGACCCATTCACAATACAATTTCTAGGCAACTTTATTGCTCTTAAATTATAAGTGAAACTCGTAATTACGATTGAGTCTTTATTGAAATACTCATTTATCTTAAAATTATCAACATTATCTATAAATTTGTCATAACCTTTTATAGAAACAATCTCGCCCTTGTCATTGACATTTTTAGATCTTAATATTTTAATTTCTCCACTATCTTTCATATATTTATTAGTAATTTGTCTGTCACGATAGTAATTAAAAACATCTAATTTCAGTGTGTTGATATATTCATCAAACCATCTATCACGATATATAAGCCAAACTTTGTTATGATATATATAATTTTGCGGTTGATGAGTGCATCTATTTAAACGTTTATTTTCTACATATACATCTCCATCATACATATTATTAAAGTGTATAGAAATTATCTCTATACCTACATCTTTGAAAAAACCTTTCCCAAAATCAATTATAGAAACGATTTTTTTGCTTTTTAAAAATTCTCTTAAACTATCAAACTCAGGGGTCATTAGAAAATATTTAGGAATAACAAAAATATTCTCTTCCGCCAAATTTGAACACTTATACATAAATAACCCAAAAAGGTTCTTTACTTTGTTGTCAGCATATTTCATTTTAAATAAAACTGTATTTAAATTATCAGATTTAACATAAGGAGGATTTGCTATTGTTACATCAAATTTTTTTTCGAAATTATATTGAAGAAAATCTTCATTGATAAACTCAATCTTTAAATTGTTTCTCTTATATCCTATTAATTTAAAATTTTCTTTAAGTTTTTGCAAGGTAATTGGATTGATGTCTACAAGGGTTAAATTAATATTTTTCGACTCCCCTACTAGTCTCAGAAGTTGCGGTATGAACGCCCCCATTCCTACTGCAGGCTCAAGTATAGATAAATTTTCTTTTTTATTAGTAAAGGCTTTTAAACTTTCAAAAACCACGCTTTGTGGAGTATAAAAAGACCCACTGTGTTTTTTATCCTCAAGGATAATCTCTTCTTGGTATGATAAGATATAAAAATTTTTCGTATTTTGGATATTCATAATGCTTTTTTCATTAATACTGTCCTCAAACTCTAACAATTCTTTAATATTATGAGCAATAGCTCTCATTATTTCTGTAGGCACAGCCTCCCCAATACATCGTCTTATATTTAACTCATTTTTTTTCAGAAAAGCCTTCCTATCTACTATTTCTGAGACATCACCACAAACCCATTTAAATGAGTCTGGAATACTCATAACACGCATTAATTCGCGTATACTTAAAACCCTATTATCTGAGGGATGAATTGTACTCTGACTGGCCAATTGATCATTTCTCGTTGTTATACATGGGGCTGGCTTATCCCAAAACATCCTTCTAAATTTATTTCCGAGATGTCCAGATTTCAACAATACCCTCTCTCCATCCTTTATTTTATACGGTTTAAGATCATCTTCATTTTGATATGCACTTTCACCCTCTTTTATGCTTGCAATCCATTCTTCCATATAGCGAGGATACTCTCTAAATGAATGATAAATATCATGTTCATCTATTTCGCCATAACTTAAGGATTTTAAATCCCCTATACTTTGAGATAAAGGAATTCGGTTTTGAGGCAATGGGAATATATTTAAAGGTGAAACATTTATCATATCTTTTCGAGTACCAATCAATATCGTTCTTGGTCTACTAGAAGGAACTCCATAATCCATAAAATTGACAACTTTGTGATAAATATAGTACTCATTTCCAAGATGGCATTTTATATAATCTCCTATTGTGTCTGTTTTTTCACTTTCATCTACACACATTGTCTTAATAAAACTTGCTACATTTTCTATTACAAAAATCCTTGGCCTTATATTTTTAATTAAAGCGATAGCGTGACAAACTAATGAGTTTCTCTCAATCTCATTTTTCTTCTTAAAATTCGCAACGGACATTCCTTGGCAGGGAGGAGTTGCAACGACTACATCAATATTTTTTACTCCTTCAGATCTTTCCCACTTTTTTATTTCATTATATAGCTTTTCCTTAACCTGATCTGTAGAAATATCGCCAACAATATATCCAGAATCATATTTGCATTTATTATTTGCTTTTTGTATGTCCATTCGTGCTGGTATCAATTCATTAGTAGCAATACATTCAAAATTCTCCACCTTGAATCCATAACAACCTATACCTGCACTGCTAAATAAAGATATATAATTGTATTTTTTAGCACTCATTTTAAACCTCCTCCCCAGCGAATTTCTCTCTAATTTCTTGATGTAACTTTTTATTTTTAATAAGAATATGTATTATATCGGCCGGCACTCCATCATTTCCACATGCCAACGAATAGAGTTTATATTCATCTTCTTTGTTTAATTCCAAAGCATCTGCTAATTGTTTCAATTTCTCATAACTTTGAAAAGGCTTATTCTGCCCTTGCTCCATGTAATAAATATATTGCTTAGTATAATGCAATTTTTCAGCTAATGACTGTAAAGACATATTCTTTTCTTTACGTTTTGTTTTTAAAAATTGGCAAAAATCCATTTTCTCTCCGTAGTTATATCCATTAGTTGGTTAATTAACTTATTAACATAATAACATAAATAAAAACAAAAAGTCAACAAAAAAAGAAGTTTAAGTTTAAACTTCTTTTTGTTAATTTCTACAATTTAAAAGTATCCGTCTTTTTGTTACCCTTGTTATCAAAATTCTCTCTTAGATTTTTAACAATCTTAACTATTAATTCTTGTTGAGTGAATGAATCAAGCAAGTATGCACCTCCAAGAAAGCTGACATATTTTGCAACGTGTCTTACATTGGTCATATTTAATATATTCCCTTCTTTTTCAAATTGCATCAATCCTTTAAATATTGCTAATCTTACATCTTTGGAATTTTGGTAGCTTCGATAAACAATTTCGTTAAACCTATTAACATCTTTAAAACAGAATGCTGTAATTTCAAATGGATCATCTAGACTTTCATCATATGTATATTTAGTAAACCAATAAAGTCTTGAAAGCCCATTAAAGAATAGTCCTCTTTTTCTTCCATATGGATGAAGCCAGTGCGTCTCAAAAGTAGAGTCCTTATCAATAGGCCATCTATATTTCATATAACTATAACACTCTCCAAAACATAAACTGATCCATATGTTAGGGTCGCTTGTTTGTGCATCCGGCAGAACACTGAACGTCTTATAGATTATTTTGCTATTTTCAAAGTCTGTTTCTACAGCATTTTCCTTGTCCATTTTTAAAGAAAATTCTGGGATTTCTAATTTGGACTGGTTAAATGGATTTTCTACTGAGAAATATTCTTTTAGCCAATCATTGTTATGATTGTTTTTAGCTTTATCAATAACAACATTTCTATTCGGAATTGAGCAAATATCAACCAATCTATATTGACTCAATAAATCTATTTTTCTCATATTAGTTCTCCTCCATTTTTAAATCAAGGCTAAACAAATTCATGAGCCCCCTGTTAATTGTATTGTCAAATATAATTTGCGTGCACTCAAATGACTCTATCGAATCAGCATTTTCCTCTGTTAGTTCAATATCATATTTTTTTAATGCTTTTTGGATAACCTTAAACCATCTACGTGATGAAATCTCCCAAAATTCGCCATTAAATTTTTTGATTTTTAGTTCCTCAAAACATTTCATTAACGCTGGCACAATTAGCATCGAATGAACTATCGGAGAATACGCCTCATTTAATTTTGATTTTGTAAATTGAGCAAATGATTTCAGTGGAAGTTGAATATTAATACGATCATTATTTATGTCAATTTTCATATCTGTTTCTTTTTCGTCTTTAATAGGCGTAACCACAAAGATAGAAGGAACCTTTGAGTATTCATCTTGTTCTTTTTCAATAGGAAACTCATATTCAAGACCAATAGCTAGAACATTACCCTTTTCTATATCAAAAGAAAAATCACTGTAAACCTCATTAAATTGTTTATTTTTATAATTAGGTATATCACAATTAGCTATAATAAATGAACAAACAGAAATCTCCCCTTCAACATCATCAGCCGAAATCGTTGTTTCACAACCTTCTTTTGGAACAGTTATTAATTTTCTATAACTTGTTATAGTACTTTCTAAGTGTGAAACAAAGGAGGCCTTTCCACAGTCTATCAAAGATTGCAGGTCGTCATTGTTTAAAACAGGATGAAATTTTAAAGTTAACTTATCCTTTCCCATTTCATGATCGACGACAATGTCAAAGTGACTATCAATATAATCATAATTTTTATATGTTTCAGCAAGAATAGGGTATGGATATAACTTATTTCTTATGTGCATACATTTTTACCTCCATAGTAAAATAGTCTTTGTTTAAAAATTGTAAATCCAAAGTTACAGGCGCATTCTCAACAAAACTCATATCAAGCAGTCTATTGTTCTTAAAAGTAACATTCTGCTGTGAAGACGATATTATTTTCTCAATTATCAAAGGTTCTTTTTCTGTCAATTCCGCAATTTTATAAAACTCAATATAGCAATTATCGTTAGTAATATCTGGAGTAAACATGAACCGATAAGACTGATTTTGTTTATCAATGCAAAATACTCTAATATGTTTTGCCTTTACATTTATATCCTTATTCCCCGTGTTTGTATCACCTTTATTAGTATTTGCCGGTTCTGGTTCTCTAAATCCCTTCTTCTTTTTCTTCTTCCCTAAGTTTAGATATACCTGACCTCCTTCTTTGCCATTTACACCCACCTTACCTTTTTCCTTTCCGATCATTTGATCATCAAGAATGGTTGTGGCCATATTGGCAGAGGTGTTTATTTTTGAATAAACCTTTTTCTCAACACTAGCAAATTTGTTGAGATTTTTGTTAATTGTTTTTGATTGTTGATTTTCAGCATCCTGTTGAAGATCATCGGGTAAATAATCTCCAGCTTTATCAATATCAGACTCTTCCCCTTGATACTGTTCCGCTTTTTCATTCAGAGCATTGGAAATAAGCTTAAATAGTTTACTTAAGAGCTCTTTAGACATCTCGGGCTTAAATCTATTCGGTTCCCATTTGCTATGTGATGCATTTTCAAGCTTTCTAAGATACTTATTTAAATCATCGCCCTCAATAATTGCAATCCCAACATATCGAAGAGTGGAGCATCTATTTTGATCATCAAATATTTTCATCCCCGAACTTCTATACATTGAAATCTTATTATTGCCTTCTCGATCTAATCTTAACGCTAATTTGATAGAACCATTTACATCTTCAAATGGTAGTTCCATCCACTCGGGGCCTTCTTTTAACATATTGAAGACCATTACCGTTGTCTTATCAATTTGTTTTTGATATTGATTTATAACAGATTGTAATGTTTCCTTTGAAATGATTACACCATCAACTTCAACTATCAATTTATCATTCCAGAAGGCAAGTAAAAAACTATCAATAATTGCTGATATTATAGCAGCAACAAGCAAATATTTATCTTTGAAAAAATCTTGCCTGAAACCTGCCACATATACGTCAGTTCCGACTTCTATTCGTTTAAAATCCTGATCTAACATCAATGATTCGTTTATATTATCAATTTTATAATCGTTATAAAGGCCATAAAACCCTGTTGGCTGCGACTCGTTTTTTGACCCATCAGTATTGTATCCTAAAACATAAGAGGCCAATTTTGAAACGCCCTTTGATGCAATATTTCCGTTTATATCCAACGTATTATAAAACACAGTTCTTAAAAAAGAACAAGCAAAAGGCGCGTTTTTACCGATACCATGAGATCCAGATTTATTTCCCTCTTTCGCTGAAACACCAGTTGAATTGACAAGGTCGTGCCAGTTCCCTGAATTATTTTCAGACCCTGTCAACCCGCAAGTGTTAAAGTCGCTAATTCTTAAGAAATCAATTTCGTCGTTATTTAGCACATTTATAGCCTCATTAAAGAAATCTTTAGCATCAGGGATATGTGACCATTTTGCAAGGCCTCCCTCAAGTGCCTTAAGTAATCCTTCTCTATCTGGGAATCGATCTTTTTTTAACTTAAATGTTTTGAAGCATACTTTTACTGGTGTATCATCAACATTTGCGTCTAAAGAGTTTTGAACAGCCTCCCTTGCTAGATATTTAATAGGTTTATCCTTGAATGTTTCAATATCGCCATTATTTAATCCTACCTCTTGTCCACCCATCGCAGATGGAAATTTCCAACCTAGTGTCATTTTCAACCTCCTATATTAATTTAAATTTATCACCAGAGCCATTCATATTAAAATTCCTTTTGGCCTGATCAATTTCATTCTCTAAAGCTTTAAAAATTTTTTCAGCATCAGCTCTTGTGTAATCATACGATGATTTGTTTGCTAAATTACCCAACAATCGGATCATTTCTATCGCTTTGTTTGTTCGATTTTCAGCTAATCTAATAAATTTTTCACGCTTAGTTTCTTTCTCCATATGTGCCTCCTACATACTTATTATAACACTAATTCGCAGGAAGTCAATATATTTTTATAATATTTTGAAAATATTTTAGAAATATACACGAAATAGTTTTAAAATATTTATTATCGTATTAAAAAAAGGGAAATCAAATATTAATTGATCCCCTTAATTTCCTTATATTTTTCGAATTCCACATAATTTAAATTAGAATGTTCAGATAAAAATTTTATAAACTTCTCATAATTTCCTGCTGGCAAACTTTTTTTTACAAAGATAGGATATGCTATTATATTGTTTTTGTTTTTAAAAACTCTTGATTGTGTTATAACATTAAAACTTTTAGAGAATTTTTTTACGATACTATATAATATCCAACAATTCCAATCTACCCCTCCTCCAAGCAAGTGATAGCCATTAAAATTCTTTGAAGATATAAAATCATCATTTAAACAAGAAACTGATAATATCTTATCAATCTTCTCAATCAAGTTTTGGTCTATAATCTCACTATCTATCTTCTCGATTTCATATGAATTCTTAAAAATATAATCATCTAAACTATCAATAAAATCTAAAATGCTGTTAATAAACAATTTGTTTTCATTTGCAAATTCCAAAATTTCATCTATTAAAATCCTTTCATGTTCATTAACAAATTCCAAAACTCGTTCAAATCTACCTTTAATAGAAACATCACACTTAGCGAAAAACGGTCTTTTAAATGTAAATTTCCCTTTATAAATATTAGAGACAATAGAAAACAACTCAAATTGTCCTTCTAAGCGATATTTTTCTAAAAATTCTGGACATGAAAACATTAGTTTGAGGTAAAGTTCATTAGCATGTCTGATTTGTCCATTTGAAACCATAGAATTAATAATTGATTCAACCTTCTCTATAGTTGATTCATCATATTTAATATTATCAACAAATATATACTTTCTATGTAGATTTACTATATTCTCATTATTTAAAGCATTAAGTAAAATAATATCTGAGACCTGTGCAAATTTTTTACGAAGTTCCTCAATCGTTACAATACAATCCAAATTTTTAATATATGAAATAATTTCATCATAAACACTATAATCTTTTTTTGAAACGCTAACATAGTCTTTTGTATAATAATATTCTGGAAGTTGAAGCTTTAACAGCGACTGCATATAGTATCTATTTGCAATTCCCAAGCTATTGAATCCATCTTCAAATTCATGAAATATATTATTCACAAAAACAATATCTTGCTTATTTATAAATTCACGCAGCTTTGATACAAGGTCGACAGGCAATTTAATATCAGCATTTAATTTATACTGTCCTCTACCTACTAGCATGCCAACTCTAGCAATAATAGAGGTTATTGCATGGTCTGATTTTATTTTCTCATTGTTATATAACTTTGCGTAAATATTTCTGAAATCTGATAAAAATTCCTCATCATAAATATTAACTCCATTAGGATAATACTGTTGCATTATACTTTTAAACTTTTGAGATAAATTAAGTTTATTTTTTGAATAAATTTCTCCAAGTACTTTGTAATCTTGCATTACAATTTTATAACAATCATCATAGGTTATTATTACATCATTTTTAGCCAAATTGTTTAAAGCTTCATTAACATACTTGTCAATTTCGTTTCTATGTAGTTGAGCGGGCATATTTTCGCTATACATAACCAACTCTTTATACCAATCATAATCATCTATAAAGTAAAATTTATCTAACTCTTGTATGTATCCCAATCCATCAATTTCTATATTTACCAGAAGATACTTAAAGACCAACGGATTAAATGAGAATATAGTTTTTATATCTTCATCAGAAATAAATAGAGAATCTTTAACAAATGCCCTAATTAAGTTTTTGAAATTTCCATTTTTAGCATTATACAGATTGTTAAAAGCTTCAAGATACTTTCTTTCTAATTGGCGAACTCTTTCCCTTGTCACTCCTAAATGGGATCCTGACTGCTCTAAAGTACCACCTTTTGCTCGTGCTTCTATTATAGAAACCCAATTCTCCCAATTTGAGTTAGGTTTGTAATCCTTATTAACCATTTGAACAACATGTTTAAATCTTTCATTAAGATAATCAGGCAAACTTATCTGCAACCTTTTTACAATATTAATGAGAGCTTCTTTTTGTGGATAGCATTCAACTGCCGTTCTTTTGTTTATTTTAACTAAATCTTCAACATTAACAAGTTTTTGTTTGGCAAAAATCTCTGCAAGTGAATGAGAGAATAAACATTTTAGCCTTGCGATTTTATTATCTTCATGCACAAAGTCTAACAAATAAAGGATTGTCTTTTTAATGGATTCCTTCTCTTGTTCTATCTTTTTTTCTTCAATGTACATTGAAATAACATCATTGATTTGTTTTTCATCTTTTAAAATTTCAACCAATTCATCATCACTAAACATACTCAACAAATTAACAAATAGCCTTGTATTGTTTTTATCTAATAACTTGTTTCGCCTTTTATCTTTTAATTCTAAAGTACAAGCGGCTTCTTCATCAAAAAACAGATTCAAAGCATTAACGGAATCGAGTGTATTACTGATACCTTGTTGTAACATGCTTATCATTAAGTCCTTGCCTAAGGCATTTACAATATCAGCTAGTAGATTTCTATTGATTTCAAAAACAAATTTAAGCATCTTTAAGTCATACTGATCTTCAACTTTGCTTTCAACATTGTATCTAATGTAAAGATCTTTTACAGTACTAAACGGAACTATTTTACTAGATCCTAAAAGGGTTATTAAATTTGATCTATTAAATTGTCCTACACCAAATTCCAATATCAAATGATTATATATCTGATTAATTTCAAATGAAGTTGATTGTAATTCTAAATAAAAGTCATAAATAACTTTGACTACATCTTTTAATGGAAATCTAATTAATTTGGAACAATAATAGTATTCAATAGCATCTTCCTCTTTAATCTTTTCTTTAACATTTTTGGACTGCTTTATTCTAAGATCATCTTGCCGACTAATAAAAGGAATACAAGACAAATCATCTTCCGTTACTTTATTATCACTATATCTGTTGTATGATTCTATCGTTTTTTGTATATAAGCAAAATCATTTTCTTCATTCCCAATTAATTCTCTTATTGCGCGATTATTTATTTGTCCTACACCCAATTGCTTTTTTAAGAACTGTGCTACTTCCCATAAATTAACTGTTTTTGAATTTTTTGCCTTAAAAAACGCTAGCACTAACTCAAGTATCTTCGCTTTCGGAAATCTAATTGTTTTAGTACAGTAATGAAAAACATCCAACTTTGATTTATCATCTAAAATTTGTTCCATAGGGCCATCCTCAATTGCATTATAACACAAAACCAGCAAAGTTTTTTCGACTTTATTAAATTTTAATTTTATTTTCCACGCTATACTCTAATAATCAATTATGTTTTCTTGTTTATAAAAGGAATATATTGTCTATATCGGCAAAAAGTCAAACAAATAGCATTATAATTATTGCCGATAAAATATTTTTAAAAACTTTGCAAAAAGACTTGCAATTACTTTTTGTTTACGCTATAAAACACACACCCAAATTTACGGAGGGCTTATGAAACACATTATAGAAATAGTTATGAATATTCTTGAATCAGAAAAACAAAGTGCCAAGATACAACTTCAATTAAACAAAATTTGCGAACTCGAAGATGATTTCACAAAAGATTTTTCAAAAGAAAAATGGCATGAATATATAAACTTAGACAATAAAAAAGGTCAACTTCATTCTCTTGAAATTGAACATATTATTCAAATTACATATGAAGTTTGTAAAGAAATATTCTTAGATTAGACTTTGATATAACAAAAAAGAGAAGCCCATACTTCTCTCAATTTGTCAAATTAAAATTTTTGCCACAAATTTATAATATAAATCATTTTCTCCATAAGGTACAGCAGGGATACTTACAACTATTGTTGCACTCGGAATGCGAATTTGATTAAAATCTTCATTTCTGTATTTAGGATCTGTGAGCGCCAAATTGTATTCATCTCCATTATATTGAAATTTAACCTTATAATGATGTCTTCCATCTCCCTTCATAGAGGTGTCAAATTGTAATTCTCTTACATTCACCATTTCTAATGAATGATTTAAGTTTTTAATTTCTGATTTTTGTAATTCGTTTCCTGTTGTTCCAAAAATCATTTTTGTCTTTTCTATGGGATGCAAACTAAACACTTGCTGTTTTGATAAAGTTCCAATCTTTTTAATTTCAGCTTTTTCATCAACGAGCCAATTTTCAGTTTGAACATGATATGGCACATGTTGTTTCACTTCAACTTCAAGAACATTCAATTCTTTAAAATGATTATCATCTAACATTTCTTTTGGAAAAGCCCCTCCATCCCTTGAGGTTACAAGCCTTATCCATTTCCCTGTTGTGATATCAAACCCCGCGACACAATAATCGTGATCCTTCAATGACTTTGTTAATATGCAAATTTGTTTTTTCATCTTTCTCTCCTTTTAACTTTTTGCAACAAAAAAGTTAATCACTGTAGTTTTGTGATTAACTTCAACTTGGCTGGCCAACTTTTTTAAGTTAGCTTAAAGCCTATTTTTTTGTTTTGTTTTTGGTAAGCCTCGAAGAGGTTATTTACCTTTGTACAAGTAAGGAGCCTTTTCTCAAAGTCTTCTTGACTTTCAAAAAGGGTTTCTCCATTTCTTTTTGCTACGATATGCATAACATCTAACCCTTTGACATAAAGCTCTTTCCCACAAAGAATCGCTCTATGACAATTAATTGGGTCAATTTCAGCACACATCAAACAAATGTTTAAGTCCTGTTTTACAAGTTCTTTAATTTTTGAAATCCCCTCTTGAAATTGGGGACTTTCTGAAAATTTTTGATAATCAAGAACATTTTCAGTATAAAACTCTAGACAATCTTGCCTTGCACCAAATTCTCGCTTCCAATTTTCATATTTTATGCCAACATTTGAAAGCTTTTTGCTTAAAAAATTATCATTGAACTGATAAAAATATTGACTTCTCGGAATGCTCCTTACGTCAATCAATATATCAACTCTTTTATCCTTTAGAATCCCGACAAATCTTTCAATGTCAGTTCCCGCATACCCTATTGTGTAAACCATGGTTATATTTTATCATTTTACATTCATATTTGCAACCTTTACTGCCATTTTCTTATTTTCCCTTTAATTTTAATTTTTTGTAACAAAAAATCACGAAACTTTGCTCGTGATTATTTATCTAATTTTTATCGTTTAATTCTCTTTTCTCATCTTTTACTTTATATAAGAGCACTGTTTCAGTTACCATAAATATTGCACATAAGCAAGATAAAACTAATTGTAAAATTGCAGCCCAAAGAACTGGTTGTAATGGCCAAGGCTCTATGAATAACGCAAGGCATGCTCTAAAAACCCAAATTATTGTTAAAAACAAATACAACTCTTTTGTTTCCTTGCTTCCTTTGAATGCCCTTCTGCCCCAAATTAAAAGAATTAAACTTACGCCTGTTAAAAGTGCCGAAAAACAATAATTTGTCCAATCAATACCAACAATCAAATTTTCATATTCCATAGGCAAATATTTATACCATTCAAACATAAGCGGAACAAAAAAATGCCAAATACCAATAGCCAAACTAAATACTAATGTAGAATAATATAAAACCTTCTTGAATTTCAGCATTGTTTTTCTCCTGCTTTCATTATACCACAACTCTTTGCAATCTGTATCGGTTTTGGCTTGAAATTTTGATTTTTTGATTATTTTTGATTTTCTCGGTGGTCAGTTTTGATTTTTGAAGTTTTGATTTTGCGACAGCCAATTTTTTGATAAAAAATCAAAATTTTGGGCAAAAAATCAAAAAAATCAAAACTTTTGCAATTTGAAAAAAGACTTGAAAATGCTAATTCCCAAATCACGAAAATTGTCATATCTGTATGCAGTGATATCTTTATCAAATAACACTGTATATTGTAGTTTTTAGAAAGAAAAAAGCCTTTTCAAAAAAAGACTTTTTAGTTAGTATATTTGGCGCAGAGTTAGGGATTCGAACCCCAGGAGGCTTTCACCTCAACGGTTTTCAAGACCGCCGCTTTCGACCGCTCAGCCAACTCTGCATTTCTTTTCGTATTTTTAATACTTCTACATATTATCATAATTCTTAGCTTTTTGTCAACTTAATTTGAAAAATTTTATTCAATAATCTATATTTCCCAATATATAGTCTATGCTTTCTTCCAAAACTTTGCTTAATTTTAACAGTGTATCAAAATCACATTCTCTTTGTCCATTTTCCCAATAAGATATTAATCTCACACTTACAAACATCTTTTCTGCAAGTTGTTTGCGTGAAATTCCCTTTTCATCTCTTATCTCCTTCAATCTTTGTGAAAATTTACTCATACAAATATATTAGAACAAATTGTTCTATTTTACTTGACATGGAACATTATGTTCCATATAATATTTATATGAAAATATTTTTAAAATTATTTTCAAATTTAAATAGGAGGTGTAAATATGACAAATGATAAAGTGAATGCAGTGCTGAATCAATATAAAGACTTAATCCCAGAAGACAAAATATTGTATTTTAAAAACACTCTTGCAAAATCAGACGAAGATGCTTATGATAATATTTCATTATGTAAAACCAAGAGTCCTATGTTGACAATCATTTTTTCAATCTTCTTAGGCGGTTTTGGTGTTGACAGATTTTACATAGGAGATATAGGTGTTGGTGTTGCTAAATTTCTTTTTGGCGGATTTACTTTTGGATTATGGTGGCTTATTGACATCTTTTGCTGTTATAAGAAAGTGAAAGAAAAAAATTTAATTAAAATTATAAGCATTTTATAATAAATCGTCCGAAATGGACGATTTTATTTTTTTCTTAATTAATGAATAGTTACCTTTACTTTTGACAAAAATGGTTTGAAGGAGAATTATATGAAATTTAATCCATTTTTGGAAAAACCTAAGAAACTTGAAAGTTGCATAATGAGTTGGAAAGACCTTGCACCAAAATCTTACGATAAAAATGAAGTCAGCCCTTATACAAGAGTGCGTTGCATTTTAATGAACGGCACAGAATATGAATCCGTTTGGTTTGGTCATCAATTCCACCGACACGCAAGCGACAATGATTTAAGAAGAATGTTGGCTCTCATCAGACGCCAAGAACAGCAACAACAGAAATTGATTGCATCTTTAAAACCTGCCGATGAAAACTTGCTTGAAACGACAATAGGATATGAACAGTTGGCTGTTGACCTAACTGCTTTCTTAGCGCAACATGTTAAAGATCAGCATGTTAAAGATGCTTTGGATTTTGCACTTTTGGAAGATTTTGACCACTTGTATAGATATGCCAATTTGTTGGAAAGCGACATGGGCGCAAAAGCAGAAAAATATGTCGGTGGTTACACCGAAATCACTCCTGGTCGCCCAACCATTTCTCACCATCGTCACCCTTATGACAGCGTTAAAGCACCAATATCCAACAAAAAAGCGACACCTTTTGACAAATGTGCTGTAAGCATTATCACTGCTGCCGAACAACAAACAATGAATTATTACATGAACCTTGGAGCGTTTTACAAAAACCAAAAAGGTCGTGAACTTTATACAGAGATTGGAATGGTTGAAGAACAACATGTTTCCCAATATGGCAGTTTAATTGACCCAACAGCAAGTTGGTTTGAAATGTGTTTGATGCACGAATATATTGAATGTTATTTATACTATTCCATGATGCAAGATGAAAGCGACAAAAACATCAAGAAAATTTGGGAGATGCTTTTAGAACAAGAAATTGCTCACCTGCATGCTGCTGCGCAAAACTTAAAGAAATATGAAAAGAAAGAATGGCAACAAGTCATTCCAGATGGCGAATTCCCAGAACTTATTAAATTGCAGTCAAATATTGAATATGTCCGTAAAATTTTGAAAAACACAGTTACACGCACTGCTCAACGCGAAAGTTATGTAAACATCAATGAACTTGATGACACCGCAAATTTCTTTAAATATCAAAACAAAGTAAATGCAAAGCCAGAACAAGTTGCCAGTCATAAAGTAATTCTTGACCATACAGAAAAATTTGGCGAAGACTATCGTTATGAAATTAAACAAAACCCTGTTAAAGAATTGCAGGACCGAAAGAAAGATAACATGACATTAGGACGAGTTAAAGAAACCACAACTAAATCAAAAAAATAAAAGCAGTAAAAACTGCTTTTATTTTTCTTTTTGACTGTCGTCTTTTTTACACTCATTTATATGTTTCTGTAAAGTTTTTGAATACGGTCTAGATTTAAGTTTTAACAGAATTTGTTTCCCTTGTTTTGTTTTTGGAAATAATGTAAAATTTGATGAAAAATATAAATTTTTGCCCAACGCAAATAAAACCTGTAAGTTGTCAGGATTTTCTTGAAGTTTGGAAACGAGATTTTTCCTTGCAAAATTATATTTTTGGAAAATTTCTTTTTCTTCCAAATTTGCCCAAGGTGTGCTTCCAGAAGCAATTTCAAAAAATCTTTCTAAAATAATTGGGTCTTTTGTTTTGTTGAATTGTTCTAGACACATCTGTTTAGTTTTGCAAAGCAACTGAAAAGACTGTAAATCCATCATTTGTTTTTTTACTTTTAACTGTTTTTCATAATCATTACTAAAATATGATTTAAAGAATGCCCTGAATAAAATTTTATAATTTTCATCAAGTTGTTTTTTATATGTCTTAGCAAGAAGAAAATCAAAGTCATCATCTGGAAAATCATCGACAATCTTGTCTATAACTGAATTGCGATTATCTCCTTCTTCAAGAACTGAATAATATGCTTGCACAGCATTTACCTGACCAAGTTCTGCAAGTCTTTCAAGGTCATTAAAAATGTCTAGCCCATCTTTTTTTCTCAGCAATAAAATTTTTGACCAAATTGTAATAAAATCATTATCTAATTCAGTAAATTTATTTTCAAACATAAAAACCTCGCAAAACCAAGTATAAAACAATCAATAGTCGTTGTCAATAGCAATTTTAAAAGAAAGTTTAATAACCTTCTTTTTTCAATCTTTCACTTATGATTTGCAAAGTTTTTTCCAAATCAATATTGTCAATAATCAAATCATAATGTTTTTTATATTCTCTTTCCATTTCCCCACGAGCAATGCGATATTTTGCCCTTTCATCTGTTTCACCACGCTTTATTAATCTGTCGTAAAGAACATCGTCAGGCACTTCCAAAAAAATTGTTAGAACTTTGCATTTCCCTTTTAAATATTTTACAAGTTTTTGTGTTCCAAGAACATCTATGTCTTTAAAATATATATTTTCAGGATTATCAATTATCTTTTGAAGTTCTTTGTTTTGTGTGGCATACCAAAAACCACGATAGTTGTTTGTTTCAAAAAAATCCCCGTTCTGATCGTGTTTTTTAAATTCTTCTTCACTTAAAAAGTCGTAAATATCTGCATCATTTTTTACATCCAATCTTCTCTGTCTGGTTGTGGCGGACTTAATTAAAAAGCGATTGTTGCTTTCATTTAACAAATGACTTATAACAGTATTTTTACCAGCACCCGAAACACCTGAAATAATTACAAACATATCTTTTCTCCTTTGAACAACATTCTAACATAAAAACATAATTTTTCAAACAAATTAATGATTAAACACTTAAAATTTACAAAAAGCGAAAATTTGTTTGTGATTTTTGTGTAAATATGTTAAAGTTGTTATGTATGTAAGGGGTGCAGTCCCAATTTTGCCTTTAAGCACTTCTAAATTAAAATGAAAAAGGAGAATAGGAAAAATGCGTTCATGTGAAGGAACAGGAAAAAACATTGAACAAGCAGTGCAAAATGCACTCTTGGAACTTAAAGCATCAAGAGAAGATGTCGACATCAAAATTTTAAATGAAGGTGGATTTTTAAAAAAAGCAAAAGTTTTGGTTACAATTTCCGAAGATGCTGTGGAAAAATATGAAAAAAGAGAACAGTTTAAGAAAGAACTTTTAAAAAAAGAAAATGATGAAGATTTTGCAGAAAAGTTTATAAAGAAAAAAGTGGAACAGACTGAAAAAGCTGAACCTGCTGCAAAAGAAGAAAAAACAGTTGAAGAAAAGGTTGAAACAAAACCTGCTAAAAAAGTAAAGATTGTTGCTGATGAAGAAATTTCTTCAAATGAAAAGCAAGAAGAAAAAGAAGAAAGAAATTTCTTAGAAAATGAAAGAAAATTTACTGGCGAAGAATTTATTGAAGGTTTATTGAAAACACTTGACCTTGAAGGAAACATTGAAAAAATTGAAGAAGACAGATTTACGCGTTTTAATGTAACTGGCGAAAACTTGAATGACCTTATTGGTTATCGTGGCGAATGCATGCTTTCACTTTCTTACATTATGAACATTGTTTGCAAAAGTGAAAACCGCAAAAAAATCGTTTTAGACATTGAAAACTATCGTGAAAAACGCGCCGAATCTTTAAGAGAACTTGCAAAACGCACAGCAGACAAAGTGGCAAAAAGTGGAAGATATTTCAAGTTTGAACCTATGGATGCCAGTGAAAGAAAAGTAATTCACACTGCTTTGCAAGAAGATGAACGCGTAACCACACTCAGTAAAGGTGAAGAACCACACAGATATTTAATTGTCTTCCCAAGAGAATATAAAGATAAAAGATAAAAAATAAAAGACCAAAATAATTTTGGTCTTTTTTAAATTATCAATTCCAAATCTTTTGCATTATTAGGTTGCGAACCTGTTTCCACATTTTTCAAACTGTTACAATCTGCATAAGGGTTAGTTACCACCAACACATCTTCCAATTGATAGCGAGTTTCTGCATTATGTGGCAAAGTTTTTTCAAGTTTAGGCAAAAATTCCACTTCGCCATTCCCTGCTTTACTTGACCAAAACCCATCTTTTTCTTGCAATATGAAATGGAAATCTCCACCCCCCCCATTTCGTTTTTTGTTGAAATTGTCAGTTGCATAAAAAGCAATTTTATATTGGTTTGGTTTTAAAATTTGACCGACCTTTTCAATTTCAACTTTCAAACCAGTTTTTTCAATGAAGTTAAACATTCTTTTTCGTTCTATCTCTAAATTGTTCTCATTAAAACCACCAAACACATTTGTGAAAAAATAATCATATTCAGAAAGTCCATTTTTTAAAGTTTCTTGGTCAAAAACATCAATCAAAAAATTTGTCAAATTAAACACGCTGTGACCCAAACAATTCATACGACATGTGTAAGGCCCATAAAATTCTCTCCCACGACTTGGCAAATATCCTTTCTTTAAAATTACATTAAGTGATTTTATTACTGGTTCTCTGTTCATGACAAAATTTTAACATTGACTAAGCCTAATGTCAATAGGCATTTTTTTATTTTTTGTCATTACTTGCGTTTTTTCTTTTGGTTTGTTATAATTGCAACATGAAAAATAAAACAATAGTTTCTATTTCCACACCACTTGGAAAAGGTGCAGTTGCAATCGTGAGAATGAGCGGAGAAGAAAGTCTTAAAATTGCTTTCAAAATTTTTTCTGCGTCAAATCTTGAAATTTCAAACATCACGCCAAGATTGCTTTATTTGGGGAAATTAGAACTTGAACAGAATGTCTATGAAGAATGTCTAATGGTCTATTTCAAAGCACCTTTTTCTTACACCGGTGAAGACATTGTTGAATTTCAAATTCATGGTGGAACATTGCTGGCACAAAAAGTTGTCGAAGTATGTTTAAAAAATGGAGCCAGCATGGCGGAAGCAGGAGAATATTCTAAACGAGCATTTTTAAATGGAAAAATCACTTTAGATAAAGCAGAAGCAATCATAGGAGAAATAAACGCAGAAGCAGAAAGCGAACTTAAAAGCAGTTTGCAAATAACAAATGGTCGCCTTGCAGAAGCGATTTTGAAACAACAAGAAAAACTGAAAACACTTTTGGCAGAAATTGAAGTTGGACTTGACTATCCTGAAGAAACAGAAGAAACCAAACTTAAAACAAACATATATGAAATTTTGCGTGAACTTTACAACAATATTGAAAACATTGTAAAACAATCTGAAAGTGCAAAATATTTTAAAAGTGGAATTAATGTTGCCCTTGTTGGAAAAACCAATGTTGGAAAAAGCAGTGTCATGAATGCACTACTTGGACAGGATCGTGCAATTGTCACCGACATTCAAGGAACAACTCGCGACAACATAACCGAAAGTTTTTCACACAATGGCATTAAAATCAATTTAATAGACACTGCTGGAATTCGCGAAACAGAAGACATCGTTGAAAATGTCGGCATTGAAAAAAGCAAAACAATTTTAAAAACCGCTGACTTAATTTTGTTTATATTAGACGGCAGTGAAAAATTAAGCAAAGAAGACAGAGAAATTGAAAAGTTGTTGACAAACAAAAAATGTCTGTATGTCATCAACAAAACAGACAAAATCCGTGCAATCGAAAAGTTTGAAAATGAAATCGAAATTTCTGCACTTGAAAACAAAAACATTGAAAAACTTAAAAACACAATTTGCAACATGGTTATTGGCGAAGAAATTGATCCAAACGCGTTGGTTCTTACAAACGAAAGACAAATTGAAGTTTTAAAAAATGCACAAACAGATCTTCAAACAATCTTGTCAGAAAACTTTTTATCCCTTGACATTCTTTCCACTTCTTTAAAGTCACTGTGGCAACTTTTGGGCAAAATTACTGGCAACACTGAAAATGAAGATATAATTGACCTTATCTTCTCAAAGTTCTGCTTAGGAAAATAAAACAAAAAAACTTTCTTTAAAAGAAAGTTTTTTATTGATTTCTATTAAAGAAATCATTGCTCCAAACTCTGTCAACAACATTAAATGTTGATTTCATTTCTTCTGGTGTATTGATGTAAATAATCTTAAATTTTCCAGATGTGGTCTGCTTTTCATAATCACAAGTTGTTTCCAGAATGTGACACATCCCCCAATATAACCATTTCCCATCTTCTGTATCCTCTACAAGAAAATTTCTTACAGGTGGAATTTTATATAATCTTATCGCTGGCTTTTCTTTAAATTCAAAAATTTTTTCTTTAAACATTTCAGCATTATAATAACCGCCTTGCACACTTATGTGTTTTTGATAATTCAGTTCTTCTGGAAAACCTTGTTCTTTTGAAATTCTTAAAGTGTCATTTATTTCTATGAAACTCCCCATAATTTTCTCCCTTATTATTTTTTATCTTTAAATAGAATATAACGGGGGGGGATTTGTCAAATAAATTTCACAAAAAACAAAAATTCACTTGAAAACTTTGCTGAAAAATTATATAATGTTGATTATGGAAATGGAAAAATTTGACAGCATTGTAATAGGCGCAGGTCATGCGGGTTGTGAAGCAGCCCTTGCTTTGTCACGCACCGGAAACAAAACTTTGCTTCTTACCATAAGTCTTGATGCCATAGCATTTCTTGCTTGCAATCCATCCATAGGCGGAACTGCCAAGGGACAACTTGTTGGCGAGATTGATGCCCTTGGCGGAGAAATGGGAATAAATGCTGATAAAACTGCCATTCAAATCCGAATGTTAAATCGCGGAAAAGGGCCTGCTGTTCAAAGTTTGCGTGCCCAAGCAGACAAAAATGCTTATCATCAAGAAATGAAAAAAACTTTGGAAAAACAGCCAAATCTTTATGTTCGCCAAGGAGAAGTTGACAGCATTGAACTTGACGGCGAAAACAAAATTGTCACAACTCATCTTGGTGTTAAGTATGTTGCAAAAAGTGTTGTGCTTGCAACTGGTGTCTATCTTAAAAGCGAAATCATCATCGGCAAATCACGCGAAAGCGTAGGTCCAAACGGATTTAAAAACAGTTCTGTTCTTTCTGACAGTTTAAAAAAACTTGGATTAAAACTTGTTCGATTTAAAACTGGTACTCCTGTAAGACTTCATGCCAGAAGTGTTGATTATGACCAAATGCAAATTCAACTTGGTGACGAAGATGTCAGACCTTTTTCTTATATGTCTGACAAACAGCCCGAAAACAAAACTGTTTGCTATTTAACTTACACCACACCGCTTACACATGAAATAATTAAAAACAACTTAGACAAAGCTCCTGCAATTTCAGGGGAAATCAAAGGTGTTGGCCCAAGATATTGTCCTTCAATTGAAACAAAAATTGTCAGATTTGCTGACAAAGAAAGACATCAACTTTTCTTAGAACCAGAAGCACTTGGCACACAAGAAATGTATTTGCAAGGATTTTCAACTTCAATGCCAGCAGACCTTCAACTTGAAATGGTAAGAAGTTGTGTTGGGCTTAACCATGCTGAAATCATGAGAGATGCTTATGCCATTGAATACGATTGCATTGACCCAACCGAACTAAGCCCCACTTTGGAACTTAAAACAATTAAAGGACTTTTCTTTGCAGGACAAATCAATGGAACAAGTGGATATGAAGAAGCAGCAGCACAAGGCATAATTGCAGGAATAAATGCCAATCTTTACAACAAGTGTAAAGAACAGCTTGTTCTTAAACGCAGTGATGGTTACATTGGTGTTTTAATTGATGACATTGTGACAAAAGGCACGAATGAACCTTACCGAATGATGACCAGTCGCGCGGAATATCGTCTGCTTTTGCGTCAAGATAATGCCGACATGCGACTTACTGAAATTGGAAAACAAGTCGGACTTGTAAGCGAAGAAAGATATGCAAAACTTAAACAGAAAAAGAAAATCATGCAGGAAATTGAACTTAAACTTCAAAGATTGGCAAAAACAGACCAAAAATTGATTAATTTTTGCCAAATAAATGGCGAAAATGTGCCAAAAGAAAATGTTAAGTTTCGCGAACTGCTGAAACGAAATAACATCGATATATTTAAACTTGATAAAGAATTTGATTTGTTTGACGAAAGTGAAAAAACTTATTTAGACTTTGTCAATACAGAAATTAAATATGAAGGCTATCTTAAACAACAGCAAGAAGATGTTGACAGAATGTTGGCAAATGAAAAAAATGAAATCCCAAAAGATTTTGATTACAGCAAAACCAAAGGGCTTAGAGATGAAGCGGTGGAAAAACTTAACAAAATTCGTCCACTCAACCTTGGACAAGCATCCAGAATTTCTGGGGTGTCACCTGCTGACATTGCTGTGCTTTCAATTTTAATTAAAAAGAAACAGGAGAGATAATGCAACATTTAAAAGAAGTGTTTGACAAATATGACAAAAAATTAAGCGAAACACAACTTCATCAATTTGAAGAATATTTTTCCTTGCTTATTGAAACAAACAAAATGCTGAACCTTACTGCCATAACAGATGAAAAAGAAGTTGTCATAAAACACTTTCTTGACAGCGTTTTGCCTGACAAAATTTTTCCACAAAACGCAAGTGTAATAGATGTTGGAAGTGGAGCAGGTTTCCCTGCCTTGCCACTGAAAATTGTCAGACCTGATCTTCATGTTTGCATGGTGGACAGTTTAAACAAAAGAATAAATTTTTTGCAAGAAGTAATTGAAAAATTGAAACTTGATCATTCAATCGCCGTTCACTCTCGAGCAGAAGACTTTGCCAAAAACAACAGAGAAAAATTTGATGTCGCTGTGGCAAGGGCTGTGGCAAGGCTTAACACTCTTTTGGAATATCTTTTGCCACTTGTCAAAGTTGGTGGAATGGCTGTGATTTATAAATCTTGCAAACTTGAAGAAGAACTTCAAGAAGCACAAAAAGCAATTTCTGTGCTTGGTGGAAAATTGGAAAAGATTGAATACTTTTGCATTGAAGAAGGTGGTTTAGAACGAAACATTTTGATTATCAAAAAAGTGGCAAACACACCACCTAAATTTCCACGCCCACAAAACAAACCAAAACTCAACCCAATCAAATAAAAAACACAACCAAGGTTGTGTTTTTTATTTTGAAATCAATCTTTAATTAAAATTTTAAAACTATATTTATTTGCTTTCCCTTCATTTAAAGGTTTTACAACTTCTTCCAAATGCTTTTGAAGACCATTCATGCTGAAAGGAATAAGTTTTCTGGTCATTCCGTTAAACATTGAATTTGCAATTGAAAAACAAAATGATGCAGACAGACATCTTGAAATATAATCCCCTGTCACTGTTGCCCAATTATGTGGTTCCCAATCAGGACCTCTTGTTGCTCCTTTAAAATAATGATCCAATTTACCTTTATTTATTTTTGAACAAACTAAATCAATGCTTTGATGTTTGCTTATATTATTACGTTTCAAAACATAACATCTTTCTTTGTTTTTATAAAAATTTTCAATCTCGCTACTGTCATTATTTTTAGAAACCTTTTTGTAAATCTCTTTTAATTCTTTCTTATCTTCTGGACTCATATCAATTTCATCTAGATAAAACAAAACATCTTCCCAAACGATTTTGCCGTTTTGAAAAAAAGTGTCATATGGAGAAATTATATTCAAACTTTGAAACTTTGAATTTTTTGTCCAAGATGCATAACCAATCATAAAGATATTGGATAAAATTTTCAATTGTTCATCATAAGAATAGCCAATATAATTCATTTCATCCATAAATCTTTCTGTAATTTCATTTACAATTTGCACACCAAAACAATGGGCAAAAATTGTTACTTGTCGCAAATTTTTACATGCTTTTTCAACTGACAATCTTTTTCTGCCATTTGTTGAAATAAGTGGCATAAAAAAATTTAAGACCATTCTTGCAATGTTTCTTTCTTGAATATTAGTTGTTGAAGTTCCATCATTATAGCAAACTCCAACCAAATCTACATCTTCATTAAAAACACCAATAAGACTTTCAATAACTTTTAAATAACCATTTGTGTCTTTATTGCTGTTTGCACCCCTTCCACCAAACACTAAAATAACAGGCTTTGTCACTGTAAAGTCTTCAATTTCAAATTCTTGCCAATTATTCTCTGAGTCTTTAACTCTACGACCAAGTGTAAAATCTAAATCCATTTTTTCACCTTTGAATTAATTATAACACATAAAAAACAAATTTTCTATACTAATTTAAAAATTTTTATTGAATTTTATGACTTATAAAATATGCCAAATCAAAATATGCTAACGTGGCACAGCATGTAGCGCACAGCGCTGGTAAACCATAGATCTGCATATCAAGTTTGATCTTAGTTTTCGACCTAAATTTCTTTAATTTGGGTCATTCCGACCTTAAAAATGTTTTAATTTCTTTGTTTTTAAACTGCTATTTTGTTTTTAACATAGATCACTTTTTATAAATTTTACAACATTATTCGCAAAATTATAAAATTGATTTTTTTCTTACAACCATCAAATACTTTTAAATCGAGATAAAGTAAATATAAAAAATGTGAACATCTCTGTTCACATTTAATTTTAATCTGTCAATTCTTTGCCAGCTAATTTTGTTTCAAATTGTTTATTTTCCTGTCTATATTTTTCTGCAACTGCCTTTGCTTTGTCTACATTGCAAACATGATAATCGCTGTATCCCACTTTTCCATTTCGTTTTTCTGCTGGCTTAATTACTTTTTCTTCAAAGACTTGGATTCCTGTTTCTTTTCCAAACTTTGCAAGGAAACTATAAATGTCAAAATCATTGATAAGACATCTCTTTTCTTTCGCTTTAGCAATAAATTCGCAAACCTGACCAGCAGAATCCTTATTTTTAATCATTTGCAAAGATTGCACTGCAACTTTGTATGTTGTTTGAACATCAAATTCATCTTCACTTAAATCAGGTTCAGTGGCATTATTTAACAAATATTCAATCAATTCTTCTTTTCTTTGAGGATACACACACGCCAAAGAAGTTTCAATCAAACCAACCACATCTTTAAGCATTTCCTTCCCTTGGCTAACAACAGGATTCATAAATGCCAATTGATATTTTTTTTCTGATATTAATTTTTCTAAGCAATAAGTGCATGCAACTTTCCCCCAATCTTTAATTTGTGTATTATAGAATTCAATTGGATTTTTATGAGGATTTAGTTTATTTAAATATATAGTATTATCATCTTTATCGACTATTCGTGTAATATAAGCCTCTCCATAGTTCATTTTAATTAGCAAACGAATTACTTCTGTAACATCAACTTTACAATCATAACTTACTTTCCCATTTTTAATATATTTATCTAAATCAGTAAGCCTAAGTTGCCAGTCCATGTCTTTTAAAAGATGTAACTTTTCATCATTTTTTACATATGAAGAATAGTATCCAACCGCATATCTATTTTGTTTATTATATTCTCCATTTGAGTTACTTTCGCTAATCTTTTCAACAAAAGAAATGAATTTTTCTGTAATTTTAGGCATATCAGATTTTTCAGTTTCTTCCAATAAATCTTCCAACTTTTTAACTTCTTGACGATCTCTTTCATTTTCTTTATCAATCTCATTTAATTTTTCAATTTCGCCAGCAATTGATTTTTCAATATCGATTTTTCCATCTTCTTTATAAATAATTTTCATGTTTTTTCTCCTTTATATAATTAATATCTTTCAAGGTCATCGGCTTCGCTGTAAAAATAAGAATTTTCACATTATTCAATCCAAGCTTTATGTTTTTCATAATAATCAATTTCATATTGCATATCATCAAATTCTACAATTTCAGCATTTTTATGAAACTTTGGATCGATTTCGTTAATTCTAGTATCTACAAAAATAAATTCTTTTATAATTGTTTCTGTTTCTAAAAAAGTATCAACAGCAACATTCTAAAGACTTTTTATTCATAAACATTTCCTCCTTTTGTTTACAGCGATATTATAAAACAAAAAAAGCAGATTTGGAATACCAATCTGCTTATATAAACATTAGAAAAACTAATATATCTATTTCATGCTTTCAATTTGCAAAATAAGGTCCTTAATAATTGGCGATTGTCGTTTATATATCAACAAAATTTCTTGTAAAAATGGTTTTTCTGGAACAATATATTTCATATCGTCAGAAATATATTCTTTTGGAGCGTATCCTACACCAAGACCACTTTCAACAGCGGAAATAACAAGATCATCATGGGATACTTCAATTTTAGAAGAACAGTTATTAGCAATGTTTGCAAAAGATTTATCAAATTCTTTTCGCCCTTTGGTGTCAGACGATTTTAAAATAATTGGATAATTAGAAATCTGTTCAATACTTGATATGTTAAAAAAATTTGGATTGTAAAAGAAAACATAATTTAATTTAAAAATTTTCTTTGTGTAAAGATCTAAATCTATTGGAATACCATAATCTTTAATTAAACAAAAATCAGCCATACCTTCTTTGACAAAAAAGACTTTATCCTTATCCGAAGTCAAACTGTTAACATTGACATTGACATTATTCTTTATACAACTCGACAAAAGTGGAAAAACAAACTTTTTAAAAATTATAGGAGAACAGGCAATCTTTACTGACGAAATATTATCCTTTTTTGTATTATTTTTCAATTTGTTTTCAACTGACATGAAAACATTAAAACTGCTTGAAATTGTTTCAAGTAAAAACTTTCCGTCTTCTGTTAGAACAAGCCCAGACTTACTTCGTTCAAATAATTGCTTTCCAAGTTCTTGTTCAAGCCTTAAAATTGATTGAGAAATTGCTGATTGTGTAACAAATAATTCATCAGCAGCTTTTGAAAAACTGCGATTGGTGGCTGCCGCCATAAACACTTTATATAATTCAAAATTTACCGCCATATAGAACTCCACAAAATTTAACTTACATATAGTTGATTCTTAATCAATCCATTTAGTTCTTGGATGTAATTTATTATCAAATTTAAATATCATTAAATCACATATCAACATTACTTAACACTATATAAAGAATATCATATAATGTTTTCAATTGCAAATTCTTTTTAAAATATTTTTCACATTTCAAAATCTTTTTGTTTATTCTTTTAGACTTGACTTTAAAACATAAATAGCTTACTTATAGTTTTTATTAAATCTTTCTGATCTAAATCTATTTGGCTTTTTATCCACAGAATTCGAGAACAAAATTGTGACAAAACTTTTTAAAAAATATTTAAAATAATTTTGTAAAATATAGCAATTTTATTTGTATTTCTGTGCCTTTTATGTTATAATATTTTAGTTTTCGAAAGCAATCTCTTTTAGGAGTTTTGTATATGTCTGAATCTAGAAAAATTGAATTGGTCACTAAGTTGACCATGCTTAAAATCGGCTTCAAATCTGATCAAGATGGTTTTGACTAT